>NZ_WWJY01000629.1 GCF_009865405.1 Streptomyces sp. SID3212 | reverse complement strand
GGTGGCGGTCGCGGACCGGCCGGCCACGGCGGTGGCGGCGCGGGTGCGGCTGGCGGCGGTGATCGACGAGCCGACGGCGCGCGATGCCGCCGGGCATCTGCGCTCCGAGGGCGAGGAGGTCCGCTGGGAGGACGGTGACGTGGTGGCCCGGCGGGTGGAGCGGCTGGGGGCGGTGGAACTGTCCGTACGGCCCCTGAGGAAGCCGGACGGCCGGCTGGTGCGGGCGGCCCTGCTGGACGGGCTGCGGCGGGAGGGGCTCGGGCTGCTGCGCTGGACGCGGGACACGGAGGGGCTGCGGGAGCGGCTCGGTTTCCTCCACCGGGTGGTGGGCGGGGGCTGGCCCGACGTGTCGGACGCGGCGCTGCTGGAGCGGGCGGACGAGTGGCTGGAGCCCGAACTGTCACGGGCGCGGCGGCGGTCGGACCTGGCGCGGCTCGACGCGGGGCAGGCGCTGCGGCGGTTGCTGCCCTGGTCCACGGGCGAGGCGTCGCGGCTGGACGAGCTGGCGCCGGAGCGGATCGAGGTGCCGAGCGGGTCGCGGGTCCGGGTGGAGTACGGCGGGCCGCAGCCCGTCCTGGCCGTGAAGCTCCAGGAGTTGTTCGGTCTGCGGGAGACGCCGAGGGTGGCGGGGGTGCCGGTGCTGGTGCATCTGCTGTCGCCCGCCGGGCGTCCCGCTGCGGTGACGGCGGATCTGGCGTCGTTCTGGCGGGACGGCTACCGGGCCGTGCGGGCGGAGTTGCGGGGGCGTTATCCCCGGCATCCGTGGCCGGAGGATCCGTCGGCGGCGGTCGCGACGCGGCGGTTGAACGACCGGCGGTGAGCGGGTGGTCGTCCCCCGCACGCACCGCCGCCCCCGGGTCCGGAGGGACGCGGGGGCGGCGGTGCGACGTGGTCCGTGCGGTCATGCCGCCGGGGTGGAGGGCGACGAGGACGGGGTCCCGGAGGGCTCGCCCGACGGGGTGCCCGGGTCGGTGGGCGGCGGGGTGGTGGGCGGCGCGGCGGTGACCTTGACGGTGATGTCCAGGGTCACTCCGTTGTCCGTCCGGAGGCGCAGCACGAACGTTCCGGCATCGGTGTCCGCGAAGAGGTCCGGGAGCTGGAGGACCCCGTCGTCGCCGGTGGTGAGGCCGGTCAGGGTGCGGAGCTTGCTGCCGTCGGCCGCCTTGAAGTACGGCCCGCCGGCCGGGGCGGTGGGGTCGGCGGCAGAGGTGATCACCGAGGCGGTGACGCCGGTCCCGGGGACGGCCGTGCCGTTGGACGTGGCCTTGATCTGGACCGGGGCGGCGAACGCGGCGCCCGCGACGGCCGTGAGGTCCTCGCCGCCGGTCCTGGCCAACGCGTCGGCCGGGCGGGCCGTGACGGTCGTGGTCCAGGTGACGCCGGGGACCTGGCCCGAGGACGGGGTGGCGCGCACCACGAACGTACCGGCCTTCTCACCGGCCTTGAGCTGCGGCGCGATCGCCATGCCGTCCGTGCCGGTGACGACGGTGACGGTCGTGGCGTCCGGGACGAACCGGGCGTCCGTGTCGCCGGCGATCGTGAAGGTGATCTCGACCTTGGCGACGGGCTTGCCCGCCTTGTCCTCGGCGCGGACCGCGGCCCGCCCGGGGAACAGGCTCCCGGCGACCGTGGTGAACGTACCCGTGCCGGCCTTCTCGACGTGGCTGACGACGGGCGGCTTCGACGCCGGCGGCTTCGTCGGGGGCGTGGTCGGCGGCTTGGTCGGCGGCGTCGTCGGAGGTGTGGTGGGGGGCGTCGTCGGGGGCTTGGTGGGCGGCGGGGTGCCCGGGGACGTCGGCGGCGGGGTACCCGGCGTCGACGGCGGCCCGGCGGGCGTCGTCGGGACCGTCCCGGTGGGGCTGTCGGTGCTGGGCAGGACGCCGGTGCCGTCCGGCACCTCGTGGGTGCCCTTGCGGTAGTACTCCAGCCACGACCGGACCGTGTTCAGGTACTCCCGCGAGTGGTTGTAGCTGAGGATCGCCGCGTCCAGGTCGGCGTCGACCGTGAGGTCGCGTCCTTTCCCGCAGAGGTAGTACCCGGCCGCGAGGGCCGCGTCGTAGATGTTGTTGGGGTCCTTGCGGCCGTCCCCGTTGCCGTCCTGGCCCGAGGTGGCCCAGGTGGAGGGGATGAACTGCATCGGACCGACGGCCCGGTCGTGCGTCGAGTCGCCGTCGTACGCGCCGTTGTCCGTGTCGGAGATGTTGGCGAAGCCGACGCCGTTGAGGACGGGCCCGAGGATCGGGGCGGTCGTGGTGCCGTCGGCGTCGACCGCGCCGCCGCGTGCCTGGCCGGACTCGACCTTGCCGATCGCGGCGAGCAGTTGCCAGGGCAGCCGGCAGTCGGGCCTGGTCTCCGCGAGGGCCTGCTCCGCCTTCTTGTAGGCGTCGAGGACCGTGGCGGGTATCCCCGCCTCGACGTCGCCCACGGCCGCCGGCAGGTCTATGGACACCAGCGGCTTGTCCGGCGGGTTCAGCGGCGGAAGGTCCGTGTAGTACGGGGAGTTGCCGGTCGCGGGCGTACCGGGTGGCGTGGTGGTGGCGTCGGCGGCCTGCGTACCACCGCCGGGCAGTCCGAGGACGGCGCCCGGCGCCTGGGAGGCGGAGAGTGCCGCGATGGCCACGGCGGCCACCGCGGTGGTGGTGGCTCCTCTGCGCAGTCGGCTGCCGAATGGCACTGCCATACGTCTGGTCCCTCCCCGGTGAATGACAATGCGCGCTCCCCGCGCCTGGGCACCGGCGACCCTACGTCAACTCCCTGTGCGACAACACCGGTCGCGACCGGTTTTCACCAGTTCGCCACCTGGGGGTCGTCCGGGGGGCGCGGGCCTCACCCGGGCCGGTGCCCCACCCGGGTGAGCCGCGCCGTCGGCACGCGGCACAGGGATCGGCGCGCCGGATCCGTACGCCTGGTCAGCACGCCGATCAGCGCGTCGGTCAGCGCGTCGGTCGGTACGCCCGTCAGTGCGCCGCCGACTCCCAGTCGGTGCCGACGCCCACGGAGACGTCCAGCGGCGCGCGCAGGTCGACGGCGGCCGGCATCTCGCGGCGCAGGATCGCCTCGACCTCCTCGCGCTCGCCGGGCGCGATCTCCAGGACGATTTCGTCGTGGACCTGGAGGAGCATCCGGGACGTCAGGCCGGCCTCGCGGACGGCCCGGTCCACGTTCAGCATGGCGACCTTGACGATGTCGGCCGCGGTGCCCTGGATGGGGGCGTTGAGCGCCATCCGCTCGGCGGTCTCGCGGCGCTGGCGGTTGTCGCTGTTGAGGTCGGGCAGATAGCGGCGGCGACCGAGCATCGTCTGCGTGTAGCCCGTGGCCCTGGCCTCGGCGACCGCGCGCTGGAGATAGTCCCGTACGCCGCCGAACCGCTCGAAGAAGGTGTCCATCAGCCCGCGGGCCTCGGCGGCCTCGATGTTCAGCTGCGCGGAGAGGCCGAACGCCGAGAGCCCGTACGCCAGTCCGTACGACATGGCCTTGATCTTGCGGCGCATCTCGGGGTCGACGGCGTCCCGCTCCACGGCGAACACCTGGGAGGCGACGGTGGTGTGCAGGTCCTCCCCGGAGGTGAAGGCCTCGATCAGGCCCGCGTCCTCGGAGAGGTGGGCCATCACGCGCAGTTCGATCTGGCTGTAGTCGGCCGTCATCAGCGATTCGTACCCCTCGCCGACGACGAAGCCGCGGCGGATCGCCCGGCCCTCGTCCGTGCGCACCGGCACGTTCTGGAGGTTGGGGTCGGTGGACGAGAGCCGGCCGGTGGCGGCGACGGTCTGGCTGAACGTGGTGTGGATGCGGCCGTCGGCGCCGATCGTCTTGACCAGGCCCTCGACGGTGACCCGCAGCTTCGCCTGCTCGCGGTGGCGCAGCATGATGACGGGCAGTTCGTGCTCGGTCCGGCCGGCGAGCCAGGCGAGCGCGTCGGCGTCGGTGGTGTAACCGGTCTTGGTCTTCTTGGTCTTGGGCAGGCCCAGCTCGCCGAAGAGGACTTCCTGGAGCTGCTTGGGCGAGCCGAGGTTGAACTCGTGTCCGACGGCGGCGTGCGCCTCCTTCACGGCCTGCTGGACGGCGCCCGCGAACTGCTGCTCCATGGCTTCCAGGTGCGCCCGGTCGGCGGCGATGCCGTGGCGCTCCAGCCGGGCCAGCAGGGCGGAGGTGGGCAGCTCCACCCTGTACAGCAGGTCGGTAGCGCCGACCTCGGCGAGCCGCTCGGTGAACGCGTCGCCCAGGTCGAGGATCGCGCGGGCCTGCGTCATCAGCGCGTCGGCCTCGGCCTCGTCGTCGGCGCCGAAGGCGAGCTGGCCGTCGGCGGAGGCGGCGGGCGCCAGCTCCCGGCCGAGGTATTCGACGGCGAGGGTGTCCAGGGCGAAGGAGCGGCGGCCGGGCTTGACGAGGTAGGCGGCGAGGGCGGTGTCCATCGTGACGCCGCCGACGCGCCAGCCGTGCTCGGGGGCGACCCGCATGACGCTCTTCGCGTTGTGCATGACCTTGGGCCGCTCGTCGTCGGCGAGCCAGGCGGCGAAGGCCTGTTCGTCGGCCTCGTCCAGCTGGGTCGTGTCGAACCAGGCGGCGGCGCCGCCGGCGGCGGCGAGCGCGACCTCGGTGATGGAACCGGCGCCCAGCGCCCAGGTGTCGACCGTGGCGATGCCGAGCGGCCCGGTGCCGTGCTCGGCGAGCCACGGGGTCAGCTGCCCGGAGCCGAGGACGGTGCCGTCCAGCTCGACGCCGGCGGCGGGCGCCGGGGGCTCGTCCTCGACGGCGCCCGGGTCCACGGCCAGCAGCCGCTCGCGGAGGCTGGGGTTGCGGATCTCCAGGAGCTCCAGCACCGAGATCAGGGCCGTACGGTCGTAGGGCTGCCGCTCCAGCTCCTGGGGGGTCTTGGGCAGCTCCACGGTGCAGGTCAGCTCCGTGAGCCTGCGGTTGAGCCTGACCGACTCCAGATGGTCGCGGAAGTTCTGCCCCGCCTTGCCCTTCACCTCCTCGGCGCGCGCGATCAGCTCGTCGAAGGAGCCGAACTCCCTGATCCACTTGGCAGCGGTCTTCTCGCCGACGCCCGGGATGCCGGGGAGGTTGTCGGACGGGTCGCCGCGCAGGGCGGCGAAGTCCGGGTACTGCCGGGGGGAGAGGCCGTACTTCTCCTCGACCTTCTCCGGGGTGAAGCGGGTCAGCTCGGAGACGCCCTTGGTGGGGTAGAGCACGGTCGTGTGCTCGGTGATCAGCTGGAAGGAGTCCCGGTCGCCGGTGACGATGAGCACTTCAAAGCCGGCCGCCTCGGCCTGGGTGGCGAGGGTCGCGATGACGTCGTCGGCCTCGAAGCCGTCGATCGCGAACCGGTCCGCGTGCATCGCGTCCAGCAGCTCGCCGATCAGCTCGACCTGTCCCTTGAACTCGTCGGGGGTCTTCGAGCGGTTCGCCTTGTACTCGGGGAACTCCTCCGAGCGCCACGTCTTGCGGGACACGTCGAAGGCGACCGCGAAGTGCGTGGGCGCCTCGTCACGCAGGGTGTTCGCCAGCATCGACGCGAAGCCGTAGATGGCGTTGGTCGGCTGGCCGGTCGCGGTCGTGAAATTCTCCGCGGGCAGCGCGAAGAACGCCCGGTACGCCAGGGAGTGCCCGTCCATGAGGAGCAGGCGAGGACGGTTGTCTGGGGTCTTCTTCGACGCTGTCTCAGCCACGTACCCGATCCTGCCACGCCCCACTGACAATCCCGACCCGCGAGCATGGCGGTGATGGGCTTCACTGGGGGGTGGTCTATACCCGTCCGACAGCCCTGTGCAAAACTTGAATACTGTACACAGTCGACAGTAGCCAATTTGTGTGTAATTCGCAGCTCTAGGAGAGCACGATGGCCAGCAAGCCGCCCGCAGGTGATCCGGTCCAGGACGCGCCGCAGGTCGCGGCACCCAAGCACGCCGCCGCGGGACTGCCCGCCGTCGCGCACTCCCTGATCATCGCGCGACAGCAGATGGGGGTCCGCCGCAGCGCGCGGACCCTCCTCAAGCTCAACCAGAAGAACGGCTTCGACTGCCCCGGCTGCGCCTGGCCCGAGGGCGACCACCGGCACAAGGCCGAGTTCTGCGAGAACGGCGCGAAGGCCGTCGCCGAGGAGGCGACCGTACGCCGGGTGACCCCGGACTTCTTCGCCGACCACTCCGTGGAGGACCTCGCCGGGCGCAGCGGCTACTGGCTCGGCCAGCAGGGCCGTATCACCCAGCCGATGTACCTGCCGGAAGGCGCCGACCACTACCAGGCCGTCCCCTGGGAACGGGCCTTCCAGATCATCGGCGAGGAGCTGAAGGCCCTGGAGTCGCCGGACGAGGCGTGCTTCTACACCTCGGGCCGTACCAGCAACGAGGCCGCGTTCCTCCTCCAGCTCTTCGCGCGCGAGTTCGGCACGAACAACCTGCCCGACTGCTCCAACATGTGCCACGAGTCGTCCGGTTCGGCCCTCGCGGAGACCATCGGCATCGGCAAGGGCAGTGTGTCCCTGGAGGACATGCACAAGGCCGACCTGATCATCGTCGCCGGGCAGAACCCGGGCACCAACCACCCGCGCATGCTCTCCGCGCTGGAGAAGGCCAAGTCCGCGGGCGCGAAGATCATCTCGATCAACCCGCTGCCCGAGGCGGGACTTGAGCGCTTCAAGAACCCCCAGACACCGCTCGGCATGGTCAAGGGCGCCGCCCTCACCGACCTGTTCCTCCAGATACGCATCGGGGGCGACCAGGCCCTGTTCCGCCTGCTCAACAAGATCGTCCTGGAGACACCCGGCGCCGTGGACGAGTCCTTCGTCGCCGAATTCACCCATGGGTACGAGGAGTTCGCCGCGGCGGCGCGCGAGGCCGACTGGGACCAGACGCTCACCGCGACCGGCCTGGACCGCGCCGACATCGAGAAGGCCGGCGAGATGGTCCTCGCCTCGAAGCGCACCATCATCTGCTGGGCCATGGGCCTCACCCAGCACAAGCACTCCGTACCGACCATCCGCGAGGTCGTCAACCTCCTGCTGCTGCGCGGCAACATCGGCCGCCCCGGCGCCGGCGTCTGCCCCGTGCGCGGCCACTCCAACGTGCAGGGCGACCGCACGATGGGCATCTTCGAGCGGCCCTCCGACGCCTTCCTGGACGCCCTGGACCGGGAGTTCAGCATCACCTCGCCCCGCCACCACGGCTACGACGTGGTGCGGTCCATAGAGGCGCTGCGCGACGGCGACGCGAAGGTCTTCTTCGCGATGGGCGGCAACTTCGTCGGCGCGACCCCGGACACGCTCGTCACCGAGGCCGCCATGCGCAACGCGCGGCTCACCGTGCACGTCTCCACCAAGCTCAACCGCTCGCACGTCGTCACCGGCGTCCGCGCGCTGATCCTGCCCACCCTGGGCCGTACCGACAAGGACTTCCAGGCGGGCGTGCGGCAGATCGTGACCGTGGAGGACTCCATGGGCATGGTGCACGCCTCCCGGGGCAACCTCGAACCGGCCAGCCCGCACCTGCTCTCCGAACCGGCCATCGTCGTACGGATGGCCCGCGCCGTCCTCGGCCCCTCCTCCCTGATCCCCTGGGAGGACTTCGAGAAGGACTACGCGAACATCCGCGACCGGATCGCCCGCGTCATCCCCGGGTTCGAGAACTTCAACGAGCGCGTCGCCGACCCGAACGGCTTCGAGCTGCCCCACGCGCCGCGCGACGAGCGGAAGTTCCACACGGCCACCGGCAAGGCCAACTTCACCGCCGCGCCCGTCGAGTACCCGAAGCTCCCCGAGGGCCGGCTGCTGCTACAGACCATGCGCTCGCACGACCAGTACAACACCACGATCTACGGCCTCGACGACCGCTACCGGGGCATCAAGAACGGCCGGCGCATCGTCATGGTCCACCCGGACGACGCGGCCGGACTCGGCCTGCCCGACGGCTCGTACACCGATCTCGTCAGCGAGTGGAAGGACGGCGTGGAGCGCCGCGCCGAGGGCTTCCGGGTCGTCCACTACCCGACCGCCCGGGGGTGCGCCGCCGCGTACTACCCGGAGACCAATGTGCTGGTGCCGCTCGACGCGACGGCCGACATCAGCAACACCCCCACGAGCAAGTCCGTCATCGTCCGCTTCGAGCCCGCGGAACGCCCGGTGGCGGCGGCGGAGTGAGCTGGCCGACAGGGGGCCCGGCTAAGCGATCGCTCAGCCATCTGATAGGACGGTGGACACACCGCCGTCGACGATCGGAGCCGGGCCCCATGGGCGAGCAGACCCCGACACAGTCCCCCGTCCAGTTCCCCCAGGAGATCATCGACGAGTACGCCGCCCTCGGCGTCGACCTCGCCGCGGTCTTCTCGGCCGGACACCTCGGCACCCGCATGGGGGTGGAGATCGTCGAGGCATCACCCGAACGGGTCGTCGGCACCATGCCGGTGGAGGGCAACACCCAGCCGTACGGGCTCCTGCACGGCGGCGCGTCCGCCGTGCTCGCCGAGACCCTCGGCTCCATCGGCTCCATGCTCCACGGCGGCAGCCGCAAGGTCGCCGTCGGTGTCGACCTCAACTGCACGCACCACCGGGGGGTGCGCGAGGGTCTGGTCACCGGGGTCGCGACCCCGGTCCACCGCGGCCGTACGACCGCCACCTACGAGATCGTCATCACCGACGACCGGGACAGGCGCGTCTGCTCCGCCCGCCTCACCTGCCTCCTGCGGGACGCCCCGGCCGGGGCCTGACCGACGGCGGCCGGGACGCAGTAGCGTGCCCGCATGAGGCCATCACCGCGCCGGTACGGGGTGCCGCTCGGGTATGTACCGGCGTACGCGCTCGTGTTCGCGACCGCCCTCACCGGCTGCGCG
>NZ_WWJY01000628.1 GCF_009865405.1 Streptomyces sp. SID3212 | reverse complement strand
CACTGCCGCGCGGGTCGGTCACCCGGTCGCGGTCGCCGTGGAGCAGGACCACGCCCCGGCCGCCGAGCTGTGCCACCGGCTCGTCCGGCGGGCACCAGGGAGCCAGGCCCACCACCCCGCTGACCAGGTCGTGCCCGGCCACCGACAGGGCCGCGCGACCGCCCATCGAATGCCCCACGAGCACCACCGGCACCAGGCCGATCAGCTGTTCCAGCTCGTCCAGCGCCCGGCACGCGTCGCGGGCCGCGTCGGCGCGGGTGCCGTTCCAGCCCCGGTGGCGGTAGCGCACCCGGCCCACCACCACGTCCAGCCCGGCCGTGGCCCGCAGCACCGCGCGGGTGAAGGGCCACAACCTCACGCCCGGCAGGTTCAGGCGTGACGGCGGCTCCTCGCTCTCCGAGCGCCCTCCGTGCATCAGCAGGACGGCGGCGCGGGGCCGGGTGGCGGTGCTGTCGAGCACCAGGGCCGGCGAGACGCTCGCTCGGCGGTCACGTACGGGCACGGGAATGCCTTTCTTCCGACGGGCGGCACCCAGGACCGGGCCCGCCTCCTCCGGATCTATTCGTCGCCGACCGTCCCCCGGACGGGCCGACGGCCCGTCCAGGGGCTCCGACGTGCTCGCCGGGCATTCGCGGCGCGCTTCCGGCACGCTGGAGGCATGCCGGAAGTACCCGAAGTCGAAGCCCTCCGAGAGTTCCTGGACGGCCACCTGGTGGGCAAGGAGATCGTCCGTGTCCTGCCCCTCACGGTGAACGTCCTCAAGACCTATGATCCGCCGCTCTCCGCGTTGGAGGGTTCCACGGTCACCTCCGTGGGCCGGTTCGGCAAGTATCTCGACATCGTCGCCGCCGACGCGGGGCTGCACCTCGCCGTCCACCTCGCCCGCGCCGGCTGGCTCCGCTGGAAGGACACCTTCCCGCCCGCGCCGCCCCGCCCCGGCAAGGGACCGCTCGCCCTGCGGGTCGTCCTCGCCGAGGGCGACGGCTTCGACCTGACCGAGGCGGGCACCACCAAACGCCTCGCGGTCCACCTCGTCCGCGACCCCCAGGACGTGCCGGGCATCGCCCGCCTCGGGCCCGATCCGCTCGACCCCGCCTTCGACCGGGACGCCCTCGCCCGGCTGCTCGCGGGGGAGCGGCGGCAGATCAAGGGCGCCCTGCGCGACCAGGGGCTCATCGCGGGGATCGGCAACGCGTACAGCGACGAGATCCTGCACGCCGCGAAGATGTCCCCGTTCAAACCGGTGAAGAACCTCACCGAGGACGAGATCACGCTTCTCCACGACGCGATGCGCTCGACCCTCACCGAGGCGATCGAGCGCTCGCGCGGAGTGGCCGCCGGGCGCCTCAAGGCCGAGAAGAAGAGCGGCCTCCGGGTCCACGGACGCAAGGGCGAGCCCTGCCCCGTGTGCGGCGACACGATCCGCGAGGTGTCGTTCAGCGACTCGGCGCTCCAGTACTGCCCGACCTGCCAGACCGGCGGCAAGCTCCTGGCCGACCGCAGGCTGTCCCGGCTCCTCAAGTAGAGAGACAGAGCCGCGGATCATCGGGCCCGCGGGCGTCAGCCGCCCTGCGCCGTCCCCCCGACCGACACCAGCCGCACCCCGTCCGCCGTCCTGACCTCGAAGTGGTCGATCCCCTCCGGCGGCAGCGCGGCCCCGCCCCGGGTCACCAGCGGCTCCGCCCCGTCCGCCAGCGCCTTCCAGGTCGTCACCGTCTGCCGCGACCCGTCGCGTCCGACCGCGACCAGCGCGCACACCCCCGCCGCGTCGGAACGGAGCATCTCCAGCCCCACCTCCGTCCCCCACGTCGTCGCGAGGGCCGTCACCGCCGCCTTCGTCCCGGTCACCGGGTCCGTCGCCGTCCACCGGGCGGCCGTGACCCCCCGCGACGAGCCGGGCGCGGAATCCGCGAGGAGGACCGCGAGCGGACCGCCGACCACCAGCG
>NZ_WWJY01000627.1 GCF_009865405.1 Streptomyces sp. SID3212 | reverse complement strand
CCGCGCCCGACACCGGCACCGCCACCGACGCGGTGACGAGCACGGCGAGCAGGGTGCGGTGCGTGCGGTGGGAGCGCGCGGCGCGCGGCGCGCGCGGGGCACTCTCGGTATCGGCGCACCGGGTGCGCTGCCTGCGGTTGCCGCGGAGCCGTGACGCCATGGGGGAGGGACCTTCCGTACCGGATCTCTGTCGTGCTGCCGGTACCGAAGTTAGGGATCACCCCGCGTGGTCCGCGTCCCGCCGGAGAGCTCACCTCACCGGTAGCTCCCAGGTATGACGGGTATGGGGTGCGCTCCCTCGGCGACGGGGATGCAACACCCCTCGGCGACGCCGAACCCCCTCACAGCAGGGTCAGTTGTGTCCCCTCCGGCTCAGGAACGGGCAGCGGCGCCGCCGACCGGTGATTGCCCGGCCTGGTCAGCCCCGTCGAACCGCCCGCGCCCCGGGGGCCGATGCCGAACGTGTCGGCCAGCTCGTGCACCTGCCGGGTGATTCGCCGCTGGTACCACTTCGGCGCGTACGCGCCCTCCGCGTACATCCGCTCGTACCGCCCCACCAGCTCCGGGTGGTGCTTCCCCAGCCACTCCATGAACCACTCGCGCGCCCCCGGCCGCAGGTGCAGCACCAGCGGGGTCACGGAGGTCGCCCCGGCCGCCGCTATCGCCCGTACCGTCGCACGCAGCTGTTCGGGGCTGTCGCCCAGGAACGGGATCACCGGGGCCATCAGCACCCCGCAGCCGATCCCGGCGTCCGTCATGGCCCGTACGACGTCCAGCCGCCGCTCCGGCGACGGGGTGCCCGGCTCCACCGTGCGCCACAGCTCCTGGTCGGTGAAGCCCACCGAGACGGAGACGCCGACGTCGGTCACCGACGCCGCCTCGCGCAGCAGGTCGAGGTCGCGGAGGATCAGCGTCCCCTTGGTCAGGATGGAGAAAGGATTCGCCTGGTCCCGCAGGGCCGTGATGATCCCCGGCATCAGCCGGTAGCGCCCCTCCGCCCGCTGGTAGCAGTCGACGTTCGTGCCCATGGCGATGTGCGCGCCCTGCCACTGGCGCGAGGCGAGTTTGCGCCGTACCAGCTCCGGCGCGTTGATCTTGACGACGATCTGGGAGTCGAAGCCCAGCCCGGTGTCGAGGTCCAGATAGCTGTGGGTCTTGCGGGCGAAACAGTAGACACAGGCGTGTGTGCAGCCCCGGTACGGGTTGACCGTCCATTCGAACGGCATGCGGGAAGCTCCCGGGACCCGGTTCACGATCGAGCGCGCGCGGACCTCGTGGAAGGTGATGCCGCGGAACTCGGGGGTGTCGAAGGTGCGGGTGGTGACCGCGTCCGTACCGAAGAGCGCGATGTCCCCGGCGGGCCGTGTGGTGGACGGTCCCTCGGTCAGATTGTCCCAGCGCATGGAGTACCTCCTCGGTAGTACTGCCCCCACAATAGAACATGTGTTCGCATGATCGTCGAACGGATGGTCGAACGGGTTGTCGGGCGGATGCTCGGCCGGGGCGCCGGACGGCCCCCGGATCGCCCACCGGACGCGTGGTGCGTGCACCGGTCCCGACCTCCGCGCCCCCGGATTTGGGCGGGCGTGCCGGAGGGTGGTTGGCTGGCCGCACCCCAACCCGAGAACCGAGTGCTGGAGGAAGTGCCATGGCGCAGGTCGAGGCCACGACGGAGCGGATCATCGCGGCGAAAGCGGACACGGTGTTCGACGCGCTGGCCGATTACCAGGACACCCGGGCGAAGCTCCTGCCCTCGCAGTTCAGCGAGTACGAGGTACGGGAGGGCGGTGACGGCGAGGGCACCCTCGTCCACTGGAAGCTCCAGGCCACCAGCAAGCGCGTCCGCGACTGTCTGCTGGAGGTGACCGAGCCCACCGACGGACGGCTCGTGGAGAAGGACCGGAACTCCTCGATGGTCACCACCTGGACCGTCACCCCGGCCGGCGAGGGCAGCTCCAAGGCCGTCGTCACCACCGTCTGGGACGGCGCCGGCGGCATCGGCGGCTTCTTCGAGCGGACCTTCGCGCCCAAGGGCCTCGGCCGGATCTACGACGAGGTGCTGGCGAGGCTCGCGGCCGAGACCGAGAAGTAGGTCCGCCGGAAGGCGTGAACAGCCGGACCCCGGGGGCTCCCCGGGGTCACCGGTTCGAGTGGTTTTCCCCGCGACGCCGTTGCGTCCGCCCCGCGCGACACCTCGCGGGAAAGCCCCTGATGAGCGCCCCGGCACCCCCTTTCCTCCCCAACCCGCCCTCGCCGCAAGGCCCTTCGCCCCGACGATTCCCGCTTGCTCCTGGTTGGCGAGCAATGCGAAGAATGACGCCGCGCAGGTGCGACGAGGGGAGCAGTACGTGGGCGGGATCACGCTGGTGAAGGACGGCGGGCAGGCCACCGTGCCCGTCCCGGCCGTGGCGGCGGGCACCCCGCCCCCGCCGACGCCC
>NZ_WWJY01000626.1 GCF_009865405.1 Streptomyces sp. SID3212 | reverse complement strand
CCGGTGTGCGGCGGGTGACTCCGCCACGACCCGCGCGCAGGGCCGCCGCGAAGGCGTCCGGGCCGGCCGCGATCGCGGTGTGCACCCCCAGGCCCGTGACGACCACGGGGGCGGTGGGGGTCACGGCCGGTACGTCCGCATCAGGTCCACCAGGGCCCCGAGGTCGGGCAGGCCCTGGAACTCGGCCACCGGCACGTCCAGGCGCAGTTCCTCCAGTGTCAGGGTGACCACCTCGGCGCGGTCGATGCTGTTGCAGCCCAGCTCGGCCATGGACACGTGCCGGGTGACGTGGGCCGGGTCGACCTCGGGGACGACGGCCACGATGTGCCGTCGCAGGGTGTCCAGGACCGTACGGTCGTCGGACTCGTCCATCGGTGTCCTCTCGGGGAGTGCGGGTCAGCGCCACGCGTAGCGCCGGTGGTAGTCCTCGACGCCGGTCAGTACGAGCAGTTCGCCGGGCCGGCCGGGGTGGTCGAGGTAGTCGGCCCACTCCTCGGTCCCGACGCGGCGGTCGCGTTCCGGGACGAGACAGGCCCGGGTCTCCTTGAGCAGCCGTACGTACTCGTCGAAGCCGATGTCCCGCCGGGCCGCCAGCCGTTCACCGATGCGCAGCGCGCCGAGTACCCGGCCGGACTCGGGAGTGATCACGCCGCTCAGGAACTCGGAGGCGCAGCCGGAGCCGTACGCGAACAGGCCGATCCGCTCCGGGCGTTGGCAGGGTGCGGTGTCGATGGTGGAGGCAAGCGCGAGGTAGAGCGAGCCGGAGCAGAGGTTGCCGACCACCCGGGGGTAGGTCAGCGACGGCGCGACCCGACGGTTGAAGTCCGCCTCGATCAGGGCGGGTTGGGCGTCACCGTGCTCGCGCATCATCTTGCGGTGGCCGGCCCGGACGAGACCGGCGAACGGGGTGTGCATCACCAGTCGGTCGAAGGTCTCCGCGAAGTCCGCGCCGTCCACCCGGTCCGCGTAGTCGGCGAAGCTGTGGGCGAGGCAGTCGAGATAGGCGAAGAGCGAGCGGTCGGCGTCCGCGATGTCGAGGGTGGGCAGCGGGCGGGCGGAGTCGAGTGTCTCGTAGCTGTACAGGCCGTAGGCGCCCGGGTCGATGGTCATGATCCGTGGGGTGTCGCTCAGCAGGACGGCCGCCGCGCCGTGGCCGGTGGCGGCCTCCGCGTACGCGGCGTACTCGTCCACCACGGCCACGTCGGTGGCGATGACCAGCGCCTTGGCTCCCGGCGCGCGGCCCGAGGCGAGATACCCGGCGGCGAGCTGCACCGCGCCCGTGGCCGCGTAGCAGGCCTGCTTGACCTCCATCACCCGGCAGGTACGGGAGAGCCCGAGGTACTCGTGGACGTAGGAGGCCACCGACTTGCTGTAGTCCACCCCGGACTCGGTGGAGGTGACGAGCAGTTCGATACGGCCGCGCTCGGCCGGGTCCAGCGCGTCCACGAGCGCCTTGGCGCTGTTGACGGCGTTGGTCACCGGATCCTCGAAGGGCAGCCCGACCGAGCGGCGTTCCATCATCAGGTTGGCGAGCCGGGCGCGGTCCAGGCCACGGCCGTCGAACAGTTCGGGAAGGCCGATGCCGGCCAGGCCCGCGTACACGTCGAGCGCTTCGATGCCGATCATGCCAGCGGCCCCCGGCTCAGGTGGTCGACGAGCCCGTCGATGTCCGGGACGGCACTGAAGTTCGACATCGGCTCGTCGATGCCGAGGCGCCGGGTGACGCCCAGGATGATCTCGACCCGGTCCACCGAGTCGGCGCCCAGGTCGCGCAGGTGCTTGTCCCCGGTGATCTCCTCGGGCGCCAGGGCCGGGAGGATGCTCCGGATCACCTCGTACAGCGCCTGCTCCGCCCTGGTCCGGGCCGAAGCGGCCCGGGCCGCTTCGGCCGTCGTGCGCCGTGCGCCGTCCTCCACACTGTTCACCGGGCCTCCTCGGGATCCCACAGCACCCGCTGGGTGCTGACGGCTATCAGGTCCGCGCTGTCCGCGTCGCGCACCACGACGTCGACGATCTCCTCGCCCGCGCGGGCCCGTGGGGCCCGGACGGTGACAGCGATCTCGAACTCGCTGTCGGGGTCCGCGTTGCCGGCGTAGCAGAGCTGCTGGTCGATCACCTTCCGGCGCAGGAACGCCCGGTCGCCGCGGCCCAGTTCGCGCCACTGGCGCAGGACGGCCAGGTCGACGAAGGAGAAGTAGGACGCGAAGTAGACGAGTCCGACCCCGTTCAGGTCGCGGGTGATGTCGATGCAGTACCGGGTGGTGAAGCCCTCGGCGACGGTGGCGTACTCCTGCTCCGGGTCCGCGCAGAAGGTCAGCAGCGAGCGGGCGCGGCCGTAGACCGGCCTCGGCGAGTACTCCTCCGGCAGGGCCGGGAGCCGGGTGTGGTGGAAGTCCGGCGGCGAGGCGGTCATCAGGCCCCGGTTGCTGTCGGCGTCCCGGCGGCTGACCCAGCGGTTGAAGTTCTCCACGTGCAGGCTGCCGGGCGCGGGGCCCCGGTGGAAGGCGGCCGGGTCCCAGGGCTCCGGCGGGGTGTCGGCCTTCACGGTCGCGGAGATGCGGTGGACGGTCAGCACCGACTCACTGCCGAAGTCGAACGACCGGGACAGCACGTCGAGTTCGTCGCCGAAGGTGGGGCTGCGCAGGTGGAACACCCGGCTGCCGCGCACCCGGTAGTAGAAGAAGGCGAGGTACGCCGGGTCGCCCTCGGCGTTCCTGGCCGCGAGGACGTCGGTGTCGCACAGGGATCCGACCGTCTCCCACGTCCAGTCGCCGATCTGGCCGAGGAACAGGGAATTGTGGCCGCACATGGAGGGTGAGACGGTCACCCGGCGCCGGACGGTGCCGGCGTCGAGCACCTGGAAGGCGGGGGGCACGGCGGGCGCCGGGGCGGGGGTCATCGGCCGGCCTCCGGCCGGCCGGCCGCGTCGACGTCGGCAAGGAAGCCGGCGAGCAGCTCGTTGAACCGCGGGGCGGCGGTGAGGCTGGGGAAGTGGCCCGCCTCCTCGAACTCGTGGTAGCGGACGTCGGGCAGGGTGCCGTGCAGCAGGTGGGCGGTCTTCAGCGGGACCACGGTGTCGTGCCTGCCGTGCGTGATCAGCGACGGCACGGGGAGGCCGGCCAGCCGGGGCAGCAGGTTCGGGGAGGCGTCGAACTCGTCGAGGTAGCGCAGCCCGATCTGGGCGTTCAGGCTCTCGCAGCGCAGCAGCATGTCCTCGTACCGCTGCCGGTGGGCGGCGACCGGCTCGGTGCCGGGCCGCGTGAGCAGGCGGTCGAAGTCCTCCCGGGCGACGAGCGCGAGGCGGTTCATCTCGCCCTGCCGGTTGCCCACCTTGTACGACCCGCCGATGAGGGTCAGCGAAGCGGCCTCGCGCGGGTGCCGCAGCGCGAAGGACAGGGCGGGCAGCGCGCCGAACGAGGCGCCGGCGAGGTGCACCGGTTCCCGGACGTCCAGGGCGTCGAGCGTACGGCGCAGCAGTTCGGCGAGGCCCTCCACGGAGAGGTCGGCGGCGGCCGTCGTCGAGCCGACACCGGAGTGGTGCACGCAGATCACCCGGTGGCGGTCGGCCAGGCCGGCGAACTGCGGACCGAAGAAGCCCGCGCCGATGTTGAAGGGGTGCAACAGGACGAGCGGGGTGCCCTCGCCCGCCGTGAACACCTCCACGTCGCCCTCGCTGAGCGGGACGAGGTGCCTGCGTACGTCCGGCTGGTGCTCGCGCAGGACGGCGAGGTTCTCGTTCAGTGGTCGGTGGCCCTCGTCCATCGCGGCGCGGACATCCGCG
>NZ_WWJY01000625.1 GCF_009865405.1 Streptomyces sp. SID3212 | reverse complement strand
GCCCGGTCCGCGCCAGCGCGGACGCGAGGTAGGCGGCGCCGTTGCGCGCCGCGCGTTCCGGGGTGAGGCCGGACGTGCCCCGGCAGACCGGCGCGGGGCCCGCCTTCACCGGCGCGACGACCATGCGCTTGCCGACCCCGGCGAGCACGGCCGCGGCCGTGGCGTCGTTGTCGGCGACCAGCTGCGCCGTACCACCCGGCCCGCCCCGCTGGTAGGCGAATCCGCCCGTACGGCCCGTCCCCTTGCCGCACGGCACCGCGAGGCCGAGCAGGGCGTCGTAGGCGTGGTGGTCCTCCGACGAGCGGAACGAGCTGGGCCGGATGCCGGTGGCGCTCAGGGCGCCGATCACCAGCGAGGTGGAGTTCGCGTCGCTCGGGCCGCCGAGCCTGTGGCCCCAGCCGCCGTCCGGGTTCTGCACGCTCCGCAGCCAGTTGAGGGCGCTGAGCATGACGGGCCGCTGGCCGCCGAGGGTGGAGAGCGCCTGCACCGCCGCCGCCGTGGCGTTGGGGTCGGTGACCGTGTCCGCGTCGCACGGGGCGGTGGGATCGGCGCGGTACGTGGGGAACGCGCCGCTCGCGCACTGCTGCCCCTTCAACCACAGGATGGCGCTGTTGGCGGGCCGCTGGCCGGCCGCGTACTGCCCCAGCATCGCCAGCGACTGGCGCCACACCCCGTCCCGCGTCGGGTCCGCGGTGCCGTACAGACCGGGCGGCAGCGCGGCGGGCCTGGGCGCCGTGAGACCGGCGGGCGTGGCGGGGGTAGAGGTGGAGGACGTGGTCGGGGCGGTATCCGCGGGAGGAGACGAGGGGGACGGCGAGGACGGAGCCGGCGTCGAGGGGTTCGCGGTCGAGGGGGCCGGTGTCGACGAGGGCGCGTTCGGGGACGGGGCCCGTACATCGCCGCCCGCGACGGCCGTCTGAGCGAGAGTCACGCACAGCACGGCGGATGCGGCGAGTACGGCCGCACTGCGGCGAACGGTGGTCATGGCGGGCTGGGCCTCTCCTGCGGGAGCCGGGCTCAGGCACACTCAGGCACCAGGCTCCGGCCCCGTAAACCTCGACGATGCCGTCCACCGGCGGTTTCCGGTGGCGCGAGCCGGTCACGACCGTAGGCGGGACATTCCGGCTACCGCCGGTATTGCCCCGGCTTCTCCCCGTACGGACAGATGACGACTCGCACACTGTACCGGCCCCGGCCCAACTGCCCCCGGGCGGAGGGGCCTCCCGGCGCGGTCCCGGGGAGCGGTTCCCACCCCGCACACGCGCGGCGGATCAGGCGCGTCCGCCACGGACGCGCCCCGTCGCCCCACCCGACAACCAGGTTAAATCCGGCGAACACTCGGGAAACACTTGGCCTTTGGGCGCAAAGGGGTCTTGTTGGGAGCGTATCTACGCGCGTATCTTGAGCCGACTTTCGGCCTTCTCACAGCAGAGAAAGGGCTCCTCGTGCCCTCATCCATACCCCCGGCCCTGCGCGGCAGGCGGGCCAGACTGGTCGCCCTGACGGTCCCCGTCGGCCTGGTCGGGTCGCTCATCGCGCTCCCGTTCACCGCCGAGGCGAGCCCTTCACCGGACGCCGTGATCGCCGAGGTGTACGGCGGCGGCGGGAACAGCGGCGCCAGCCTGACCAACGACTTCATCGAGCTGGGCAACGCCGGTGACGGTCCCTTCGACCTGACCGGCTGGTCCGTCCAGTACCTCAGCGGCGCGCCGAGCCCCACCTCCAAGTGGCAGGCCACCCCGCTGACCGGGGCCGTCCCCGCCGGTGGCAGCTACCTGATCCAGGAGGCCAAGGGCACCGGCGGCGACACCGCCCTGCCCGCCCCCGACGCGACCGGCACGATCCCGCTGTCCGCGACGAGCGGCACGGTCGCCCTGGTGCACTCCACCACTCCGCTGACCTGCCTGACCGCCGCCGACTGCGCGGCCGACGCGAGCATCAAGGACCTCGTGGGCTTCGGTACGGCGACCGTACGGGAGACCTCCCCGGTCACCGGCGCCGGCAACACCACCTCGGTCAGCAGGAACGCCACGCTAACCGACACGGACGACAACGCGGCCGACCTGACCGCGACGACCCCGGCCCCCCGTAACAGCACGGGCACCGGCGGCGGTGGCGAGCCCACGCCGACGCCGACCCCCGAGCCCACCGACACCACCCCGGGCGACCTCCGGATCCACGACATCCAGGGCGCCACCCGGATCTCCCCGCAGTCCGGGGCGACCGTCGGCAACGTCCCCGGTGTGGTCACCGCCGTCCGCGCCACCGGTTCGTCGCGCGGCTTCTGGTTCCAGGACCCGCAGCCCGACCACGACGCGGCGACCAGCGAGGCCGTCTTCGTCTTCACCGGCTCTGTCACCCCGCAGGTGAAGCCCGGTGACGCGGTCCTGGTCAGCGGCAAGGTCAGCGAGTACTACCCGGGCGGCGCGGCGGCGGGCGGCCAGTCCGTCACCGAGCTGACCGCCCCCACGACCGTCGTCCTCTCCTCGGGCAACCCGCTGCCCGCCGCCGAGGTCATCGGCTCGCGCACCGTGCCGGAGCGGTACGCCCCGGACGCGAAGGGCGGCAACATCGAGCCGCTCACCCTGCTCCCCCGTACGTACGCGCTGGACTGGCTGGAGTCCCGCGAGGGCATGCTCGTCCAGGTCGGCGACAGCCGCGTCGTGGGCGCGTCCAACCAGTACGGCGAGACCTGGATCACCACCAAGCCCCGCCAGAACCCGACCGAGCGCGGCGGCACGCTGTACGGCGCGTACGACCAGCAGAACTCGGGCCGCCTGCTGGTCGCCTCGCTGACCGGCGCGAGCGTCACGGCCAACGTCGGCGACACGCTCAAGGGCGTCACCTCGGGGCCGCTCGACTACGGCAGCTTCGGCGGGTACTCCCTCCAGGCGACCACGCTCGGCACGCTGAAGTCCGGCGGGCTCCGGCCGGAGGTCGCGAAGAAGGCGAAGTCCGACGAGCTGGCCGTGGCCACGTACAACGTCGAGAACCTCGACCCGAGCGACCCGCAGGCCAAGTTCGACCGGCTGGCCGAGGGCATCGTGAAGAACCTCGCCACGCCCGACATCGTCAGCCTGGAGGAGATCCAGGACGACAACGGCGCGACGGACGACGGGACGCTCAGCGCGGACAAGACGCTCGCGCAGTTCACGGCGGCGATCCGGGCCGCGGGCGGTCCCACGTACTCCTGGCGGTCCGTCGACCCGCAGGACAAGACGGACGGCGGGGAGCCCGGCGGCAACATCCGCAACGTCTTCCTCTTCAACCCGAAGCGCGTCGGCTTCGTCGACCACCCGGGCGGCGACGCGACGACGGCCGTGAAGGTCGTCCCGGCGGGCAAGCACGGCAAGGACATCACGCTGTCGGTGTCGCCGGGCCGCATCAACCCGACGTCGGACGCGTGGAAGAGCAGCCGGAAGCCGCTGGTCGGGGAGTTCACCTTCCGCGGCGACCAGTACTTCGTCATCGGCAACCACTTCAACTCCAAGGGCGGGGACCAGCCGATGTACGGCCGCTTCCAGCCGCCGGTGCTCAGCTCGGAGACGCAGCGGCTTGCCCAGGCGAAGGAGGTCAACACCTTCGTGTCCGGCCTGCTGTCGAAGGACCGGTCCGCGAAGGTGGTCGTCCTCGGCGACCTGAACGACTTCCCGTTCTCGCCGCCGGTCGAGGCGCTTACGCGGGGGCGGGTGCTGACGGATCTGATGTCGACGCTGCCTCGTGACGAGCGGTACAGCTATGTGTACGACGGCAACTCGCAGACGCTGGACCACATTCTGGTGAGTCCGGGGGTGCGGAGGCTGTCGTACGACGTGGTGCATGTGAATGCGGAGTTCGCGGACCAGGCGAGCGACCATGATCCGCAGGTGGTCCGTATCGGCTGAGCCCGGTGCTCGGCGCGGCTTACTGCTTGTCCTCAATCGCCGGACGGGCTGGGAGTGCCCCCGGCCCGTCCGGCGGGTGCGGGTCAAGGATGTCCTCAATCGCCGGACCGGCTGGGTGTGTCGTGGTGACGGGGGCGGTGACGTGAACG
>NZ_WWJY01000624.1 GCF_009865405.1 Streptomyces sp. SID3212 | reverse complement strand
GCCCGCCGCGCCCCGCACCTGCCGTCCCGCCGCGCCCGCCTGCACGACCTGCCCCACGACCGGTTCACCGCCGCCGTGGCAAGGATGGGCGGCACCCCGCCCGAGGTGCTCTCGCACCCCGAGCTGCTGAACGCGTTCACCCCCTGCCTGCGGGCGGACTTCGAGGTGAACGAGACGTACACGCCCCTGCCCGGCGGCCTGCTGGGCTGCGACGTGTCGGCCGTCGTCGGCCGGATCGACCCCGAGGTCGAGGCGGACGAGATGGCCGCGTGGCGGGACACCACCCGGGGCGCCTTCGGCCTGCGGGTCGTCGACGGCGACCACTTCTACCTGAAGGAGACACCGGGCGACCTGTTCGCCCTCTTCCGCGACCGGCTGGACCTCCCCGACCGGACCCCGGCCCCCGTACCTCCCACACCCGCACCCGCTCCCACCCCCTGAAACCACTTCCTGAGGAGAAGACCATGGAATCGCTGGACCTCTCGGGCTGCCACCCGATCTTCGTCCGCCAGATCGACTGCCTCCAGAACAAGGACATCGACGGCCTCATCGAGACCTACCACCCCGAAGCCGTGGTGGTCCGCTTCCAGGGCGTGCTCAACGGCATCGAGGAGATCGGCGAGACCTTCGGCCGCTACATGGACATCCAGGCGCGCTACGAACGGCTGCTGGAGTACACCCACACCGACGACACCATCTTCATGCGCGCCCTGATGAGCGTGCGCGGCGAACGCGAACTCGGCTTCGGCGCATACGTTCTGAAGGACGGTCTGATCTGGCGCCAGGTCGCCGGAATCGAAGGCGGAATGCGCGACTGGTTCGCGGGACAGAACGACCCGGGGCATGCTGGACAAACGGACGACGCCACCTCCGTGTGACCTCGCCGCCCTTCGACAACCGCCCGCTGAGGAGAGAGACACACATGAGCAATGCCACCGGCACCCGCGCTCTGAAGAGCTGGGACGAGCAGGACATCTCGGAGGCCGACGGCCGCAAGGTGACCCGCTCGGCCATCGAGTACTCCTACACCGGCGACATCGAGGGGGAGGGCGTCCAGGAGTACGTGATGTTCTACCGCAGCGACGAGTCGACCACCTTCGTCGGCCTGGAGCAGATCACCGGAAGGATCGGGGACCGCTCCGGCAGCTTCGTGCTCCAGCACACCGGCGAACTGACCGGCTCCGCCGCCGTGGTGACCTGGACGGTCGTCCCCGGCTCCGGTACGGGAGAGCTGACCGGCCTGACCGGCAGCGGCGGCTTCACCGCCACCCACGAGGAGGGCGGCAACGCCCAGTACCGGCTGGACCACGACTTCGCGTGATCCGCCGGTGCGCGGGGCGGGACCTGCCAGCACAAAGTTGAGCAGACTCCCGAACGGCCGACGATGAGGATGGCTGCCGGGCAACTCCGCCCGGCAGCCGTTCCGTTGGACGAGGAGGACCCGCCCCTTGGACGCCTCGACCCCACCGTCGTCGTACCCCGTACCGCGCACCTGCCCGATCGATCCGGCACCCGTCTACCCGCGGTTGCGGGCGGAACAGCCGGTCTTCCGTACGACCCTGGACTTCGACGGGAGCGAGGTGTGGCTGGTCACGGGCCACGCCGACGCCCGCGCCGTCCTCGCCGACCACCGTTTCAGCTCGGACTTCTCCCGGGAGGGATTCCCGGCCCGGATGACCGTCCGGCCGCCCGGCCCGGGGACGTTCATCCGGATGGACCCACCGGACCACGCCCGGCTGCGCCGCACCATCGTCGGCGAGTTCCGGGCGAAGCGGCTGGAGAAGCTGCGCCCCGCGATCCAGGGCATCGTCGACGGCCTCGTCGACACCATGCTGCGGGGCGGCGACACCGCCGACCTGGTCCAGGCGATCGCCCTTCCGCTGCCCACCCTGGTGATCTGCGAACTCCTCGGAGTGCCGTACGGGGACCGGGAGTTCTTCCAGGAGCGCACCCAGGTCATCGGCGACCAGTCGGCGCCGCCGGCCCGCCGCCAGGTCGTCCGCGACGAGTTGCGCGCGTACCTGGACCGCCTGGTCTGCGACAAGACGGCGGGGCCCACCGACGACCTGCTCGGACGGGCCGCCGCCCGGCTGGACGAGGACGGCATCACCCACGACGAACTCGTCGGCATCGCCACCCTGTTGATGATCGCCGGATTCGAGACCATCGCCAACCAGATCGGCGTCGGCACCCTGCTCCTCCTCCAGCACCCGGGCCAACTCGCCGCACTGGTCAAGGATCCCGGGCTCGTCCCCGGAGCGGTGGAGGAACTGCTGCGCCACCAGACGGTCATCGACTACGGGCTGCGCCGCGCGGCGACCGAGGACGTCGAGGTCGGCGGACAGACCATCCGGGCCGGTGAGGGCGTGGTCGTGGTGCTCTCCTCGGCCAACCGGGACGAGAGGATCTTCCCCGACCCGGACCGGCTCGACCTCTACCGCCCGGAGGCCCAGGAGCACCTCGGCTTCGGTTTCGGCCTCCACCAGTGCCTGGGCCAGCTGCTGGCCCGCCTCCAGCTCCAGGTCCTCTGGGCCACGCTGTTCGCCCGGATCCCCACCTTGCGGCTCGCCGTCGACCTGGACGACGTCCCGTTCCGTACGGACATGTTCGTACACGGCGTCCACGAGCTGCCGGTCACCTGGTGACCGAACGCCCGTACCGGCTTCCCTCACCGACCGTCCCGCCCGGGCGCACCACGCTCGCGCGTACCCGAAAGGAGCCGGTGTGACCCGGCCGACCGAAGACCACCCGACCGACAGCGACACGGGTGCCGAGCGCTGCCCGTTCCCCTTCCCGATCAGGTCCGCGCTCGACCCCTCACCGGAGTACGCGCGGCTTCGCGAGGAGCAGTCGGTCTGCCCGGTCGCCCTGCCCAGCGGCGACCCGGCCTGGATCGTCACCCGGTACGAGGACGTCCGTACCGTCTTCAGCGACCCGCGGTTCAGCCGGCAGGCGGCCACGCGCCCCGGCGCCCCCCGCTTCATGCCCGGCGTCGAGGGCGACCCCGAGTCCATCGTCAGCAAGGACGCGCCCGACCACACCCGGCTGCGCAAACTGGTCGCCCCGGCCTTCACTGTACGCCGCATCGAGGCCATGCGCCCCGGCATCCAGCGCACCGTCGACGAGCTGCTGGACGCCATGGAGAAGGGCGGCCCGGGCGGCGACGTGGTCTCCGCCCTCTCCGGGCCGCTGCCGATCATCACCATCGGCGACCTGCTCGGCGTCCCGCGCGAGGACCAGGGCCGCTTCCGCGAGTGGTCCGACCTGATGTTCACGACGTCGCCCGACACGCTTCAGGCCGCCGTCGCCGCCCGCGAGGCCCTGATCGGGTACCTGGCGGCGATGGTCCAGGAGCGCCGGTCCGCCCCCACCGACGACCTGTTGGGGGTCCTGATCGCCGCCCGCGACAACGACGACCGGCTCTCCGAACGCGAACTGATCTCCTTCGCCGGCGGCCTCATCGTGGCCGGCTACGAGACCACCGCGAACCGGATCGCCAACGCCGTCCTCGTCCTGCTCCGCAACCCCGCGCAACTGGAGCTGCTGCGCGCCGAGCCGGAGCGGATCGGCGACACGGTCGAGGAGCTGCTGCGCTACATCCCCGGCGGAGCGGCCGGCGGACTGATCCGGGTCGCCACCGAGGACGTCGAGATCGGCGGGGAGATGATCAAGGCCGGTGACGGTGTCATCGCCGTCACCAACTCGGCCAACCGGGACGGCCGGGTCTGGGACGACCCCGACACCTTCGACATCACCCGCAAGCCGGGCTCGCACACCAGCTTCGGCCACGGCATCCACCACTGCGTGGGCGCCCAGCTCGCCCGGCTGGAGATGCGGATCGTCCTCAGCACGCTGGTCCGCCGCTTCCCGGGGCTGCGGCTGGCCGTGCCGGAGAGCGAACTGCCGTGGAAGCGGAACGTGGTCATCCACAGCCTGGAGGCCCTGCCGATCGCCTGGTGATCCGCCGGTCCGAGGGAACGGGGAAGCGAGGAAAGGGGGAAGCGGGGGAACGGGGAAGCGGGCCGGGGGAGTCCCCCGGCCCGCTTCCCCGTGTCGATCCTGCTGACGGCTGACGGCTGACGGCTGACGGCT
>NZ_WWJY01000623.1 GCF_009865405.1 Streptomyces sp. SID3212 | reverse complement strand
GCACGGGACCGCCGGTCACCCCCAGCGTGTGCCGGGGCGCGTGACGCGCCGCGAGCGCGGCCCTCGCCACCGCCCTCGCCACCAGCGACCGGTCCGCCACGGCCGTGGCGGCGTCCTCGTCGGCCCAGCGCTCCAGCGCGAAGGCACCCGCGCCCGCGACCGGCCGCAGCAGCGGGTTCACGACCGCAGCCAACCCCATCACCAGCAGGAACACATGATGGTGATGGCGCAGATGTGCCCGCTCGTGGGCCAGCAGAGCGCTCCTCTCCCGGGCGTCGAGGGCGCGCAGCATGCCGGAGGAGACCACGATCCGCCCGGGGGAGCCGGGCACGGTGAACGCGGTGGGTACGGGGTCGTCCACGACGGCCAGTTCGCCCCCCGACGGCAGCGCGCGGCTCTCCCGCCGGGCGTCGAGGAGCGTACGGGTCCTGCGGTACGCGGACACCGCGAACGCCACCGCGCACCCGGCGAGCACCACCCCGCAGGCCAGGGCCACCGACCGGTCGACCGGGGTGTTCGCGGCCAGGACACCGGGGGACCACTGCCCCTCGGCCGCCACCACCGGGATCTGCCCGACCAGCGTGAAGGCGAGCATCGCCAGCGCCGCCGCCCAGCCCCCGCCCGCCACCACGGAGGCCGACGTCAGCAGCCAGGCCGCCGTCCTCGGGGGCAGCCTGCGCCCGGCCCACGGCGCCGCGGCCCCCAGCAGGGCACTGACGGCGAAAGGCGTGAAGAGAGTGATCCGCACCGCTCGGCCCTTCGTGTGTCACGCGGCGGCTCCACGAGCCACCGCTCCTCCCCGAACCGCCGTACCGTCAGGCGGTCAGATGCCTGGGCAGCCAGTCCAGCTGGACGGCCTCCTGGAACGGGCCGCCTCCCTCATGATCGTTGAAGTCGTACTCCTCGATCGTCTTGTCCGCGCCCGCGTAGGCGTTGAAGGCACCGTAGACCGTCGACGGCGGGCACGTACGGTCCTCCAGGGCCACCGAGAACAGTGCCGGCGCCCGCCCGCGCGACGCGAAGTGCACCGCGTCGAAGTAGGCGAGCGTCCGCCCCACCTGCTCGGTCCTGCCCCGGTATGTGCTGAGGTAGTTGCCCACCTCACGGTACGGGTCGCGGTCGGTGAGCGTCGTCGCCCGGGGGAAGTCGCAGAGGAACGGCACGTCCGCCGCCACGGCCGCCAGGTCGGGCACCAGCCCGCCGACCGCGAGCGTGATCCCGCCGCCCTGGCTGGTACCGACGGCCGCCGTGCGCGAGGCGTCCACCAGCGGGTGCGAGCGGGCCGCCTCCACGGCGCGTACCGCGTCCGTGTAGACCCGCCGGTAGTAGAAGTCGCGCGGATCCTCGATCCCCCGGGTGAGGAAGCCCGGGTACGAGGAAGCGCTGCCCACGGGGTCGGGGGTGTCGCCGCCGTTCCAGCCGCTGCCCTGCCCCCGGGTGTCCATCACGAAGTGCGCGAAGCCGGCCGACGCCCAGAGCAGGTGGACGTGCGGGAGGCCGCGCCCGCCGCCGTACCCGAGGAACTGCACCACGACGGGCAGCGGCTCACGCGTCCCGGCGGGCAGCACGAGCCAGCCCTTGACCGGGTGGCCGCCGAAACCGGCGAAGGTCACGTCGAGGACGTCGAGGGTCCTGAGCGCCGTCGGTACGGGCTCGAAGCGGGCGTCGAGCGCGTGGCCGCGCGCCTCGGTGAGGGTCTTCGCCCAGAACGCGTCGAAGTCCTCGGGCTCCGTGGACGCGCTGCGGTAGGCGCGCAGCTCGTCGAGGGGCAGGTCGAACAGGGACATACGGACCACCTTGGTCGGGAAAAGCCGATGATCACACCGTACGGCCGCCGGGGCGGCGGTTGAAGACCGGCCACCGATCCGCCCGGAAGCGCGCCGGTACGCGTGAGGACCAGCGCGAGACCCAGCGCGAGACCCGGCGGGAGGCTCAGCGGGAGAGACCCGACGTGAGAGCCGGCGCGAGGACCGGGCTGTACGCGTACGGCCCCCGGCCCGGTACTGTCCCGGGCGTGAGCGCCCCGGCGGGGGCGATCGAGAAACAGGAGCGTTCGTGACCAGCTACACCCAGCCCGGAGTTGTCCTCACCGACCACCGCTTCACGGTTCCGCTGGATCACGGCGACCCGTCGGGCGAGCGGATCGAGCTCTTCGCCCGCGAGGTCGTCGCCGGGGCGAAGGCCGGGGAGAACCTGCCCTGGCTGGTCTACCTGGAAGGCGGCCCCGGCTTCGGCGCCCGCCGGTTCGTGGGCCGGCAGGCGTGGCTCGGCCGGGCGCTCCAGGACTTCCGGGTGCTCCTCCTCGACCAGCGCGGCACCGGACTCTCCACCCCCGCCAACCGCCAGACCCTGCCCCTGCGCGGCGGCCCCCGCGAACAGGCCGACTATCTGGCCCACTTCAGGGCCGACTCGATCGTCCGCGACTGCGAGGCGATCCGCCCCCGGCTGACCGGCGACGCGCCCTGGACGGTCCTCGGCCAGAGCTTCGGCGGATTCTGCGCCACCCACTACCTCTCCGCGGCGCCCGAGGGCCTGCGCACGGTCCTGATCACCGGCGGCCTGCCGTCCCTGGACGCGACGGCGGACGAGGTCTACCGCGCCGCGTACCCCCGTATCGCGCGCAAGGTCGAGGCCCACTACGCCCGCTACCCGCAGGACATCGCCCGGGCCCGCCGGATCGCCGGGCACCTCGCCGAACACGGCTCCGTCGACCTGCCCACCGGCTACAGGCTCACCCCCGAGGCGTTCCAGTCCCTCGGCCACCTGCTCGGCGCCACGGACGGCAGCCACCAGCTCCACTACCTGCTGGAGAACGCCTTCGTACGGGCGCCGGGCGGCCAGGTGCTCTCCGACGCCTTCCGGGAAGGCGCCGCCGCGGTCCTCTCGTACGCCGCGCACCCGCTGTACGCGCTGATCCACGAGGCTGTCTACGCCCAGGGCGGCGAGCCCACCGGCTGGGCCGCCGAACGGACGCGCGGCGAGTTCGCGCGCTTCGACGCCGCGACCACCCTGGCCGGCGACGGGCCGCTGTACTTCACCGGCGAGAGCGTCCACCCCTGGAACTTCGTGAACGACCCCGCGCTGCGCCCGCTGCGCGAGACCGCCGACCTGCTCGCCGCCCGTACCGACTGGAAGCCGCTGTACGACACCGACCGCCTCGCCGCCAACGAGGTCCCGGTTGCCGCCGCCGTCTACCACGACGACATGTATGTCGACACCGAGCACTCGCTGCGCACGGCACGGTCGATCCGGGGGCTGCGGACCTGGGTGACCGACGAGTACGAGCACGACGGCCTCCGTACCAGCGGCCCGCGCGTCCTCGACCGCCTGCTGGCCCTCACCCGCAACGAGATCTGAGCACCCGCATCCGGGCCCCCGGCGCTTGTGTCTTTGTGATCAGCTACCCGGCCGCTTCGCCGCGTCCAGGGCCACCTTCAGGCCCGCCACGTCGAACGGCGCGCCCGGGTCGTCCCCGGACGAGCCGAGGCCCAGCGGATTCTTCGCGTACGGGACGACATAGGCCGGGGTGTCGCGCTGGAAGCGCCAGCTGTCGGCGAGCACCCCCGTGTCGAACGTGTCGTACCCCAGCTGATCGATCAGCCGCGCCGCCGTCGCCTTGGCGTCGGCGTTGTCGCCGGCGATCGGCAGGACCGACCGGTCCGGGGCGCCGGTGGGCCGGGCGAGCGACGCCAGGTGCGTGTACATGATGTTGTTGAACGCCTTGACCACGTACGACTGCGGAAGGTGGCCCTGGAGCAGTTCGCTCGTGGTCGTCCGCTCCTCGTCCAGCTCCGGGATCGCCCCGTCGCGCTGCGGGTAGTAGTTGTTCGTGTCGAGGACCACCTTCCCGGCCAGGGGCTTCACCGGTACCTGGTCGTAGTGCTTCAACGGGACCGTCACCACCACCCAGTCACCCGCTTCCGCCGCCTCCCTCGCGGTCGCGGCGCGTGCGCGCGGTCCCAGCTCGGCCACCAGATCCGTCAGGGTTTCCGGGCCCCGGGAGTTGCTCAGGACCACATCGAGACCCGCCGCCACGCCGAGCCGGGCGAGGGTGCCGCCGATGTGTCCACTGCCGATCAGTCCAAGAGTGCTCATACATGTGCGAGCGGACGGGGCACGGGCCGTATTCCCGGCCCGCCCTCCCCGCACGGACCCTCCTCCTCCGCCGAGCGGAAGTGCGGTGGCGGAGGGACAATGAAAGGCCGGGGCGCGAGGACACCTGTGCGTAGGCAGCGCCGCCCACCTCATCACCCTGACTCGTTGCCCCACCGGATTCCGCTGCTGGAGGTGGTCGACATGCTGCTGCCGGACAGGCATCTGGTCGCCGATCTGTTGAGCCGTTACCGGGCCTGGGAACGGCTGGTCCTGGCCGACCCGCTCGACACGACCACACGCGGCCGGTTCGAGGACGTCGCCTACACGCTGTGCGTGCTGATGGGCCAGCGCACGGCACGCGAGGCGATCATCAAGGCGGAGGCGTACCTGCGCCGCATCAAACCCGTCCCGATCTTCCCGGAGGGCGCGGACACCGTCGCGCCGGGCGTGCGCGACTGACGTGCACCGCCCCTCCCCGCAGGGTCGGAATTGACAAACGCCCTTGCCGTTTCTGCAATGGGGGGCATGGATGACGACGCGGGCCTCGACGCCGTACTGAACGAAGTGGGGCCCCGGCTGCGCCGGATCAGGCGCGAGCGCGGGGCCACACTGAACACCCTCTCCGCCGCCACGGGAATCTCCGTGAGCACCCTGTCGCGGCTGGAGTCCGGCCTGCGCCGCCCCAGCCTCGAACTGCTGCTCCCCCTGGCCCGCGCCCACCAGGTGCCGCTGGACGAACTGGTCGGCGCGCCGCGCGTCGGTGACCCCCGGATCCGCGCCGAGGCGATCGTGCGCGGCGGCCGGACGATGCTGCCCCTCACCCGGCGGCCCGGCGGCCTCCAGGCGTACAAGGTGGTGCACCGGCCCGACGGCGAGGTGCCCGAGGCCCGCATCCACGAGGGGTACGAGTGGCTCTACGTCCTGGCGGGCCGGCTGCGGCTGATGCTCGGGGAGCACGACGTGGTGCTGGGTGCGGGGGAGGCGGCCGAGTTCGACACCCGCGTGCCGCACTGGTTCGGGCCCGCGGCGGACCAACCGGTCGAATTCCTGAGCCTGTTCGGGCCGCAGGGCGAGCGGATGCACGTACGGGCCAGGCCGAAGGTGTCGTGAGGGAGGGGCGGGGAGGAAGGCCGCGGAGAGACGGTTCCCAGGTGGGCAAGCGACCGCTTAGTATGCGGGACGTAGTGCTACTGCCCATCGTGTGGAGGCCCTGGTATGCAGGCATGGCGAGTACACCGGAACGGTGAGCCGCGCGAGGTGATGCGGCTCGACGAGGTGGAGCGGCCGGTGCCCGGGGAGGGGCAGATCCTGCTGCGGGTCCTCGCGGCCAACATCAACTTCCCCGACGCGCTGCTCTGCCGAGGCCACTACCAGGTGCGTCCGCCGCTGCCCTTCACCCCCGGCGTCGAGATCTGCGGCGAGACGCCGGACGGCCGCCGGGTGATCGCCACGCCGAGCCCCGGGCTGCCGGACGGCGGTTTCGCGGAGTACGCCGCCGTGGACGCGGGGAGCGTCCTGCCCGCGCCCGAGGCGCTGGACGACGCCGAGACCGCCGCCCTCCACATCGGCTACCAGACGGGCTGGTTCGCCCTGCACCGCCGCGCGAGGCTCCAGCCGGGCGAGACCCTGCTGGTCCACGCGGCGGCCGGCGGGGTCGGCAGCGCCGCCGTCCAGCTCGGGAAGGCGGCGGGAGCCACCGTCATCGGCGTCGTCGGCGGCCCCGACAAGGCGCGCGTCGCCCGCGAGCTGGGCTGTGACGTCGTCATCGACCGCCGTACGGAGGACATCGTCGCCGCCGTCAAGGAAGCCACCGGCGGGCGGGGAGCGGACGTCGTCTTCGACCCCGTGGGCGGTGACGCCTACGCCAAGTCCACCAAATGTGTCGCCTTCGAGGGCCGGATCGTCGTCGTGGGCTTCGCGGGCGGAGAGGTCCCCGCTCCCGCCCTCAACCACGCGCTGGTGAAGAACTACGCGATCCTCGGCCTGCACTGGGGCCTCTACACCACCAAGGACCCGACGGCGGTCCAGCGCTGCCACGAGGAGCTCACCGCGCTCGCCGCGCGGGGCGCGATCAAGCCGCTCGTCAGCGAACGGGTGCCGATGAAGGACGCGGCGGACGCCGTCCAGCGGGTCGCCGACGGCGTCACCACCGGGCGGATCGTCGTGATCCCGGAAGGCGGCCCCCGATGACCGACGCCGCCGGACTCCTCTCCCGTACCCGCGCGTTGCTCGCCGCGCATCCCCCGGCCACCACGGACAGGACCGACTTCCTCAAGGCCCGCTTCGACGCCGGACTCGCCTGGGTGCACTACCCGGCCGGACTCGGCGGCGTCGGCGCGCCCCGCTCCCTCCAGGCCGTCGTGGACGCCGAGTTGACCGCCGCCGGAGCACCCGACAACGACCCCAGGCGTATCGGCATCGGCCTCGGCATGGCCGCGCCGACGATCCTCCGGTACGGCACCGACGAGCAGAAGCGGCGCTTCCTGCGGCCCCTGTGGGTCGGCGAGGAGGTGTGGTGCCAGCTGTTCAGCGAACCGGGCGCGGGCTCGGACCTCGCGGCGCTCGCCACCCGCGCGGTCCGCGCGGAGGACGGCGGATGGATCGTCGACGGGCAGAAGGTGTGGACCTCCAGCGCCCACCTCGCCCGCTGGGCCATCCTCATCGCCCGCACCGACCCCGGCCTGCCCAAGCACCTGGGCATCACCTACTTCCTCTGCGACATGACCGATCCGGGTGTCGAGGTACGGCCGCTGCGCCAGATCACCGGCGAGGCCGAGTTCAACGAGGTCTTCCTCACGGGCGTACGGATCCCCGACGCGCACCGCCTCGGCGGGATCGGCGAGGGCTGGAAGGTCGCCAGGACAACTCTGATGAACGAGCGGGTGTCCATCGGCGGTGCCCGGCTGCCCCGCGAGGGCGGCATGATCGGCCCGGTCGCCCGGACCTGGCGCGAGCGGCCGGAGGCGCGCACCCACGACCTGCACCAGCGCCTCCTGACCCTCTGGGTGGAGGCCGAGGTGGCCCGGCTGACCGGTGAGCGGCTGCGCCAGCAACTCGTCGCGGGCGAACCGGGACCCGAGGGCGCCGGCATGAAGCTCGCCTTCGCCCGGCTCAACCAGGAGATCAGCGGCCTGGAGGTCGAACTCCTCGGCGACGAGGGCCTGTTGTACGCCGACTGGACCCTGCGCAGGCCCGAACTGGTCGACTTCACCGGACGCGACGCCGGATTCCGCTACCTGCGCTCGAAGGGCAACTCCATCGAGGGCGGCACGAGCGAGGTACTGCTCAACATCGTCGCCGAGCGTGTCCTCGGCCTGCCCGTCGAGCCGCGCAACGACAAGGACGTCGCCTGGAAGGACCTCGCCCGATGACTCCTACGACTCCCACGACTCCTGCTGCTTCTGCTACTCCGACAACGCCGACGACTTCACCGGCCGGGACGACCGGCGCCGCGCCCGACCTGCTCTACTCCGAGGCCGAGGACGATCTGCGGGCCGCCGTACGGTCCCTGCTCACCGACCGTGCCGACGTACCGGCCGCGCTCGTCCGCGCGGAGGCGGGCGACCCGTACGACAGCGGGCTGTGGACGGCGCTCGCCGGCGGGATCGGCGCGGCCGGCCTGCTGATCCCCGAGAAACTCGGCGGCCAGGGGGCGAGCCACCGGGAGGCCGCCGTGGTTCTGGAGGAGCTGGGCCGGTACGTCACCGCCGCGCCCTTCCTGACCGGTGCGGTGGTCGCCACGGAGACCCTGCTCGCCTGCGACACGGACAGCGCGGCGGTGGCCGGGCTGCTGGAGTCCCTCGCCACCGGCGGCCGGGTCGCCGTGCTCGCCGTACCCCTCGCCACCGCGCCGGACGCGCCCCTCCCCACCGGAACCGGACCGGTCGCCGGTGTCGCGGAGGCCGCGCGCGCCGACGTCCTGCTGGTCCTGCGGGAC
>NZ_WWJY01000063.1 GCF_009865405.1 Streptomyces sp. SID3212 | reverse complement strand
AGGGCCAGCAGCCCCGCCAGCCCCACCGCCGCCATGATCGCGCCGCGCCACGCGGTGTGCCCGGCCCTGCGTCCCACGAACAGCGCGGCCATCGGCAGCGCGAAGACGATCGTCAGCGCGCCGAGCGGCTGGACCAGGCTCAGCGGCCCGTACGCCAGCGCCACGACGTGCAGCAGCGCCCCCACCCCGTTCAGGGCCACGGCCGCCCACCACACCCCGTGGTGCAGCGGGGCGTAGGGACGGTCGGGGGTGTCCGCGGCGACGCGCTCCTGAAGGATCGCCCCGGCCGCGTAGGCGACCGCGGAGACCAGCGACAGCAGCACGGACAGCGCAAGTGCACTCATGGATCCACGATCTCTCGTCCGGGCGGATTCGGCGTCGTCCTGAAGTGGTCAATGCGTCGTACTACGGTCGTAGTACGACGTGGTCCGGGAACTCCACCCACAGACGGTCGTGCAGGTCAGCCCGGAGGAAACGGACGTCGGCCGGCGCTCGTCCACCCGGGCGGGACGGGTCGCATTCCGTAAATGACGGGCCAAAAGGTCACCACGAGTGATCGCGACGAGGACGGAAGAGGAGTACGGATGGGCCGGACGGATCTGGCGGAAGTCGCTTCCGTAGGAGGCTTCTTCATGATGCGCACCGAGCCGCCGCCCGGCGCGCACGGCGCACTGGCCCGCGTGTACGAGGGCGGCATCGCGCCCCTGACGGCCCGCGTCGACAAGGTGGCGGCCCGGCTGCGCGCGCCCGAGCGCCGGGTCGCGGCGTCCGTCGCCCAGCTCGGCCTCGCCGCCCGCCTCTGGTCCGTCGCACTCGGTTGCGCCGTTCTGGGGGACACGGTGCCCGATCTCGACCCCGAGCGGCTGCACTGGGACCCGGACCTCACCACCCCCGACGACCTCTGGCTGGCCGGTGACCGTACGTTTCCGGCCACCGCCGCGACCGTCCGCGACGTGGTGCAGTACGGCCATCTCGTCCCGCTCGCCCAGGCCCTGCGCCGCGACGGCCCGGTCTCGCCCCGGCTGCTGTGGGGCAACGCGGCCTCCGCGCTCGCCGGGGCCGCGCGGGAACTGGGCGCCTGGGGGCACCGGA
>NZ_WWJY01000622.1 GCF_009865405.1 Streptomyces sp. SID3212 | reverse complement strand
AGTCCTCGGCGTGGACGAAGACCGGGCCCTGCTCGTCGTACGCCCCGGCGTCCGCGCCCCTCTCCGCCGCCCAGCGGCGCAGCGGGGCGTACGAGAGGAGGGCGATCCGGTCGCCCACGGCGCTGGGCCGCAGGCAGCAGCGGAGCGGGTGGTCGCCTTCCGTGTCCGTGTACGGGCGCATCGGGCGTCCGGCGTCGTCACGGAGTCGGAGTTCTTTCAGGGCGGTGGGGGTGATGGGCTGAGGCACGTAGATGCTGGTCATGCCGTTCAGCCTGGCGCAGCGGGGGGTGCGGCGCTGGCGGGAATCCGCCGTGAAGTTCTGGGACCGGTTGTCCCGTACCGGTTCTCCCGTCCTGGGGGATCTGCCCTACACGTGAAACACAACGTCGGTCATGTCCTCGGAGAGCGCCCACAGGCGGTGTTGCAGCGACACGTCGTACGACTGGGGGCTGGAGCGCACCACCACCGGGTGGCCCTTGCTCTGCTGGAATCCGCGGGGGCCGACATACGCGCCTCCCCGTATCTCCGGATCGGTCGCCGCGCGGAGCACGGGCAGGGCCCCCATCTCCGGCGACTGGAGGAGCAGCGGCCGGACCACCGAGAAGGCCGCCCGGGCGAGGGGCGAGGAGTGGGACATCGCGGTCCGGGAACCGGTGGTGTCGGCGCCACCGGGATGGGCGGCGACGGCGAGCGGTCCGGTCGCGGGCAGCCTGCGGGCGAGTTCGTACGTGAACATCAGGTTGGCCAGCTTGGAATGCCCGTACGCGGCGGTCCGGTCGTAGGGGCGGGCCCGCCAGTCGAGATCGCCGAGATCGATCGGGCCGCCCATGCGGTGGCCCGCGCTGCTGACCGTGACCACACGGGAGGCGGGGGAGGCGGGCAGCAGGTCCAGCAGCAGCCCGGTCAGGGCGAAGTGCCCCAGGTGGTTGGTGCCGAACTGGAGCTCGTAGCCGTCCGCGGTCGAAAGGCGCGGGGAGTACATCACCCCCGCGTTGTTGATCAGCAGGTCGATCCGGTCGAAGGTGCCGCGCAGTTCCCCGGCCGCGGCACGCACCGAGGCGAGCGAACCCAGGTCGAGCCTCTGCACGCGGACCTCCGCCGCCGGCGCGACGCGGGCGATCTCCTCCGCCGCGCGCTTGCCCTTGTCGGGGTCCCGTACCGCCAGGACCACCGCCGCCCCGCGTACGGCGAGAGCCTTGGCCGTCTCCAGGCCGATGCCGGTGTTGGCGCCCGTGATCACGGCTGTGCGCCCGCTCTGGTCGGGGATGTCACGGGCCGTCCAGCGCGCGGGCTTCGGTCGGGGCATCGGTTCCTCCACGAGTAGGTGGTACGGGGCTCGGTGGCCGCCACCAGGGCAACTCGGCGGCCGTCACCGGGGCAGGAAAGGCCCGGCCCGCCATGGTGAATGCCATTCACCTGCTAGTGAATAGTGTTAACCTTGAGGCCATGGCAGTCAAACGGCGCCCCACCGGCACCCATCACGGGGATCTGCGCAACGCACTGGAGGAAGCCGCCCTCGCCCTGGTCGCCGAGCGGGGTCCGCACGGATTCACCCTCGCCGAGGCGTGCCGGAAGGCCGGGGTGAGCGTGTCCGCGCCGTACAAGCACTTCGCCGACCGGGAGGCCCTGCTGGCCTCACTGGCCGGGAAGGGCTACGAGGAGCAGCGCCGCCGCTACCGCGCCGCGCTGGCCGCGCACACGGACCCGGCCGAGCAGCTGGCGGCCTTCGCGGTCGCCTACGTACGGTTCGCCGTCGAGGAGCGCGCCCTGTTCGACATCACGTTCCTGGCCGGCCTCGACAAGAGCCGCCATCCCGAACTGGCCCGGGCGGGCGCTGTGTTGCACGACGATCTGATGCCCGTCACCGGCCGGATCGCCCCCGGTGCGGACGACGCGTTCGAGCTGCTGGTCCAGGTCGCCGCGGCGGCGCACGGTCTGGCCCTCTTCCAGCAGCAGGACATGCTGCCGGGCCTCTGGAGCACCCCCTCGTCCGTCGAGGAGCAGGCCGCCCGCGCGGCCCGCGCCCTCGCCGGCCGGCACATCCGCTGAGAAGGCTCTTCCGGCGACCTCCGGCGGCAACTGGCGGCATTTGCCGACAGTCGGCGGCATCCGGCGGCGCGGCGTCCCCGCTACCCCGTTCCGCCGGCGCTCGCGACCATCCCGACGAGTGTGTCGACCAGCGCGTCCGCGGTGGTACGCAACTGCTCCGTGTCGAGGTGGCCGCTCAGCTCCATGTCCGCGATGCCGTGCGCGCCGCTGAGCAGCAGGGCCCCGTAGTGCCGTGTGTCGAGCCCCCCGACGACGTCCGCGACGACGGCCAGGAACTCGTCCTGGAAGCGGCCGGCCGCCCGCATGCGGTCCGCGATCAGGTCGCCCTCTGTTCCGCACAGCCGGCGCCGGACGTGGTCCAGTCCCTCACCGAGCTCTTCGGGGCGGTGTCCGGGGCGCCGGAACAGCATCTGGTACAGGTGCGGCCGGTCCCGGCCGACGCCGAGGAGAGTACGGAGAGCGCCCCGCAGCCGGTCGGAGGGCGACAGCTCCGGGTCGGTACGCAGCGCGTGGACCTGGTCGGCGATCCGCTCCCAGCTCTCGGTCGCGACGGCGGTCAGCAGGCTGTCCTTGCCCGTGAAGTGCCGGTACGGCGCTCCCCGGGTCACCCCCGCCCGCGCGCCCACCTCGCGCAGGGTGACCGCTTCGGGGCCGCCGAGGTCGAGGAGTTCGGTGGCCGCGTCGAGCAGCGCGCGGCGGGTGACGGCGGCGGACTCCGCACGGGTGACCATGGCGTCCATCATACAGTTGACAGTGTCATCCGAACTGGTAGCGTCGCCGAGGTGACAACGTCATCCGAAACACAGAAGCTGGTCGTCGTGACCGGAGCCTCCACGGGCATGGGCGCGGCCACCGCCCGCGAACTGGCCCGGCGGGGGTTCCACGTCCTGGCCGGCGTACGACGGGATCACGACGCCGACACGATCCGGGCGGCCGGCGTCGAACCGGTCATCCTCGACATCACCAGGTCCGAGCAGGTGGAGGCACTCGCCGCCCGGATCGCCGATGACCCGCGCGCCTTGCACGCGCTCGTCAACAACGCCGGAGTCCAGGTGAACGCCCCGGTCGAAACCCTGCCGCCGGCCGAGTGGCGGCGCGTCTTCGAGGTCAACCTGTTCGGCCACATCGCCGTCACCCAGGCGCTCCTGCCCGCACTGCTGCGCGCCAGGGGCCGCGTGATCAACATCAGCTCCATCGGCGGCAAGTACGCCATGGCCACCTACGGCGCGTACGCAGGCGCCAAGTTCGCCCTGGAAGCGGTCAGTGACTCCCTGCGCCGCGAGGTCGCGCCGCTGGGCGTCCAGGTCGTCGTGGTCGAACCCGGTGGTGTCCGTACGGAGATCGCGGCCCGTGGCATCGCGACGGCGAACGACCTGGCCACCCGGATGACCCCGGAGCAGCACGAGCGCTACGGCGACCTGGTCCGGGCGAACAACAGCTTGATGGCCACGGGCACCGCGTCGGGCCTGACCGCCGACGCCGCCGCCCGGGTCGTCGTGAAGGCCGTGACGGCCCGCCGGCCGCGTACCCGCTACACCGCCGGCCGGGACGCCGCCCTGATCATGCGCCTGGGACCGTTCCTGTCCGACCGCACCCTCGACCGCGTCCTCGCCGCCAACCTGCGCCGCCACCACCCGAAGGCAGCCGGGGCATCAAGCCCCCACTTCGCGGACACGCCCTAGGTGAAACGCGGCAGCCAACTCGCCCGGTAGTCCGGGTGGTCGGCGTGCTCCGCCGCCAACTGGCGTACGGCGAAGCCGAGGCCGACCGCGCGGCCCGACGGGAAGTCGGACGCGGGGGAGTCGACGTCGAGGGCCGCCAGCGGGACGTACTGGTCGAGCAGGACGCGGCTCGAGCCGATGCGCCGCAGTGTCCGCGCCGGGTCCTGGCGGGCGATGTGCTGGTCGAAGCCCCGGGTCCGGACGCTGAACGTGATCGCTCCGAGATCGTCGTGCACCTCGCCCGGCGACTCCTGGGGGGCGCGCCAGCCGGCGCCTCCCGCCGCCTCGGCCAGCCGCTCCTCGTCGTCGAGGCGCGCGCGTACGAAGGCCACGAGGTCCGCGTTGTGCTCGGTCATCAGGCTGTCGGGTCCCTTGCGGTCGAGTCCGGATCGCAGAGGGAAGCGTAGCGCCACCGCCGGGTACGGACGTACCGCCCATACGGCCGGACCGGGCGGTCGACCGCCCCGCGACGCCACCACGCGGCTCACTTCTTCCGCAGCCGCGCCACCATCTGCCGCAGCCGGGGGATCTGCTCGTAGAGCGCCTCGCCCGGACACTGGGTCTCGTACTCGTCCCGATGTCCGGAGATCACCCTCAGCTCGGCGGGCTTTCCCTTCGGGAAGCGGCTCTCGTCATTGTTGGACACCATCCGCACCCGCCCCTCGGGGTCCACCCCGCGCGGCAGCTTCCACGCCGTGACGGCCGCGATCGACCTCAGCATCGCGGGCGGCACCTCCTGGCCGCTCCCGAAGTGGCCGAGCGCCGCGATCCCCAGGCTCCGGCCGTTGAACCCCTTCGCGTGGGCCCCGCGCACCGGCCGGTCCACGCCGCCCGCGCGTCCCTCGTAGATGTTCCCGCAGCGGTCCACGACGAAGTTGTAGCCCAGGTCGTTCCACCCCATGTCCTGGATGTGGTGCTCCTGCATGGAGCGCAGCATCCCGGGCACGTCCGTACGGCAGTCGTAGGTGTTGGAGTGGTTGGTGTGATGGAGGAACACCATCTCCACCGCCCCGGTGTACGCGGGCTTCTCACGTACGGCCTTCTCGTCCGCGTGCCACACCGACCGCCCGATGATGGCGGGGCGGGGCGCCGCGGGGCCGACCCGGACATGGTGGTGCCGCGGCTCCGGTGTTCTGCTCTCCGGAGCGTCGCACGTCACCACCAGTGCCAGCGGCAGAAGCGCCAACCCCTGCCTGATCTTGCGGGGCCACATCCCCCCAACCTGGACCCCGGGGCCCGTACC
>NZ_WWJY01000621.1 GCF_009865405.1 Streptomyces sp. SID3212 | reverse complement strand
CCCGTCCGGCGATTGAGGACATCAGTAAGCGCAACGGACACCGCGGCAGAGGCAACTCACTCACCACGCCACACCCCAACCGCAGCGATCACCGCATCGACGAGCCCCACCCCCGCCGAAGCCCGCTCGATAGTCGCCCGGTAATACAGCGGCCCGATCACCATCGCGGCAGCCTCCCGGCTGGGGAGCCCCAGCACGACCTCCCCCCGCGCTTGCGCGTCGTCCAGGGCGGAGGCAAGCCGGTCGGCAAGGATCGCCGCGAACTGCGCGCGGCGCTGGTCCATGACCTCGTCCCACAGCGCCGCGTTGGCCAAGGTCGTGGAAACCGCGCGCACGTCGTCGAGTTCGAGCTGACGGGCGATCGCGGTCAGTTCCCGGCGGAGCCACTCCCGGGTAGGAGTGGTGGGCCGGTCCAGGAACGGCATCGGAACGCCGGACATCGCCTCAAGGAGGAGAGGTTCGGCCTGAGGCCAGTGGCGGTAGACCGTCGCGCGTCCCACTCCCGCCCGGTCGGCCACCTGGGCGTGCGTCACCGCGGTCGGGCCGCCTTCCAGGAGCAGTTGGCGGGCCGCGTTCAGGATCGCCTCGCGGCTCCGCAGGAAGCGGGGGTCTGTTTCGCTCGTCACGGGTCAATCTTATGAGACAACTTGACTCGCAGCACGCAGGACATGCATCCTTCACCTATGAGACACGATGTATCACAACGCAAGGCCGTGGTCGTCCTCGGCGCGACCGGTGCCACAGGACAGCACGTGGTGTCCACGGCCCTCCGGCGCGGACACCACACCGTCGCCCTGGTCCGCCGTACGGGAACGTTCGCGCCCAGGGACGGCCTGGAGGAGCTGGTCTGGCCCGAGGTGACGGACACGTCGGCCCTCACCCACGCGCTCAGCCGCACCCTCACCCGCACCCCGCCCGGCCGCAGCGTCGTGATCAGCGCCCTCGGCGGGGCCGCCAAGGGGCCGACGACGGTCTGCACCGACGGCATGCGCTCGACGGTGGCGGCGATGCGGACCGCCGGAGTGGACCGGCTGATCGCCGTCAGCGCGTACGGGGTGCTGGAGACGCACAACGCGTCGCTGTACTCGAAGGCGGTGTGGGCGGGCGTCGCCGACCGCATGCGTGACAAGGAGACGATGGAGCCCCTCATCACCGGCTCCGGTCTGGACTGGACGATCGTGCGGCCGCCGAAACTGTCGGACCAGGACCCGACCGGGAACTACCGCGCCGGCACGGACCTGCCGATCCGGCTGTGGAGTTCCGTGGGCCGTGCCGATCTCGCCGCGTTCCTGGTGGACGAGGCGGAGACCCCGCGGTACACCCGCGCCTTCCCGAGGATCACCCGATGAACGCCGCCGTCCCCGACCTGCGGCACAAGGTCGCCGTCGTCACCGGCGCGACCGGTGGCATGGGCCGGGTCATCGCCGCCGACCTCGCCCGCGCGGGCGCCCACGTGGTCACCGTCGCCCGCGACCCGTCCCGCGCGGACGCCCTGCGCGCGAGCCTCGGCTCGGAGGCGGCGCACCGCCTCGACGTCATTCCCGGCGACCTGTCCCGGCGCGCGGACGTGGTGAGAGCGGCGCGGACCATCCGGGACCGCCACGACCAGGTCCACATCCTCGTCAACAACGCCGGCGCGCACTTCTCCGACCACCGCGTCTCGGCCGACGGCGTCGAGATGCACATCGCCCTCGACTACCTCGCCGCCTACGGACTCACCACCCTGCTGGAGGCACCGCTGCGCCGCGGCCGGGCCCGCGTGGTGAACGTCGCCAGCGACACCCTCAACGACACCAGACAGATCAAAATCGCGGGCCGCCCCCGCCCCGCCACCCTGGACCTGGCCGGCGTCGACGACCTCGCGGCACTCAACCCCCCGGCCGGATTCATACCGTTCGAGGCGTACGCACGCGCCAAACTGATGACCGTCACCGCCGGATACGCACTCGCCCGTGACCTCGCCACCGACGGGGTGAGCGTCAACGCGCTCCATCCCGGGATCGTCGCCACCGACATCATCGACGACCTGGTGCCACCTCTGCTCCGCCCGGTGCGCACCCTGATCCGCCGCGGCCTGCTCACCCCCGCCGAAGGTGCGAGGACCGCGACCCGCCTCGCCACCGACCCCGGCCTCGCGGGCGTCACCGGGCGCTACTTCATCCGTGACACCGAATCAGCCACACCCCTGGTGTCCCACGATGCCGAGGCCCAGCGAAACCTCCTCGCGCTGAGCCGTACCCACTTCGCCGGTTCCTGACGTGGACGACCATCAGTGACCCGCGCCGGACGACCGCCGCCGCCACGCCCGCGGCGCCCGCCAGTGGAAGCGCATCGCCAGGAGCCTCAGCGCGAACGCCGTCACCACGGCGAGCCCGCTCGTGAGTCCGTTCAGCGCGTCGAAGCGTATGCACAGCGCCACCACCGCCGCCCCCACCATCGCCGGCACCGCGTACAGGTCCCGGTCCCACCGCAGCAACGACGGCACCTCGTTGGCCAGGACGTCCCGCAGGACCCCGCCACCGACCGCCGTCGCCAGCCCCAGCGCCGCGGACGCCGTCAGGCCCAGACCGTGGTCGTACGCCTTGGTCGTACCGGTGACGCAGAAGAGTCCGAGCCCCGCCGCGTCGAAGACGTTCACCGCGCCCTGGATCCGCTCGACCTGGGGGTGCAGGAAGAACACCAGCGCGGTCGCCACCAGCGGGGTGGAGAAGTAGCCGAGATCGGTGAAGGCCGCGGGCGGTACGGCCCCGATGACCAGGTCGCGCAGCAACCCCCCGCCCAGCGCGGTGATCTCGGCGAGCACCGCCATGCCGAAGACGTCGAAGTTCTTCCGGACGGCGAGCAGGGCGCCGGATATCGCGAAGACGAAGATCCCGGCGAGGTCCAGGGCGTGCTGGACGGAGGGGGTGATGAGGTCGTGGAGCACCCGGTCATTGTGCCGGGCGCCCCGGGCCGGGGTATCAGAAGACTCCCGGCCCGCCTCTTCTCCGCCCGGCTACTCCTTGGTGGTGCTCTGCGCGTCGCCCGCCTCGGGAGACGTCCCGGAAGGCGCCTCGGGAGCGGTCCCGGAAGCAGCCGGCTCCGCCGCCTTCGGCGTCACGTCCACCAGCTCGATCGCGTCCCGCGCGGCCGACAGCAGCACCGTGTCCTGCGGCGCCTGGTCCGGCGCGTTCTCCGGGTGGTGGCACGCCACCTGCTGGCCCGGCTTCAGCAACTGCATCGGCGGGTCGACCGTCTTGCAGATCTCCGTCGCCTTCCAGCACCGCGTGTGGAAGCGGCACCCGGTCGGCGGCGAGATCGGCGACGGTACGTCACCCTTGAGCAGGATGCGGTCGCTCTTCGCACCGCGCCGCCGCGGGTCCGGCACGGGCACCGCGGACATCAGGGCCTTCGTGTACGGGTGCATCGGAGCCGCGTACAGCGACTCGCGGTCCGCCAGTTCCACGATCTTGCCGAGGTACATGACAGCGATCCGGTCCGAGACGTGCCGGATGACCGACAGGTCGTGGGCGATGATCACGTACGTCAGGCCCAGCTCGTCCTGGAGGTCGTCCAGCAGGTTGACCACCTGCGCCTGGATCGACACGTCCAGCGCGGACACCGGCTCGTCGGCGACGACGAGCTTGGGGTTGAGCGCGAGCGCGCGGGCGATGCCGATGCGCTGGCGCTGGCCGCCGGAGAACTCGTGCGGGTACCGGTTGTAGTGCTCGGGGCTGAGCCCCACCAGCTCCAGCAGTCCCTGGACCTTCTTCTTGACGCCGCCCTCGGGCTCGACGCCCTGGAGCTTGAACGGCGCGGACACGATCGTGCCGATCGTGTGCCGCGGGTTCAGCGACGAGTAGGGGTCCTGGAAGATCATCTGGACGTCGCGCCGCATCGGGCGCATCCCGCGCACCCCCAGGTGCGAGATGTCACGGCCCTGGAACTCGATCTGACCGCCGGTCGGCTCCAGCAGACGCGTGATCAGCCGGCCCATGGTCGACTTGCCGCAGCCCGACTCGCCCACCACGCCCAGCGTCTCACCGGCGCGCACGTCGAAGTCGATGCCGTCCACGGCCTTGACCGAGCCGACCTGGCGCTGGAGGAGGCCCTTCCTGATGGGGAAGTGCTTCTGGAGCCCGGTGACCTTGAGCAGGGTCTCGCCCGGGGCGGGGTCCTTGGTCAGGAGGCCGGCGCCGGCGCTCTGGGCGGGAATCGTCACGTCTTTGTCCTCGCTCACAGCTTGGGCGCAATCTCTTCGGTCCAGATGCGGTCCCGGTCCTGCTCCGACATGTGACAGGCCGCCCAGTGCCCCGTCTCGACCTGGGTCAACTCGGGCCGCGTGGTGCGGGTGATGTTGCCCTTGGGTACGTCGGCGTACGGGCAGCGCGGGTTGAAGGCGCAGCCCGTCGGCATGTTGATCAGGGAGGGCGGGGAGCCCTTGACCGGGATGAGGCGCTCGGTCTGTTCCCTGTCGATGCGCGGCATGGAACCGAGCAGACCCCAGGTGTAGGGGTGCCGGGGCTCGTAGAAGACCTTCTCGGCGGGCCCGCGCTCGATGCACCGGCCGCCGTACATCACGAGGATGTCGTCGGCCAGTTCGGCGACGACTCCCAGGTCGTGCGTGATGATGATGACCGCGGAGCCGAACTCCTTCTGGAGGTCGCGGATCAGGTCCAGGATCTGGGCCTGGACCGTCACGTCGAGAGCCGTGGTGGGCTCGTCGGCGATCAGCAGGTCGGGGTTGTTGACCAGCGACATCGCGATCATCGCGCGCTGCCGCATACCGCCCGAGAACTCGTGCGGGTAGGAGTCCACCCGCTTGTCGGGCTGCGGGATGCCGACGCGGTCGAGCATCTCGATGGCACGGCGGCGCGCGGCCTTCTTGTCCACCTTGTGGTGGACCTGGTAGGCCTCGATGATCTGCTTGCCGATGGTGTAGTACGGGTGCAGGGCCGACAGCGGGTCCTGGAAGATCATCGCCATGTCCCGGCCGCGGAGCTTGCGCACCCGGTCCGGTGAGGCGGTGAGCAGTTCCTCGCCGTTCAGCCAGATCTCTCCGGAGACCTGCGCCTTGCGCTTTCCGTACTGTCCGGTGGTGTGCAGCCCCATGATGCCCATCGAGGTGACGGACTTCCCGGAGCCGGACTCGCCGACGATGCCGAGGGTCTTGCCCTTCTCCAGCTGGAAGCTGAGCCCGTCGACCGACTTCACGAGACCGTCGTCCGTGGGGAAGTGGACGCGGAGGTCTCGTACGTCGAGAAAGGCCTCGGAGGGGCGGGTGCCCCCGGCGACGGGCTCGCCGATGGCGGAGCCCGTCCTGCTCAGGTCGGTCATGCGAGCCTCACTCGAGGGTCGATCACGGCGTACAGGATGTCCACGGCCAGGTTCGCGAGAATCACCGCGAGGGACGTGATCAGCGTGACGCCCAGGATCACCGGCAGGTCCCGGTCGTTGATCGCCTTGAGCACGGCCTGGCCGAGGCCGGGAAGGCTGAAGGTCGTCTCGGTGAGGATCGCGCCGCCGATGAGGGCGCCGAGGTCCATGCCGAGCAGGGTGAGGATCGGCGTCATCGTGGAGCGCATGGCGTGCTTGCCGATGACGACGGGTTCGCTCAGGCCCTTGGCCCTGGCGGTGCGGATGTAGTCCTCACCCATCACCTCCAGCATGGTGGCTCTGGTGATGCGGGCGTACATCGCCGCGTACAGGAAGGCGAGCGTGACCCAGGGCAGGATCATGCCGCCGAACCATCCGGTGAAGCTGTCCGCCAGGGGTACGTACGAGGCGTCCAGCCAGCCCAGGCTGTAGTGGAAGATCGCCAGCGAGAGCAGACCGGTGAAGTAGATGGGGAGCGAGACGCCGCTCAGCGCGACGAGCATCGCGCCGCGGTCCCAGAAGGAACCGCGCTTGAGCGCCGACAGGACACCCGCCGCGAGGCCGAAGACCAGCCACAGGACGGCCGCACCGAGCGCCAGCGCCAGGGTCACCGGCAGACGGTCGGTGAGCACCGGCCAGATGGCCTGCTCGCTGCGGAACGAGTAACCGAAGCAGGGAGCGGCACAGTTGGTGACGTCTCCGCCGGCCGAGTAGGTGCGCCCGACAAAAATGCCCTTGAAGAACTCCCAGAGCTGGACGAAGATCGGGTCGCCCAGTTGGAGCTTCTGCCGGATGGCCTCCACGGCCGCGGCGTCGGACGTCTTGCCCACGTACATCGTGGCCGGGTCGACGCCCGCCCACTTGGGGACAAGGAAAAAGATGCAGAAGACCACCAACATGATGACCACCAGCATCACTGCGACGGCCATGAGCCGCCTGATGAGGTATGCGAGCACTGCTCTCGGCCCTGCGGCGGGACCGCGGGCCACCGGAGTTCGTCCGGTGGCCCGCGATCACGCCACGCCGGCCTTCACCTGCCTTTCGTGCCGTACGGCGGGTGTACCGGTGGTGGTTACTTCACAACGCCCAGGCTGGTGAAGTCGTAGTTACCGCTGTACCCGTCCGTCGTGTAGACGTTGGTCAGCCGGGTGGAACGCCAGTTGATGAACTTCTCGAAGGTGAAGGGCAGGTAGTACGCGCCCTCGCTCACCTGGTGGTTGATCTCGGTCGCGATGGAGGCCTTCTTCGCCGGGTCCAGTTCGGTGACGAACTTGTCGAAGTTGGCGTCGATCTTCGGGTCCTTGATCATCGCGAAGTTGTTGTTCGCGCTGGGAAGGATGTACTTGCTGTCCCACAGCGGAACGCCATAGCCCTGGACCGACGGGAAGTCGGGGCCCCAGCCCATGATGATGATGCCGTAGTTCTTCTTCTTGACGATCGTCGGGTTACCGATGATGCCCGAGGTCTGAGCGCCGTCGTACTGGTCGAGCTCGGCGGTGATGCCGATCTTCTTCAGCGACGCCTGGAGCGACTGGGCGCTGGCGACCTCGACGGGCTTGTTGTTACGGACCGCGATGGTGGTCTTGAAGCCGTTGGGCTTACCACAGGCCTTGAGCTCTTCCTTGGCCTTCGCGATGTCGCCCGTACCGTCGTTCGCGAGCACGTTGTACGGGTCGTACTTCTGGCCCTCGGAGCCGGGGACCGACGGGGGCAGCATGTTGGTGCCGATGTCGCCGCCCGCGAGCGGGCCGCCACGCGCGGTCTGGATCGACTTGTGGTCGGCCCCGTAGATGACCGCCTTGCGGCAGTGGATGTTGTCGAACGGCTTCACGATCTGCGGGAACGAGGCGTACCGGATGTAGCCGGAGACCGGGTTGTCCAGGTTGTTCTTGTGCTCCTTGAGCGCCTTGATGCGCGCCTGCGGGGAGAGACCGGTCTGCGAGAAGTCCAGGTCGTAGTCGCCCGCGAGGAGACGGTTGTCCATCTCGTCGGCGTTCGTGAAGAGCGTGATCGTGATCTTGTCCGGGAGCGCCTTGCGGACCGGGTCCGAGGACTGCTTCCAGGCGGTGTTGCGGACGAGCACCGTGCCCTTGTTGGGCGTGTAGGACTCGAACTTGTACGGGCCCGAGGAGAACGGGTGCAGGCCGTACTTGGACTTGGTGTCCTTGTCCTTGCGGACCGGGGACGAGGAGGTGAGGGCGAGCATCTCCTGGAAGTCCGAGTTCGGCTTCGGCAGGTGGAAGATGATCGTCTTCGGGTCGGGCGTCTCGATGGCCTTCAGGCCGTCCTTGGACGTGTCCTTGTACGGGCCCTTGTAGGCGCCCTTCGGGTCCAGGACGTCCTTCAGGTAGACCGGACCGCCGGACAGCACGTCCTGCGCCCACTGGCGCTCGATGCCGTACTTGACGTCCTCGGAGGTGATGGTCTTGCCATCCTCCCAGGTGATGCCGTCACGCAGGGTGTACGTGTAGGTCTTCCCGTCGGGGGAGACCTTCGCCAGGCCCGTCGCCAGGTCCGGGGTGACCTCGGCGCCGGGCTTGCCCGGCTCCGCCTTGTTGGTCACCAGCTGGCGGCTGTAGTACCGCATGAAGTTCCACACGACGCCGTAGTAGGCGCGCGTGGTGTCCCAGGAGTCGGTGTCCTGGACGCTCGCGAACTTGAGCGTGCCGCCCTTCTTGTCGGAAGGGTTGGCGATCTTGTTGTTGCCCGCGTCGAAGCCGGCGGCGGCGCTCTTGCCGCCCTCGTCCTTCGAGTCGCTGCCGCCGCCGCACGCCGCGGTGCCCAGCAGTGCCGCGGACACGAACGCAGCGGCGAAGACCTGCTTGCGCCGACCTCTGGTGCGTAGGGATGTCACGATCTCGGATCCTCCGTGTGAGTAACTGCCCGTGTGGAATGGACGGGCGGGCTTTGATGTACCGCAGTTCAGCGCGAACCCTTCGGGTCGAGCGCGTCACGCACGCCGTCGCCGAAGAGGTTGAAGGAGAGCACGGTGATGAAGATGGCCAGACCCGGGATGATCATGTACATCGGATCCGAGTCGTAATAGCTCACCGCGGAGGAGAGCATCTGCCCCCATGAAGCGGTGGGGGGCTTCACCCCTACACCCAGGAAGCTCAGGGCCGCCTCGGTGAGGATGTTCGTGGGGATCATCATCGTGGTGTAGACGATGATCGGCGCGATGATGTTGGGCAGCAGCTCCTTGAACAGGATGTACGTCTGCCCGGCGCCGAGGCTGCGGGCCGCCTCGACGTACTCCCGCTCGCGCAGGGAGAGCGTCTGGCCGCGGACGACACGGCCGACGTACGGCCAGCCGAAGAAGCCGATCACCAGGATCATCACGAGGAGCCGCACACCGCTGCCGCTCAGTCCGAGCATGTCGTTCGGCATGACGGAGACGAGGGCGATGATGAAGAGCAGCTGCGGGAACGAGAGCAGCATGTCCATCACGCGGCTGATGAGCGAGTCCAGCCAGCCGCCGAAGTAGCCGGCGAGGACCCCGAGGATCGTGCCGAAGACCACCGCGACGAGGGCGGAGAGGAAGCCGACCAGCAGCGAGACCTGGGCGCCGTAGACGATCCGGGCGAAGATGTCGCGGCCGTTGACCGGCTCGACGCCGAACCAGTGGTCGCCGCTGATGCCGCCGAAGGATCCCGTCGGGGTCGAGAAGAGAGGGTCGATCAGGTCTTCGTGGTAGTCGTCCGGCGACTGGCCCGCGAGGTGGGTGATCAGGGGCGCGAGGATCGCGACCAGGATCAGCAGAAGCACGACGGTGCCGCCGGCGAGAGCCAGTTTGTCCCGCTTCAGGCGCCCCCAGGCGATCCGGCTGAGGGAACGCCCCTGGACCGACTTCCCCGCAACGGCGGCGACTTCTTCAGTCGCGCTCGGGGCCGTTTCGGTGGTCGGCTCGTGCAATGGTGCCGTCATCGTGGCAGAAACCCTCTCTCAACCGGCGGTGACCGGCCCGCACTTGCCGCTGTAGCGGCCCGTTCCCTTAAGCAGCGCGAGCAGTGGTCTGACTCCGTCACGCGGGCCGAGCTACTCGCACACAGGCCCGAAAGGCCATGCATGCGGGGAGTCTTCATTGCCGCTGTGATCACCCGCCAGCCCCCCAGGGGAATGGATGCCTAACCGTGATGCTGTTAGAGGTGTTCCGTTATCCGGACTGCGGGTAACCATGGGCGGACGACTGTCATTGACGGCGATATGACCATCAAGCGCGCCAACACCCCACCTTTCGGCGAAGAGCGGACATTACGCACCCAAGCTCACGACCCGGGCGGCTCTACGCGCGTCCAGGCCGATCCTCCGCCCGCTATATCCGTTTTGCCGGACACCGGTGGATGTAGTGTGCACGCTCTGTGCGGAGCGCTCCGTCTCAGTGAGCGTGCGACGCTGCGTGAGCGCCGGACGGTCAGTAGGCGCGGGACGCGGGTGGCGGATATCCGTACCCCGTCGCCGGGGCCGGGGACGCGTGCGCCTCGCGGTCGTAGAAGGGCCGGGTGTTGGCCCGCAGCCACATCGTCACCGGGTCGTAGTCGTCCGACATCGCCACCGTCGAGACGGGCAGCCCCTCCGGGACCGAGCCGACCGACTGCCGCATCATCGTCCGTACGGAGTCCACGGACGCCGGGCTCGTGTCGTACAGGTCCAGGCCGATGGCCAGGTACGGGGCGCCGAGCGCCGGCTGGACCCAGGCGCGGCGCAGCGCCCGGACCGCGGGGGTGCGGTGCGCGTTCTGGGTGAGCTGGGCGTAGAACTGCGGGATCTCGACGGCCGGCTCGGACAGCCGCAGGGGTCCCGCGGGCATCCGGTCGAGGCCGGTGGCGATCCGGCGCAGGTCGAGCCAGGGGATGCCGACGCCGCCCCCGGGGGTGTGCGGATTGAGCCAGATCCCCCAGCGGTCCGGATACAGGACGCGGGCGATGTCGCGGCCCGTGACCACTTCGTGCGTACGGGTCCAGCCGCTCGCCGCCAGTTCCTGGGCGGAGGTCACGCAGGGCGCGTACCCGAGGCCCTCCACCTGCATGTTGCCGTACTGGGCGTCGGGCGAGCCCGCGCGGCCCTGCCAGAGGAGCATCCAGATCCGGTCCTCCGCCAGGGCCTGGAGCAGCGCCTCGTACGCGTCGTAGCGTCCTGGCGTCACCTGGCGGAGCAGTTGCTCGGCCCGGCCGGCCGCCGCGGTACCTGACGCGCTCACCCTGGGTCCCGCCCCTCTTCGATCCACCATTCGACCGTCTCCCCCCGCAACGCGGCGCGGCCCGTCATGAAACCAGCTTAGGCGGCGCCGCCGACAGTGACCCGACCGCGTGGCCGCGCGTCCAGGGGCGCGCCCGCCCGCACGCCAGGATCACGCCTACCCCCGCTGGTAGAAGGGCCGCACGCGCTCCAGCATCCACGTGCCGACCGGGTCCTGTGTCATGTCCAGGAGGACGAGGTTGACCGGCCAGGGCACCTGGACCCGGCCCAGCGCGCGGCCCAGCGCGTCCATCGGCGCGTTGCGGTCCGTTTCCTCCCAGGAGGCGAGCTGGACGCCCACGAAGAGGACGGGCGGCTCCGCCTCGACGCTGGCGAGGGCGCGGCGGGCGGAGGCCACGACCCCGGACGCCTCGAACTCGGCGGAGGCGGCGGCGAGGAAGTCGACCGGGTCCTCCTGCCAGTCCGGCTGGAAGAGCCGGACCCGGCCGCCGGTGGCGGGGCCGTCGAGCGGGGTGCGGCCCACCCGGCACAGCTCGGCGACGGCGAGCGGCGGCAGCGGCACGCCGACCGCGCCGCCGGGGTTCACGACGATCCCGAGCTGCGGGGGCAGCCCGCGCGCGAACTCGCGCGCCGGGGCCACGGTGAAGGGCATATGGGCGCCGACGCACCCCATGAACTGCTGCTCGGAGCTGAACACCGGGACGTACGGGGCGCCTTCGATCTCCATCGTCGGCAGATCGAGGCTCCGGCTGTCGGGGCCGCCGCCCTGGGGCAGTGGCACCCAGACCTGGCTGCGCCCGAGCACCTCCACGAGCCGCCCGCCCGCGGTGTCGTTCCCGAGCGAGGCCGTGAGCACCTCTTCGAGCTCGTTGCCGGGCCATGCTGTGTCCACTCGCTCCACCCCTCCACTCACCTGCTTGCCTGCCGCAGCACCCTAAGGCCTGTCGCCGGAGCGCATCAGGGCGTACCGCCCGGAGCGCTCGATGGCGTGCCACCCGGAGGGCGTCAGGCCGTGCCGCCCGTGAAGGTGATGGCGGACAGGGTCGTGGCCGCCGGCCTGTCCAGCAGGGTCGCCGAGGCGCAGCCCGCCGGGAGGCGGCCCGACTCGGCGTCCTTGAGAAGGCGGCGGACCGCGCGCCGGTGGCGGGCGAACGCGTATCCCGA
>NZ_WWJY01000620.1 GCF_009865405.1 Streptomyces sp. SID3212 | reverse complement strand
ACGACAGTGACCGCCACACACGCCCAGGCCCCGCCGGCGGTGGCCGTCACCCAGGCGCGGGCCGGCCCGGGGGCCGCCACGGCCACCGAGGCCGCGGCAGCGCCGGCGACCACCAGCACGGCCAGGGGGACGGTCAACGACAGCGATCGCGCGGGGCGTATGCGGTGCGGGCTGGGGGTGACAGGCACTGACATTCCGCGGTCCCTCGGTACTTGGAGTGTGTGGGGGGAGACAGAGAGTGGCGCTCATGCTAGCCACGGCGTCGTGTCCCGAGGCGCGCGAAAGGCCGGTGCCAGCCCTACGGGGGAGTTTGTGCGGAAGCGCCCCAGAGGGGCGGGGCGCCGTGATACGGGAGGGGGCGCCGTGACAGGGGAGGGGACGGTGTGACAGCGGAAGGGTCGGTTCCGCATGGGTCTGGGGGGAAGATCACAGGTCCGTGCCCGGCCCGTCCTGTCCGCGCCCCTCTACGGTGAGTGCGTGCCGAAGAACGGAACCGTCCTCTCCTCGCTGGCAGCCTGGCGCCGCGCTCTCGCGTCGCGCGCCGTCCAGCGCGGCTGGCGCTGGATCCAGGACAACGGCGCCGTCACCGCCGAGCATCCGGGGCGGCTGCGCTTCGCGAGGATCGGCGCCGGCACCCGGCTGGCGTTCCCGCAGGGCACTGTGTTCGGCGAGGCGTGGATCGAGCTGGGCGACCACTGCGTCATAGGCGAGCAGGTCACGCTGACCGCCGGGATGATGCCCGGCCTGGACCTCGGGCCCGCGACGGTCCTGACGCTGGGCGACGGGGTGGTGCTCGGGCGGGGCAGCCACGTCATCGCCGACACCACGGTGACCATCGGCTCCGACACGTACTGCGGCCCGTACGTCTACATCACGTCGACCAACCACAGCTACGACGATCCGGGGACGCCCGTCGGCAAGCAGTGGCCCAGGGTCGAGCCCGTCGACATCGGGCCCGGTTGCTGGCTCGGTACGGGCGCGGTCATCCTGCCGGGCGCGCGGCTGGGCAGGAACGTGGTCGTGGCCGCGGGGGCGGTGGTACGGGGCGAGGTGCCGGACCACGCGGTGGTGGCGGGGGCCCCGGCCCGGATCGTACGGAGCTGGGACCCGGAGCGGGGCTGGCAGCCGCCGCTGCGCACCCCGGCGCCGGTGCCGATCCCGGAGGGGGTCACGCCCGAACAGCTGCTGGCGCTGGCGGAGTTGGACCCTGACGGCTGACCGCTGACGGCTCATGGCTGGTGACCCGTGCCGTCGGCGGCTCACAGGCGTCGGTCGGGCACCTGCCGTGCGTTAGCGTGACGTCCATGCGCGCACCCATCGGAAACTTCACCGACGCCCGACCCGCCCCGGACTGCCTGGACCTGCTCACCGAACCGGTCGCCCGGGCCGTACGCGCCTGGCAGGGCGCCGTCCCCGCCGACCAGTTGGTGTTCGTGGACACCGACCCGGCGATCGCCGACACGGCCGTCTTCGTCGAGCACCACGGCGCCGAGCTGCTGGACCGGTCGGCCAACTGTGTCGTGGTGGCGGGCAAACGCGCGGGCGGGTCGACCCTCGCCGCCTGCGTCGTCCTGTCCCGTACCCGGGTGGACGTCAACGGTGTGGTACGCAAACAACTCGGCGCGCGCAAGGCGTCGTTCGCCCCGATGGACACCGCCGTCGGCGAGACGGGCATGGAGTACGGCGGCATCACCCCCATCGGCCTGCCCGCCGACTGGCCGCTCTTCGTGGACTCCGCCGTGCTCGACACGGAGTGGGTCCTCATCGGAAGCGGGCGCCGCCGGGGGAAGCTCATCGTGCCCGGCAAGGCCTTCGCGGACCTGCCGGGCGTGGTCGTGCTGGAGGCACTGGGCATCTGAGGGGCAGCCGCGTCCGCGGCTCAGCCGAGACGCGGGATCTCGATGGCGGGGCAGCGGTCCATCACCATCGCCAGACCGGCGTCCCGGGTCCGGTCGTACGCCTGCTCGTCGATCACCCCGAGCTGGAACCAGACGGCCTTCGCGCCGATGGCCACGGCGTCGTCCGCGACCGCGCCGGCCTGCTCGCTGTTCACGAAGACGTCCACGACGTCGACGGGGAAGGGAATGTCCGCCAGCGAGGCGTACCCCTGTTCGCCGTGGACCGTCTCGGCCTTGGGATGCACCGGCACCACCCGCTTCCCGAAGCGCTGGAGCACGGCCGCGACACCGTAGGCCGCCCGCGAGGTGTTGGTGGACAGGCCCACGACCGCCCAGGTGTCACCGGTCGAGGTGAGGATCCGGCGGATGGTCTTCTCGTCTGCGTACATGTCCGGGACAACGGGTGGCCCGCCCCGGTCATTCCCGCGTATTCCGGCGGGTCCTTCCGGCGGCTCCGCAGGTCGGCGGCCCCGCATAGGGTGGGGTGATGCAGGAGCAGTACCGGACCGTCGCCCGGGCGGGCGTGCACGAGACCGAGGTCAACCGGTCGCGTTTTCTGTGCGCGCTGGCACCCGTCGCCGATGAGCGCGAGGCACAGGAGTTCGTGGCGGGGATCCGCAAGGAGCACCCGGCGGCCAGTCACCACTGCTTCGCGTACGTGATCGGCGCCGACGCCTCCGTACAGAAGGCGAGCGACGACGGGGAGCCGGGCGGGACGGCCGGGGTGCCGATGCTCGACATGCTGCTGCGCCGCGAGATGCGGTACGTCGTCGCGGTCGTCACCCGCTACTACGGCGGGGTCAAGCTGGGCGCGGGCGGGCTGATCAGGGCGTACGGGGGAGCGGTCGGCGAGGCGCTGGACGTGGTCGGCGTCCGGACCCGGCGGCGTTTCCGGCTCGCCACCGTCACCGTCGGCCACCAGCGCGCGGGCAAGCTGGAGAACGATCTGCGGGCCACCGGGCGCGCCGTCCGTGAGGTGCGGTACGCGGAGGCGGTGACCATCGGGATCGGGCTGCCGGACGGGGAGGTCGACACGTTCCGGGCCTGGCTCGCGGACACCACGGCGGGGACGGCGGTGCTGGAACTGGGCGGCGAGGCGTACGGGGACGGATGAGGGCGCCCGGGCGGCTGCCCGGACCCGCGTTGCGCGGCGTGTGCTCCCGTGCGCCCGGCGACTCAGCGGCTCGGCGTCGGTGGCTCAGCGGCTCGGTGCCGGCGCCGGGATCAGTGTCGTGTCGAACCCGCCGGTGATGATCTCCGCCGCGAAGTCCGCCAGCCGCAGCCGGTGCGCGCGGGCGTAGGCGCGGAAGGCCTCGAAGGACTCGTCCACGGACGCCCCCCAGCGCTCGGCGAGGATCCCCTTCACCTGCTCGATCAGCACCCGGCTGGTCAGTGCCGCCTGGAGCTGGCTCGTCTCCACGTGCGACTGCTCCAGCGTGCGCTGCTGGAGGATGGCGATCGTCGCGACGTCCGCCAGCGCCTGCGCGAGGGCCAGTTCCCCGTCGCCGAGCCGGTGCGGCCCGTTCTGGAACAGGTTCAGCGCGCCGACCACGCGGTCCCGCAGCCGCAGGGGCAGCGCGTGGGTGGTCACGTACCCGACCGCGCGCGCCTGCGCGGTGAAGCGCGGCCACTTCTCGGCGGCCACGTCGTCCGTCAGGTCGATGTTGGGGCTCGCCAGACCCGTGGCGTAGCACTCCACACACGGACCCTGGTCGTGCTGCACGGCGAGCAGTTCGAGCAGCCGCGCGTGCTCGTCCGACGCGGCCATGATCTGCAACTCGCCGTGCACGTCGGCCAGCATGATGCCCGCCGCGTCGACGTCGAGCAGTTCGATGCAGCGGGTGGACAGCCGCTGGAGCAGATCGATGACGTCGAAGTCGTCGATCAGCGAGTCGGCGACCTCCACGAAGATCTCCGCCAAGCGTTGTTCGCGGGCCATGCCGATCATCTCTTTCCACCGTCGGGCGAATGCGGCCCGTTTTTATGGTCCTCGAATCGAAGCTTCCTGGCTACCACGTCCGCCGCGACCTCGCTCAGCGTCCGCTCACTGCTGTAGGCGAAGGCGCGCAACCGTACGAGCGCCTCCGCCAACTCCACCCCCAGCTGCACACTGATCATGCCGGTCGCCTGGTGGACCACCGCGCGGTACACCTCGGACGGCGGGGACACCGCCTGCCGGCCGCCCCTGACCCGTGTGCCCTGGTCGTCGAGGAAAGCCGTGGTCAGCGCCGCCGTGAGCGCCAGCGCGTCCGCGATCTGCCGGCGCGACAACCCGCGGTTGTCATGGCGTACGACGGTCATGACACCCAAACGGATGGCGCCTATACCGAGGGGGAAGCAGAAGACGCCCCGCACCGGGGTGGCCAGCGCGGCCGGCAGCAGCGCCGGCCAGCGCTCGGGCCGTACGCGCGTCAGGTCGGGCTCCAGGACGACCACGCCCGTACGGACCGCCTCGGGTCCCGGGCCTTCCCCGAAGGTGAACTGGAGCTCCTCGAAACGGGCGCTGCTCCCCGGGTGGCACCACAGCGGCTCGACCAGTGGCCCGTCGTCCAGGAGGAGGGACACGGCCACCCCGTCGACCCCGAGTGCCTTGACGCAGGCGGCCGCCAGGTCCTTGTCCCCGCCGAGGCCCAGGGTGCGGAGGACTTCGGCCATGCCGTCGCTGATCACGGTGTCCGTCCTGATCGCTGTGGCCGGTGTCCTGGGCGCGGCGCCCGCCGACTCCCGGTGACCTTACGCGCTCCCACCGGACGGCGCGCCCTGTTCCCGGGGCGGCGGGGCGTCCGCGACATGGCCGCGCCGGGCGTCCTGGACGCTCAGGTACTGGGGGAACAGTTCTCCGAGCCGGGCCGCGCGGAACACGATCCCGACGCTGCGGCGGGTGTAGACGACCCTGGCCCAGCCGCCCCGGTGCCGGCAGTCGTCCCAGGCCGCGCAGAGCGGGTCGAGGGCGCTGCCGTCCATGAAGGACACGGCGCTCAGGTCCACCACCAGGCGGGGCGGTCGCGGCACGTCCCGTATGGTCCGCAGCTCGTGCGCGAAGCGGGGGACGGTCGTCAGGTCGAGTTCGCCCGTCGCCCTGACCACCTGGCACGCGTCGGGGGGATCGGTGAGGGAACCCATCCGTGGCCAACTCCTCTGGGTCTGGTCGCCGGGGGCCGGGACACGGTTCATCAGCGCGGCCAGCGTAGTGCGGCGTCCGCCGCCGGGCCTCGTCACGGCGCCCATGCGCCACCGGCTGCTCGATCTTGGTGCTGATCCGATCGGAGATTGATTTGTGGTGACGGAATTTGTCCTGAGTGTCACCGATTGTGTCTGTTGTTTCCGGCGGGGTTCACGGAGATGACCCCGGGGTGACCGGGATGACCCGCCGGGCGGGCGTCCGGTGGGAGACTGGGGCCGCTGGGAAACGGGTTGCGGGCGGCGCTAGCGTGGTCCGTGGTCCGCGACAGGCGGCGTCGCCCGGGGACGTATGCGCGGGAGCGGGCGCCGCGAGGGGTGGGGAAAGGGAAATATGCAGGCCGGAGCCGTCTCTTGAGGATTCTTCATACGTCGGACTGGCATCTGGGGCGGTCGTTCCACCGCGTGGGCCTGCTCGACGCGCAGGCCGCGTTCCTCGACCATCTCGTGTCGACGGTACGGACCCACGCGGTCGACGCGGTGGTGGTCGCGGGCGACGTCTACGACCGCGCGGTGCCGCCGCTGGGCGCCGTCGACCTCTTCGACCGGGCCCTGCACCGGCTGGCCGACGCGGACGTCCCGACCGTGATGATCTCCGGCAACCACGACTCGGCCCGCCGGCTCGGCGTCGGCGCGGGTCTCCTCGGCCGCGCGGGGATCCACCTGCGGACCGACCCGGCCCACTGCGCCACCCCCGTCGTGCTCACCGACACCCACGGCGACGTCGCCTTCTACGGTCTGCCGTACCTCGAACCGGCGCTGGTACGGGACGAGTTCAAGGCGCCCAGGGCCGATCACGAGACCGTGCTCACCGCGGCCATGGAGCGGGTACGGGCCGACCTCGCCGCACGCCCCGCCGGCACCCGCTCCGTGGTCCTCGCCCACGCCTTCGTGGCCGGAGGCGCGCCCAGCGAGAGCGAACGCGACATCACCGTCGGCGGGGTCGCGGTCGTGCCCGCCGGGGTCTTCGAGGGCGTCGACTACGTCGCCCTCGGCCACCTGCACGGCTCCCAGCGCCTCACCGAGCGCGTACGGTACGCGGGTTCGCCGCTCGCGTACTCCTTCTCGGAGGCCACCCACCGCAAGACCATGTGGCTCGTGGACCTCGGCCCCGGCGGCGAGATCGAGGCGGAGCGGATCGACTGCCCCGTACCGCGCGCCCTCGCCCGCGTCCGGGGCCGGCTAGACGACCTGCTGGCCGACGAGACCCTCACCCCCCACGAGGACGCCTGGGTCGAGGCGACCCTGACCGACACGGTCCGCCCCGCCGAACCCATGGCCCGGCTCACCGCCCGCTTCCCGCACACGCTCAGCCTGGTCTTCGACCCCGAACGCACCGACGACGACCCGCTCGCCTCGTACGCGCGGCGCCTCGCGGGCCGTACCGACCAGCAGATCGCGGAGGACTTCGTGGCGCACGTCCGCGGCGGTTCCGGGGCCGACGCGCGGGAACGTACCGTGCTGCGCGACGCCTTCGACGACGTACGGGTCGACGCGACCGTCCGCGAGGTGACCCCATGAGACTGCACCGCCTCACCCTCACCGCCTTCGGCCCCTTCGCCGGCACCGAGTCCGTCGACTTCGACGCGCTCTCCGCCGCCGGCATCTTCCTGCTGCACGGGCCCACCGGCGCGGGCAAGACGTCCGTGCTCGACGCGGTCTGCTACGCGCTGTACGGCGCCGTGCCGGGCGCCCGGCAGAGCCCGGGGGCGTCCCTGCGCAGCGACCATGCCGCCGCCGGGACGCACACCGAGATCCTGCTCGAACTGACCGTGGGCGGGCGGCGGTTGGAGATCACCCGGCAGCCCGCGCAGCTCCGCCCCAAGAAGCGGGGCGCCGGCTTCACCACCGAGAAGGCGCAGAGCTGGCTGCGCGAGTACGACCCGGAGAGCGGCGCGTGGCGCGCGCTGAGCCGCTCCCACCAGGAGATCGGTGAGGAGATCAGCCAGCTGCTCGGCATGAGCCGCGAGCAGTTCTGCCAGGTCGTCCTCCTGCCCCAGGGGGACTTCGCGCGCTTCCTGCGGGCCGACGCCGAAGCGCGCGGCAGACTGCTCGGAAGGCTCTTCGACACGCGGCGCTTCGCCGCCGTCGAGGAACGCCTCGCCGAACTGCGCCGCGCCGCCGAACAGCAGGTACGCGCGGGTGACGAACGGCTGACCGGGATCGCGCAGCGCATCGCCCAGGCGGCGGGCGGCGGGGCGCCCCCGCTGCCTGGACACCAGCCGGGCGACCCCGAACTCGCCCCGGCCGTCCTGGAATGGGCGGCCGTCGCCCGCTCCCTCGCGTACGAGCGCGCCGACATCGCCGAGTCGGCCCTCGCGGCGGCGGAGAGCAGGCAGGCGGCGGCCCGGCGCGCGCTGGACGGTGAGCGTGAACTGGCCCGTCTCCAGGAGCGGTTCGCGTCGGCGCGCCGGCGTGCCGAGGAGCTGGAGGCCCGCCGCCCCGAGCGCGACGAGGCCGGGGCCCTGCTGGAGCGCGGCCTCAGAGCCGAACGGGTCGCGCCGGCCGTCGCCCTGCGGGAGGAGACCGACCGCGCGCACCGCGCGGCGGCCTACGCGTACGACCGTACGCGCGAACGCCTCCCCGACGACCTCACCGAGGCGGGCGCCGAGCAACTGGCGGCCCTGGAACGGTCCATGCGCCAGGAACTGGGCGCCCTCGACGCGGCCCGGCAGGCGGAGCGGCGCAGCGCGGAGATCACCGCCGAGCGGTCGGTCCTGGAGCGGGAGGCACGGACCGACGACGAGATCCTCCGGGACGCGGAGAGCTGGCTGGCCGGCTGGGACACCACCCGCCGCACCCTCCAGGACCGTATCGAGGCCGCCCAGGAGGCAGTCACCCGCGCCGAACAGCTCGCGGGGCAACTCGAACCCGCCCGACGCCGGTTGGCCGCGGCTCGGCGCCGCGACACCCTCGAAGAGACCGCCGACACGGCGGAACGCCGGCTGAACTCCGCGCGCGAAGAGGCCAACACGGCCCACGAGGCGTGGCTGCGGATCCGGGAGCGCCGCCTGGACGGCATCGCGGCGGAGCTGGCCGCCGGGCTGGTCGACGGCGAACCCTGCGCCGTCTGCGGTTCCGCCGGGCAC
>NZ_WWJY01000619.1 GCF_009865405.1 Streptomyces sp. SID3212 | reverse complement strand
CGCCCGGCACGCGGGCGAGCCGGTGAGCCCCTCCGACGCCAGGCCGCACGCGGCGACCCGGCTCACCGGATCGGTCGGCGCGCCGTGCGCGTACGCGGGACCGGCGACCAGCAGCGTCGAACCCGCCAGCAGGAACGTGACGGCGCCCGCGAAGGCGGCCGTTGCGGAGGTGCGGTGACGGATCATCAGGACGGACTCCCTCGGCGGGCCCGGGGGCCCTGCGCGTAACAGTGTGCTGTCCATTACGGCCGGAGCGCCCGGGCCGTTCACCGGAGCCGTCGCCCCGGCGCCGCCGTTTCCGGGGGCGCGGCGGGAATCCGTACCCGGCATCGGGGTGAATCTGCTCATGATCGCCGGTGAGCGGGGTACGTGTCGGTCACGCGATGGCAGCGGAATCGGGCCTGTACACGACGAGGCCCGGACACGACGAGGGGCGAGACGGACATGGACAACATCTGGGCGTACGCGGCGGACTGCGGCTACGGGGAGGACCGCTCCCTGGTGGGCTTCGAGGTGGAGGCGACCGACGGGGTCGTCGGACAGGTGGAACGGCAGACGGATCACGACGGCATGCGGCACCTGGTCGTCGACACGGGCATGTGGGTGTTCGGCACCAGCCTCCTGATCCCCGCGGGCCTCATCACCGGCATCGACACCGAGACCCGGCGGGTGATCGTCGGCCGGGCCCGGGAGGAGATCAAGGCGGCGCCCCGCTTCGCCAGGGACAGCGAGACGACGGACGTGGCGTACCTGTCGGAGGTGGGCAACTACTACCAGGCCCTGGGCCCGGTCCCCGTCTCCTGACGGCTCGCCACGGGGCGGCCTGCGCCGTACGTCCCCCGGCGCCGGGTCGCCCGTCTCCCGCCTCCGGCGCGCGCCCTCCGGCGCGACCGCCTCAGACCGGGATCTCGCCCGAGCCGCGGGCGATCAGTGTCGGTGGGATCGTGAGCGTGCGGATCGGCTGGGCCGGGTCCGACAGGCGGGTGCGGAACAGTTCGATCGCCGTACGCCCTATCTCCTCGTCCCCCTGGGCGATCACCGTCAGGCCCGGCCGCAGGAGATCGGCCAGCGAGAAGTTGTCGAAGCCCACCAGCGCCACCGTGCCCAGGTCGGCGCCGAGAGCGCGGATGACGCCGAGCGTGGTTGAGTAGTTGCCGGTGATGAGGGCCGTGGCTGGCGCCGCACCGCCGAGCAGGCGCGCCAGGGCCGCCGCGATACGGTCCTGCTCGACCGGGCCCGGATGCACCATGCCGTCCAGGGGCCCGCCGATCCCGCTCAGGCAGTCGCGGAACGCCGCGGCGCGTTCGTGGCCCGTGTACACCCGCTCGTCGTCGCCGATGTAGCCGATCCTGCGGTGGCCGTGGCGGACGAGGTGCTCGAAGGCCATCCGGATGCCCGCGCGGTTGTCCGTGAGGACGGTGTCGACCGAGACGCCCGTCGCGGGCCGGTCGAACGCCACGACGGCGAGGCCGGAGTCGATCTCGGGCTGGAGGTACTGGTGGCCGTCGGCGATCGGCTCCAGGATGATGCCGTCCATGCGGCGCCCGCACATGGAGAGCACGGCCTCCCGCTCCCGTACCTCGTCGTCGTCCGTGGACATCGCGACGACGTTCAGACCCACACCGCGCGCGGTCGCCTCGATGGCCCGCAGGACGGGGTGTGCCTCCGCGATGTGCCGTACGGCCGCCCCGATCGTGCCTGTACGGCCGCTGCGCAACTGCCGTGCCCGCTCGTCCGGTTGGTAGCCGAGCGTCTCGATCGCCTGGCGTACGCGCAGAGCCAGCGCCTCACCGACCGTCACGTCGCCGTTCACCACCCGTGACACGGTACGCAGCGCGACCCCCGCCTCCCGGGCGACATCGACCATGGTCGGTCTGCGGGGGCGGGACGGGCCACGCTTTCCCGTGGCATCAGGACGAGGCACTGCGCTTCCTTTCGCTCAGGTCCGAGCATGATCGCATCGAAGCGCCGGCCGGACCGACGCTCCGAGATCCGTCCGTGACGCTGGAGGGGTTGACTTGACGTCGCGGAAACATACTGTACTTCCAAGACAACGTTATCTCGCTGTCGGGTGCACGATCCATCCCTGACGAGGGGTGCAAAAACCCTCCGTTCCACCGAACGGTTCCGGGCCCGGTCGCGCCAACTGCCCACTCGTCAAGGAGAAAGACTGAATGAAACGCGCACGCACGCTGTTCGCGACCGCGGTGGGGCTCGCCGCCGCGCTGTCGCTCACGGCCTGTTCCACCAGCGCGGGCACCGAGTCCGGGGCCACCGCCCTGACGTTCATGACGTTCGAGACCCCCGCCCTCACCGCCACCTTCTGGGACTCGTCCATATCCGACGCGCAGAAGCAGGTCCCCGGCATCTCGGTGAAGAAGATCGTCTCTCCGGACGCCGACCGGGACAAGTACGCCAAGCAGCTCCAGGCCTCGGGGCAGTTCCCCGACGTCCTCTCCTCGATCACGCCCAAGGACTTCATCGGCGCCGGCCTCCTCCAGCCGTACGACCGGAAGTGGCTGGAGGAGCACTTCACGGACCCCGACGGCAACGCGATCCAGGGCAAGAGCTACATCCCGCCCACCAACTCGCAGATCATCCCCATGATCTTCTACAACAAGAAGATCTTCGCGGCCCACCACCTGGAGGTCCCGACGACCTGGGACCAGTTCATGACCGTCGTCAGGACGCTCAGGAAGGCCGGCGTCACCCCGCTCCAGATGGCCGGCGCCGAGCCCTGGGCGGCGGCCTATCCGCTGTCGGGGCTCATCACCGCCGATGTGCTCGGCAAGAACCCCGACTGGGTCAAGGACCGGTACGCGGGCACGGTGAAGTTCACGGACGCGAACATGGTCGCCGCGGTCGGCAAATACCGTGAGCTCGTCACCGCGGGCGGCTTCGACAAGGGCGCGCTCGGCGTGAACTACAACGACGCCAACACCCAGTTCCTCGCCGGGAAGTCCGCGATGTACCCGATGGGCAGCTGGCTCATCGGCCTGATCCCGCCCGCCGACGCGGCGGACTTCGGCACGTTCCTGCTGCCGAGTGCCGGGGGCGGCACGGTCGTTCCGTTCAATACCGGCGGTACGACCTCCGTCAGCGCCAAGTCCGCCGACGTCCCCAAGGCGATGGACTTCGCGAAGGCCTGGTCGCTGTCCCGGACCAATCTGAAGACACTGATCGAGACCGACGGCGCCTTCCCCATGCTGAAGGACGTCCCCTTCGACTCCTTCGGCGCGAAGGTCACCCCGGTCTACACCGAGGCCTACGCGTACGTGACCGGCGACGCCCGCAAGGTCAGCGCGTTCGGCGAGGTCAACAACGACGACGCTCTTCCCGCCGGTCTGGTCGACCAGTTCAACGCCCTGGCACAGAAGCTGTTCACCGATTCGGACGTCAAGGGACAGCTGGCCGCCTTCGACACGGCCTGGGACAAAGCCGCCAAGTGACCGACGGTGTGAGTGTGAGGAACCAGGAAAGGATCTCCCGCAGTGCCAAGTCGCACGCCCCGCGGCGGCCGGAGTCTCGGTCTCGCGCCCCTCGCGTGGATAGCCGTCGCTCTCTACGCCATGTTTCTGCTGTTCCCCCTCTTCCAGAGTCTGTTCTGGAGTTTCACGGACAAGAGCCCGCTCCAGGGCAGGAGTGACTTCGTCGGCCTCGCCAACTACACCGACCTCTTCTCCGACGACCTGTTCCTGCACAGCCTGCTCTTCACCGGCATCGTCGTCGTCTCCGTCACCGTCGTCGCCAACACCGTCGGTCTGCTGCTCGCGATGCTCCTCAACAAGTCGACCGCGAACTACCGGGTGATGCGCACCCTCATCTTCATCCCGCAGGTCCTCTCCGGCGTGATCGTCGCCTTCATCTGGCGCAGCATCCTCACGCAGAACGGCCTGCTCAACGTCTTCCTGGTCAAGGTGGGCCTGGTCGAGGAACCGGTCGCCTGGCTGGGCAGCTCGGGGCTCGCCACGTTCTCCATCTGCGTCGTCGTCAGCTGGATCACCATCGCCTTCGCCACCGTCGTGTACACCGCCTCCCTCCAGTCGGTGCCCGCCGAGCTGTACGAGGCGGCCCGCGTCGACGGCGCCGGGTTCCTCGGCCGCTTCCGGCACGTCACCCTCCCCATGATCGCGCCCGGCATGACGATCAGTGTGGTCCTCTGCCTGATCACCACACTCAAGCTGTACGACGTCATCGCCGTACTGACCGGCGGCGGGCCGGCCAACGCCACCCAGTCGACCGCGTACTACCTGGTGACCGCGGCCTTCACGGACAACCGGTTCGGCTACGCCTCGTCCATCGCCATGGTCCTGCTCGTCCTGACCGCCCTGGTCTCCTACTCGGCCACCCACGTCCTGCGGAAGAGGGAAGCGGACCTGTGACTCTCCCCGGATTCCTCCGCCTGTCCCGGCTGGCCGGACGCGCCACCGCGGCCTGGCTCGTCACCCTGGCGTTCATCCTGCCCCTCTACATCGCGTTCGTCAGCGCGTTCAAGCACCAGGACCAGATCCTGTCCAACCCGGCCGCGCCGCCGTCGCCGTTCACCTTCGACAACATCCTCAACGCGCTGCGCCGCCCGGACCACTTGGTGCAGGCGGGACTGCTCAACTCGGTCCTGGTGACCGTGGTGAGCGTGGCGGTCCTCGTCCCGCTCGGCTCCGTGGTCGGCTTCTACGTCTCCGAACGGTCCCCGCGGATCAAGTCCCTCCTGCTCGCGCTCTTCGCGCTGGGCCTGATGGTCCCGCCGCAGGTCGTCCTGCTGCCGGTGGTCATCATGCTCCAGTGGATCGGCCTGGCGCACAGCTACCCGGGCCTCATCCTCTCCAACGTCGGCGGCGGCTACCTCTCCTTCGCGGTCTTCGTGTACGTGGGATTCCTCCGTACGGTCCCCCGCGAGATCATCGAGGCCGCACGCGTCGACGGGGCGGGTGACCTGCGGATCTGGTGGAAGATCATCTTCCCGGTCGTCAGGCCGGCCACCGCCACCGTCGCGATCTTCCTGGGGCTGTGGGTGTGGAACGACTTCCTCAACCCGCAGTTCATCCTCGGCCCGCTCCAGGGCCAGACCATCACCACCGGAATCTACGTGTCCCTCGGTGCCTATTCGACGGACTACAGCCAGCTGTTCGGGATCATGTTCCTCGCGGCGATCATCCCCCTGGTGGGATACCTGGTCAGCCAGCGGGAGTTCATCCACGGCCTGATGTCGGGAGCCTCCAAATGACCAGCCGCCCCTCGACCCTGACGACCGACGGCGTCCCGGCGCTCGACACGCTCGCCGGACCCTGGACGGACCGGGCGGAGCTGGCCCACCTCCCCTCGCTGCGCAACCAGGCGGGCCAGGGGCATGTGAACGAGGACCTGACCTCCCTGTCCTGGCTCGCCTTCCCGCCGTACAGCGGCGGTTACCACACCGGCGTCCTGCGGATCGACGGGACGCCCCTGCCCGCCAGACGGCTGCGCTGGTCCCCCTGGGGTGTGGAGCGGGAGGGCGGCGGTGACGGGCTGACCGTCCGCACCGACGTACGGATGGGCTACGAACGCAGCCGCGTCCTCTGGCGGTTGACCCTGCGCAACACCTCCACGGAGACCCGGACGGTGACCGTCGAGCAGGAACTGCTCGCCATGTTCGCCCGGTCGGACGTGGACTGGGGCTGGCTGTACGGGTGCCCCTGGAACGCCGGGCACCACCACGACTTCTACGCCACCGAGCGGCTGCGCTCCGAGGTGACCGCGCCCCGCCCCCGCCAGGTGCAGCTCCTGCCGGTGGGCGCGCGCCGGATCCGTGTCGGCAGCCCCCGGATCCCCGGCATCCAGCGGGACGAGGACTCCGCGCCGATGCTGCTGGAGTCGGAACTCCCCGACCACAGCACACCGGACTCCGGCCGGGTACGGGCCCCGGGAGCCGCCTGCGCCCTGCGGGAGGTCGCGTTGACGCGCGCCGGCGGGGCGTCGGTGCCGCTGGGGGAGCCAGGTGCCCGGCACGACATCCGGCCCGACACCGACCGGTACCTCGGCGCGGTGGAGATCGAGGAGGGGGACACACTCCACTTCCAGGTGCGGCTGGACGGCCCGGGGGCCACGGACCGTACCGGTGTGATCCTCACCCACGGCAACCACCCCGACTCACTGCAAGTCGCCCTGGAGGAAGGGCGGTTGTCACTGACCATCGGCGGCGAACGGGTGACGGCGGCGGAGCCCCTTCCGTCGGAGACCTGGCACACGGTGGCGGTACGGGTCGACGCCGAGGCCGCCGAACTGTCCGTGGACGGCGGGGTGGTGGCCCGGACCGACCCGTGGTGGGGCGGCCAGCGGTGGACCGCGCGGGTACGGGACGGCGGGGTGACCGTCGAGGACACGGGCAGCACGGCGGTGTCGTCGTACGCCTTCTCCGTTCCGCCCACCGCCCTGGAGGCGGACGGGGCACGGGCCGTGGCCCGGTGGGACGTCACAGTCGACCCAGGGGACAACGTTGTCATCGGCTGGGTGCTCGACGTCGGGGAATCGGCCGCGGAAACGCGGGAGGCCGCTTCGTCCGCCGCCGCGTCGTTCGACGTGTCCTTCGACGCGGTCGCGGACCGCTGGCGCCGCACCTGGCGGAGCGCCTTCGAACCGGGCAACGGCGAATTCTCCGGCCACCTGCCGACGCTGACCGAGGCGGACCCGGACCTGGCCAGGACGTACTACACGGGCGCCCTTCTCGCGGTCTACCTGCGCAACACCCGCTCCGGCAGCCCCGGGCCGGTGTTCCTGACGGGCGGGCCCCGGCTGGGGCCGACCACGACGTTCTTCTGGGACCAGTCCGAGTGGGGAAGGACCGCCGCCCTGCTGGAGCCGGCGGGCGTACGGGCCTGGCTGCTGGCCGCGCTCGGCCAGCCGTACGACCGCTGCCACTCCTTCGACACCCGGAACCTGCTCCCGGTCGGGAACCACTACGCGGCCAACGACCACGCGCTGTTCCGGTCCGTCCAGTCCTACGTGGGGGTCACCGGCGATCTCACGCTGCTGGGCGAAGTCACCGGCGGGCGCACGGTGTTGGACCATCTGCGGGCCATGGCCTACCGGCCGAGAGGGCAGCGGGCCTCCTTCGGCTCCGGGGTGCTGGTCGATTTCGGCGACGACGCCTGGGAGTTGCTGGAGTGTGTGCCCAACTACCGCCACGCGGTGGTGTCGTTGAACGCCGGGTACGTCGGCATGATGCGGTCGCTCGCCACCCTCCTGCGGTTCATGGGGGAACGGGAGGAGGCCGAGGCGGCGGAGGCCGAGGCGGGACAGCTGTCGGCGGCGGTGCTGAAGCAGTACGCCGGGGACGGGCGGTGGGCGGTCTCGCACCCGGACGGGAGCGAACCCATCGGCCACTGCCTCGACTTCGCGCTGGTGGCGGCCGACATGTCCGAGGACCTCACGGCGGAACAGCGCGAGGAGATGGTCCGGTTCGTCACCGGCCACCTGGTCGACGGTGACTGGATGCGCGCCCTCGATCCCGGCGACCCGATCGCCCCGCTCTCCGACCGGCCCGACCACGGCGCGGCCGGCGCCTTCGCGGCGTGGCCCGGGGCGACCGCGTACGGGCTGTGCCGCCTGGGCCGCCCGGAGACGGCGGCGGCCATGCTGCGGCGTGCCCATCGCACCACGTCGGGGGGCCTGTGGGGGCAGGCGATGGAGGTGACCCCCGACGGGAGCTACCGCGTGGCGGAACGGGGGGTGTCCAACCGGGAGAGCAACGCGGCGGTCGCCGTCACGGAGGCGGTCCTCGCGGGGCTGTTCGGCATCCGGAGCGGATTCACCAGCCTCACCCGCGACCAGGGAGCGGCGCGGAGCCCGTACGGCCGGCTGGAGAACATCCGGGCGCTGGGCTTCGACCTCCGGCGGGACCACCAGGACCCGGTGTAGGACGCCGGTGGGTGGGCGGCGGCGTACCGTCGCCCACCCGGCCGGATCAGGAGTTCTCCGCCAGCCACGGTCTGACCTGGCGGCGGGCGTGGTGCAGGCGGGACTTCACCGTGCCCAGCGGGATGCCCATCCGCTCCACGATCTCCGCGTACTCCATCTGACAGATGTCGCGGTAGACCAGCGGCTCCACCAGGTGCGGACTGTCCCGTTCGAGCCGCTCCAGCGCCTCCAGCAGGTCCACGCGGGACCCGGCGATCACACTGGTCGTCCGGGGATCCGCGCGGCCCGTCACCTCAGCGGACAGGGGCATCTCGCCGGCCCGGCGCTTCAGCTCGCGGTACTTCTGCCGGGCGCAGTTGGCCACCACCGTGTAGAGCCACGTACTGAACCGGCTGCGGCCCTCGAAGCGATGGATGTGGCGCGAGACCTGGAGCAGGACGTCCTGCGCGGCCTCCTCGGCGTCCTCCCGGAAGAGCAGGAACCGGCCGCACCGCCGGACGGTCTCGGGCCAGATCTCCCGCAGGAGCTGGTCCAGGGCCCCCTGGTCACCGGCGGCGGCGCGCGCCGCCAGGGCCTCGGTGTCGGGTGTCCAGGTCATGGGGTATGCGTGCAGAGTGAAATCACCCAGGCATGATAATCACATGTCTTCACCTCAGTGGATCGGTCGCTACCGCGTCGAGCGACGCCTGGGCACGGGTGCCTTCGGCGTCGTGTGGCTGGCCCACGACGACCGGCTCCAGGCGCCCGTCGCGATCAAGGTCATGGCGGAGAACTGGGCGTACCGGCTCGACATCCGGGAGCGGTTCCTGTCGGAGGCACGGCTGCTGCGCCGCGCCGCCTCCGACGGACTCGTCCAGGTCTTCGACATCGGCGAGCACTCCGAGGACCGGCCCTACTTCGTCATGGAGTACGCGGACCGGGGCACCCTGGAGGACCGCCTCGCCGCCGGGCCGCTGCCGGTGGCGGAGGCGCTGCGGCTCACCGCCGCGGCCACCAGGGGAGTGGCGGCGCTGCACCGCGCCGGGGCCGTACACCGGGACATCAAACCGTCGAACGTGCTGGTCGCGACCGCCCCGGACGGCGGGGAGCGGGTGCTGGTCGCGGACCTCGGCCTCGCCAAGAGCCTGGCGCAGGCCTCCGGGCTGACCCTGACCGTGGGCTCCGCGGGCTATGCCGCGCCCGAACAGCTCGACCAGAGCGACGGCATCGACGCGCGCGCCGACGTCTACAGCCTCGGGGCGCTGCTCCACCACCTGCTGACCGGGGCGGTCCCGGGCCCGCCGGGGAAGATCGTGCCGCCGGACCGGCTGCGGCCCGGGCTGGCTCCGGCGGTCCGGCGGGCCGTCCTCCGGGCCCTGGAGAGCGACCGCGAGCGGCGGTGGCCGACGGCCGAGGCGTTCGCGCTCGAACTGGAACGGCTGGCGGGACAGGCCGACAGCGACCCG
>NZ_WWJY01000618.1 GCF_009865405.1 Streptomyces sp. SID3212 | reverse complement strand
ACAGTGGCGGGACCGCGCCGGATTCGCACCGGCTTCCTCTGCTGCCGCCGTAATTGGCCCCGGCAGTCCACCACGCTGCGAGAACGCCCGTCAACCCGCCCTTGACCTGCGGCGGGGCAGTGTGCGAAGCCCCACACAGAACGCACGAAAGGCCCGGGGGCGTGCCCCCGGGCCTTAGGGCGTGTCCGCGAAGTGGTGTCCGGCTCGCGGCGACGCCCTGGCGCCGTACGCACGGTCAGGCCACGATCAGGTAGATGCCGTACGCCACCGCCGCCGCGCACAGGGCGAAGCACGCGTAGGCGCCGGTGCGCGCCAGAGCCACGGAGCCCGCAGGGGACCCGCCCGCCGGACCCCCGGCCGATTCCGATGCCGCCGGCTCCTGCTTGGCCAGGGCCACGACACCGAGGGTGAACAGGCCCACCAGACCGATGGTGGACACGAGGCTGACGCCGAACACGGAGCCGAGGGCTGCCCAGTCGATTTTCATGTGATCGCTTCCTTGGACCGTGGGGATTCAGACCGTGGGGGTTCAGACCGTGGCGGTTCGCGCCGACTCACCGGCGACGGCGGGCGGATTGGGCAGGGCGACGGGCGCGGGAATGGTGGTCGTCAGACCGGCGGTCGCCGCGTCCACGGACCCGAGGCCCATCACCGTGACCCCGGAGGCACCCGCGTCCACGCCCGCGTTCACCGGCACCACATCGGCCCCGGTCACGTTCGTGTGGTCCACCGGACGCCGGCGCGACGCGAGCCAGATCGCACCGGAGACGGCGACGAGCAGGACGGCCACGACGGTGACACCCCAGGTGCCGTGCCCGGTCAGGAACTCCGCCCCGGCGGCCACCAGCCCCGCGGCGGGCAGCGTCAGCCCCCAGGCGATGAACATCCGGGTTGCCGTCGACCACCGGACGACCCCGCCCTTGCGCCCCAGACCGGCGCCCATCACCGCGCCGGAGCAGGACTGCGTGGTCGAGAGCGAGAAGCCGAGGTGCGAGGAGGCCAGGATGACCGTCGCGGCGCTGGTCTGGGCGGCGAAGCCCTGCTGCGGGCGCAGGTCGGTGAGGCCGGTGCCCATGGTCTTGATGATGCGCCAGCCGCCGAGGTACGTGCCGAGCGCGATCGCCGTGCCCGCCGAGACGATGACCCACAGCGGCGGGTTGGAGCCGGGGGAGAGGACCCCGCCGGTGACCAGAGCCAGCGTGATGACGCCCATGGTCTTCTGCGCGTCGTTGGTGCCGTGGGCGAGGGAGACCAGCCCGGCGGAGGCGATCTGTCCGGCCCGGAAGCCCTTGGCCGTCGCCTTCTCGTCCGTACGGCCGCTGACGCGGTACGTCAGCCGGGTGGCGAGCATGGCCGCGAGCCCCGCGACGAGCGGGGCGGCGAGCGCCGGGATCAGGACCTTGGTGATGACGACGCCGCCGTTGACCCCGGAGGTGCCGACGGACATCAGGGTGGCGCCGATGAGGCCGCCGAACAAGGCGTGGGAGGAGCTCGACGGGAGCCCCAGCAGCCACGTGAAGAGATTCCAGATGATCGCGCCGACCAGCGCCGCGAAGATCACTTCGGTACGGATGCCCGACTCGTTGATGAGTCCGCCGGAGATCGTCTTGGCGACCTCCACGGACAGGAACGCGCCGACGAGATTCAGGACGGCGGACATCGCCACCGCCGTCTTGGGCTTCAGTGCGCCGGTCGAGATGGTCGTCGCCATCGCGTTGGCGGTGTCGTGGAAACCGTTCGTGAAATCGAACACGAGAGCCGTCGCGATCACGATCGCGAGGAGCAGCGTGAAGTGTTCCATTTACCCAGGCAATCGTTCGACGTCGGTGGCCACGGTGAACGTAAGGATGCAGGGTGAACGGAAGGTTAACTAGGGAGGTACTCGGAGTGTCTCTCCTGAATGGCCCTCCGGATGCCTGATGTGTTGTCCGACCTGCCCTTTTTCCGCCCCGGCTGACAAGATCGTCATATGACGGATCATCTGACCGGACGGGCCGCCGAGCGCCCCGCCGAGGGGCGTGCGAACGGCCATGCCGACGACCGTGCGGACGGCCACGCCGACGGCCGCGCAAACGCGCGCGACCGGGCCTGGGCCGAGCTGGTGGCGACCGCGCGCAGGACCACCGCGGAAGGGCTCGTCGTCGGCACGTCGGGCAACGTCTCCGTACGGGTCGGGGACGAGGTCCTCGTCACCCCGAGCGGGGTGCCGTACGACCGCCTCACCCCCGGCGACCTGGTCGCCGTCGACCTCTCGGGACGCCAGGTCTCCGGCCGGCTCGGCCCGACGAGCGAGCTGCCGCTCCACCTGGAGATCTACCGCACCACGGACGCCTCCGCCGTCGTCCACACGCACGCCGTCCACGCCACCGCCGTCTCGACCCTCGTCACCGAGCTGCCGCTGATCCACTACATGGCGGCGGCCCTCGGCGGCCCGGTGCGGGTCGCTCCCTACGCCACGTACGGCACCCCCGAACTGGCCGCGCACATGCTCGACGCCCTGCGCGACCGTACGGGCTGCCTGCTCAGGAACCACGGCACCGTCACCTACGGCGACTCCCTGGACCGGGCGTACGACCGCACGGCCCAGCTGGAGTGGATGTGCCGCGTCTGGCTCACGGCGTCCTCCGTCCCCGGCCGCACCCCGGCCCTGCTCTCCGAGGCCCAGCTCGCCGAGGTCGGCGAGAAGCTCAAGGGCTACGGCCAGAAGCCCTGACGGCCCATGTCCGGTGGCCGTCCGCCGCCGCCGTACCGACACTGAGGAAATGCGCCCGGCAACTGTGACGGCAGCGGCCGTCTCCACACTCATCGGTGTCGGCGCGGCCGCGGTGGCGGCCGGCCGGTACGCCAGCGATGCCGCGCTCAAGGCATCGCCCGGGCGCCCCCTGCCCGGAGACCCCTGGCTGACCGTGCACGCCACGGCCGCCGGACACGTCACCCTGACCCGCTGCCTCGCCTCCGTGCGGCCCGGTACGTACGGACTGGAGGCCCCCGGCCTGCACGCCGTCGTCGGGCCCGTCCTCGACGGCGAGGCGCGCGACGCCGACACCGTCGTACGGCGGCTGGAACGCGTCAGCCGGGGCACACTCTCCCCCGGCGCGCGCGTGCGGCTCACCCCCCAGCTGTACAGCGGCGACCCCACCACGGCCCTCGGGATCGACCACAAGGACGTGCTGGTCCCCGGTGAACTGGGGGCGCTGCCCGCGTGGTTCGTACCGGGGGAACGCGAGACCTGGGTGATCACCGCCCACGGCCTGGGCACCACCCGTGAGCACCCGCTGAACGTCCTGCCCTTCCTCACCGGCCAGCGGTTCCCGGTGCTCGACCTCGCCTACCGGGGCGACGCGGGCGCGCCCCGCTCCCCGGACGGCCTCGGGCACCTCGGCGACTCCGAATGGCGCGACCTCGACGCGGCGATCCGCTACGCCGTCCGGTACGGCGCCGAGCGGGTGATCCTGTACGGCTGGTCCACCGGCGCCTCCATGGCGCTGCGCGCCGCCGCGGACTCCACGCTCACCGCGCGGATCTCCGGCCTGGTGCTGGACTCGCCGGTGCTGGACTGGGAGACCACGCTGCGGGCGCTCGCCTCCGCCCGCCGGGTCCCGGCGGCACTGATGCCGCTCGCCGTCAGGGCGGCCCAGGGGAGCACCGGACTGCATGGGAACCGGCTGCGCCAGGCCGCCGACCCCCGGAACCTGCGGGTCCCGACCATGATCTTCCACGGCCCGGGCGACCACCTCACGCCGTGGGAACCCGCCCGCGCCCTCGCCGCCCACCGCCCGGAACTGATCTCCCTTCACCCCGTGGCGCACGCCCCCCACGGCGCGATGTGGAACGCCGATCCCGAGGACTACGAGGAAACCCTCCGCCGCTTCCTCGTCCCCCTGATGTGACGGACGGACGCGACGGACGCGCCACCACCCCCGGAACCGTCCGCCGAGACTCCGGAAGCACGCTTTCGCCCCATCCGTACCACTCCGTTGACCTCGTGGGAGGGGCTCCCTCCACCCGGTCAGGAGCGAGGGGAGAGGTTCCGTTTGGGCTTTCGGGCAGTCACCGGGAAGACTGCCCCCGTGACGTCCCGAAAGCCTGATGAGCAATTGGCGCGCAACTCCAGACTCCGACTTGTCACCCCGAGGCCGTTGACCACGGCACGACGGGCTGTGACCGACGGGCGCAGCCGCCCCGCACCCCGGCCGCCCGAGGGCACTCCGCCACCGGCGGAGCTGGCCCGTCAGGCGAGGGCCGTCCTCGCCGACGCCGTACGGATCGCCCGCTGGGCGGCCGCCGACCGGGACCCCGGAGCGGGTCATCTCGCCGCGCACACCCAGGAACGCGCCTCGGCCGCGCTGGACCTGACGGCGGAACAGGTCCGGGCGAGCTGGGACCGCGCCCGGCTGGCCGGACTGGTCGAGCTGCACGGCGGGACCGTGCGCCCCGGCTGGCGGCTCCAGGCCTGGGACCGCGACGACAGTGCCGTCCTGCGCGGCTGGGTGGCGCTCTTCGACGCCTGGTCGCTCGTCCACCCCGCCCCCGACGACGTCGCCCCGGCGACCGTCGCCGAGGTGGTCGAGGCCGTCCCGCAGGTGCTCTCCCTGTTGCAGCTGTCCGCCGGTCCCGTGACCGCCCCGGCGCTGCTGGACCTGCTCCAGCAGCGCGTCGCCGAACTCCACGAGGAGCGCTGCGAGGTACCGGAGGTGCCGTACGGCCCCGAGGGTGCGGAAGCGTCCGGCGCGGACGGCACGACGGAGCCCGCTCCCGACGCGACGGACGCTCCGGAGACCACGGACGCTCCGGAGACCGCCGGCACCACGGACGCTCCGAACGGGTCCGACGTCTCCGGCGCCTCCGCCGAGGCGCTGCTCCCTCCGCTCCTCGACTGGGCCCTGGAGGGCCTCGCCGCCGTCGGCGCGCTGACGCTGGGCAAGGGCCAGGCCACCCTCACCCCCCTCGGCAACTGGGCGGTGTGGGTCAAGCTGGAGCAGATCTGCGTCGCCGCCCAGAGCCCCGCGGGCAACATCGAGCAGCACGCCCAGGACATGCTCCGCGGCTGCGCCCGGCTCACCCCGGGGCCGGCCCGCGCCGAGTACCGCGCCTGGCTCGCCGCGCGCACCGTCGGGAGCGCCATCACCGAACTGCTCGCCGTCGCCCGCGGCGAGGACGCGCTGCTGCGCGGTCTCGCCTTCGAGGCGCTGCGGGTCGTCGGAGCGCCCGCCGAGCCGTCGGTACGGGCCGCCGTCAACGACACGTCCCTGCGGCCGTACGCGCTCCTCTGGCTGGCGGAGTACGAGGGCGCCGACCCCGACGACGCCGCCGACGTCCTGACCCGTGAGGAGGCGACCTGGCTCTGGGTCGACACCGCGGCGGCCGTTGCCGACCACGGGGAGACCGACCTGCTGGTACGGCACCTGGAGTCCGCCGTCCAGGGCACGGTGCCGGCCCTCCTCAGGGAGGTCAGGGCGATCGGCCACCCCCGTACCGTCCAGGTCCTGGTCGCCCTTGCCGCGGCCCACCCGGACCCGGCCCTCGCCAAGGCCGTCCGCCGGGCCGCGTTCCAGGTGCACACCGGGGGCGCCTGAGCCCCGTCCGTCCAGGTGGTGACCCCGCCCGTCCGGCGGGGCGCCCCCGCTCAGCCGGCCGGGGCGGTGCTGGGGGAGTACGTCCCGAAGCTCCATACGTTCCCCTCCGCGTCGCGTGCCATGTAGTCCCGCGAGCCGTAGTCCTGGTCGGTGGGCGGCATCAGGATCTCCACGCCGTGCTTCGCAGCCCGTGCGTGGTGCGCGTCCACGTCCTCGACCACGACGTAGATCCCCGACGGCCCGGAATCGCCCATGGCCCGGGCGAAGGCCCCCTCCCTGCCCTTGGAACCCAGCATCACCATGCCGTTGCCGCAGGCCAGTTCGGCGTGGAGCACGGTGCCGTCCTCGCCCTCGTACACCCGCACCTCGGTGAAGCCGAGGCCCTCCGTCAGCGTGCGGATGGCGGCCTTCGCGTCCGCGTACAGGACGGTCGGGACGATGCTCGGGTTGCCGGTCATACGGCTCACTCCATTCATGGGCTCAGGGGATTCATGGGCTCAGGGGGCACGACTCGAATGTGACCTGGATCTCAGTCTGGCACCCCCCACTGACAACGCCCCCGCGCCCGGCCCCGGAGCCGGTCCCCGCGCCCCCGCCCGCACCCCGCCCAGACAAAGCAGTTGCGTGGCCCCGGTAGACTCGTGGCTATGGCACTTCTCCTTGTGCATTAGCCGGCGTCGAAGACTCTCCTCCGCCTGCCCTCTTCCGCCGTCCATACCGCCTTGGAGTCTTTCCGTGATCACCGCAACCGGCGTAGAACTGCGCGCCGGAGCCCGCGTCCTCATCGAGTCCGCCTCGTTCCGTATCGCCAAGGGGGACCGCATCGGTCTCGTCGGGCGCAACGGCGCCGGGAAGACCACCCTCACCAAGTGCCTCGCCGGCGAGGGGATCCCGGCCGCCGGGTCCATCACCCGCTCCGGTGAGGTCGGCTACCTCCCGCAGGACCCGCGCACCGGCGACCTCGACGTCCTCGCCCGCGACCGCGTCCTGTCCGCCCGCGACCTCGACTCCGTCCTGAGGAAGATGCGGGAGAACGAGGAGCGGATGGCCAACGGCCAGGGCGCCACCCGCGAAAAGGCGATGCGGAAGTACGAGCGCCTGGAGACGGAGTTCCTCACCAAGGGCGGGTACGCCGCCGAGGCCGAGGCCGCCACCATCGCCGCCGCGCTGGGCCTGCCCGACCGGGTGCTCGGCCAGCCCCTCCACACCCTCTCCGGCGGTCAGCGCCGCCGGATCGAGCTGGCCCGCATCCTCTTCTCCGACGCGGACACGCTCCTCCTCGACGAGCCCACGAACCACCTGGACGCGGACTCCATCGTCTGGCTGCGCGACTACCTCAAGAGCTACCGCGGCGGCTTCATCGTGATCTCCCACGATGTCGAGCTGGTCGAGACGGTGGTCAACAAGGTCTTCTACCTCGACGCCAACCGCGCCCAGATCGACGTCTACAACATGGGCTGGAAGCTCTACCAGCAGCAGCGCGAGTCGGACGAGAAGCGCCGCAAGCGCGAGCGGGCCAACGCCGAGAAGAAGGCCGCGACCCTGAACTCCCAGGCCGACAAGATGCGCGCGAAGGCCACCAAGACCGTCGCCGCGCAGAACATGGCCCGCCGCGCCGAGCGGCTGCTGTCCGGTCTGGAGCAGGTGCGCCAGTCCGACAAGGTCGCCAAGCTCCGCTTCCCCGAGCCCGCGCCCTGCGGCAAGACCCCGCTGACGGCGGAGGGCCTGTCCAAGTCGTACGGCTCGCTGGAGATCTTCACCGACGTCGACCTCGCCATCGACAAGGGCTCCCGGGTGGTCATCCTCGGCCTCAACGGCGCGGGCAAGACGACGCTGCTGCGGCTGCTGGCCGGGGTCGAGAAGCCGGACACCGGAGCGGTCACCCCGGGCCACGGCCTCAAGCTGGGGTACTACGCGCAGGAGCACGAGACCCTGGACCCCGAGCGTTCCGTCCTGGAGAACATGCGCTCCTCCGCGCCCGACCTGGACCTGGTCGAGGTCCGCAAGACGCTCGGTTCCTTCCTCTTCTCCGGGGACGACGTCGACAAGCCCGCCGGGGTCCTGTCCGGCGGCGAGAAGACCCGGCTGGCGCTGGCCACCCTCGTCGTCTCGGCGGCCAACGTGCTGCTCCTCGACGAGCCGACGAACAACCTCGACCCGGCCAGCCGCGAGGAGATCCTCGGGGCCCTCCGTACGTACAAGGGCGCCGTCATCCTCGTCACGCACGACGAGGGCGCCGTCCACGCGCTGGAGCCCGAGCGGATCATCCTGCTGCCCGACGGCGTCGAGGACCTCTGGGGCGCCGACTACGCGGACCTCGTGGCGCTCGCCTGAGGCTCCCCGTCCGGCTGGGGAGCGGCTCCCGTCCGGGGCCGCGCCCGGTGATCCACATCCGGTGATCCACTCCCGATGGATCATTCGGCTCAGCGGTGATCCTTCATCTGAGTGAGACGGTCTCGTACTCCGGCGCGTCGTGCGACGGACCGGACCGTACGAGACCCCGCGCTGGCCATTTTCCGACATCATGCTTCTGACCTGCGCCTTCGGTTAAAGAACGGGTCAAGACCGGCTACGGCGCTGTCCGGAATTCGGCCAGAACTCGGCATCCCTCGCGTACGCGACCCCCGAAGCGCGCCAAAGCTCGTCGTACGGACCTTGCCGAATGGGTGGCCAGGACGGCGCCAAGGGGTGATCATGAGAAGTCCAGAGCGCACTTCCCACGAGGAGGCACGGGTGGCCGAGACTCTGAAGAAGGGCAGCCGGGTAACCGGCGCCGCGCGCGACAAGCTCGCGGCAGACCTGAAGAAGAAGTACGACAACGGTGCGAGCATCCGGGCGCTGGCCGAAGAAACAGGCCGCTCCTACGGATTCGTCCACCGGATGCTCAGCGAGTCCGGAGTCACACTCCGGGGACGCGGTGGAGCGACGCGAGGCAAGAAGGCCGCTGCGGCCTGACGACCGAGCGTGGCTCCTCCCGGTCACCGGTTCGGTGGTGGCCACCCGGCCGACCGCGACGTCGGCCTGGTGGTTACTGTGCAGTCACTTAGCTCGAACGGCTGACTGCCCGAACCGGAGGCGCCCCCATGACTTCGCTCGATCCAGTACTCGACAAGGACGGCGTACGGCTCACCGTCGAGGACGCGGTCGCCACGGTGACGTTGACCAACCCGGCCAAACGCAACGCTCAGTCTCCCGCTCTGTGGCGGGCGTTGTCGGAAGCCGGACGGTTGTTGCCGGGCAGTGTGCGGGTTGTCATCCTGCGCGGCGAGGGTGTCTCCTTCTCCGCCGGGCTCGACCGGCAGGCGTTCACCCCCGAGGGGTTCGACGGGGAGCCTACATTCCTCGATCTCGCGCGCGAGTCCGACGAGGCTCTCGACGCGGCGATCGCCGGGTACCAGGACGGATTCACCTGGCTGCGGCGCAACGACCTCGTGTCGATCGCGGCGGTCCAGGGGCATGCCATCGGGGCGGGCTTCCAGCTCGCCCTGGCGTGCGATCTCCGGGTGGTGACGCCCGACGTCCAGTTCGCCATGCGCGAGACCAGCCTGGGTATCGTCCCCGACCTCACCGGCACGCATCCGCTGGTCGCGCTGGTGGGGTACGCCCGCGCGCTGGAGATCTGCGCGACGGGCCGCTTCGTCCAGGCGGCGGAGGCCGAGCGCACCGGGCTCGCCAACCTCGTGGTCGGTACGGACGAGCTCGACGCGGCGGTGAAGGACCTGGCGGCCGCGCTGCTGGCGGCTCCGCGCGACGCGGTGATCGAGACGAAGGCGCTCCTGGCGGGCGCGGCGGGCCGCACCTTCGACGAACAGCGCGCCGCCGAACGCGCCGCGCAGGCGCGCCGCCTGCGCGACCTGGCGGGCCTGTCGGACTGACGCGGCGAGTGCCTTGCCCTTGACGGGGCTCGGGGCGGGAGGCGAGCGGACGCAGGCGGGGCCGGTGTCGACCCCGCCTGCGTCCGCCGCCGAGCGCACGGTGCCGTGCCCTTCGTCGGTACGGGCTCCACGAGCGGGCGCGGACCGTACGAGGTTCCGCGCCCGCCGCCGTACCGCGTACCCGCGACGGTGGGGCCGTACGAGGTTCCGCGCCCGCCGCCGTACCGCGTACCCGCGACGGTGGGGCCGTAGGGGGGCCGCGCCCGCCGCGTATCGCCCACCCGCACCCGTGGGGCCGTACGGGAAGCCGGGCCTCCCGTACGGCCCCCGCCCGCGTGTACGTGCCTCAGCTCCTGGCTGGCCCGTGGTCGGCCTCCGCCTCCACCGCTGTGACCAGCACCGTCACCGGTGACGTACCCGTCGCGGTCACCGCCTCGCGGACCGCTCGTGCCACCGTCGGGGCGTGGTGGCCCGGTGCCGTCGCCACCTCCACCCGCACCTGGTCCCAGGTGACGGTCACCGCCGCGCCCAGGGTCCCGGTCAGGTACGCGACCCCCGGCACGCCGGCCGCCACGCGCGCCGCCTCGCCCTTCGC
>NZ_WWJY01000617.1 GCF_009865405.1 Streptomyces sp. SID3212 | reverse complement strand
GGGGTTGTCGGGGAACCTTCCCCCGGGCCGCCCCCCTCTGCCTTCCCTTGCGGTTTCGGGGTGGGGGTCAAGGGTGACCGCAGGTCATCGCGAAGCGACGCGACGCAGGAGCGCCCTTGACGCCCGGCCCGAAACCGCGACACTCAACCGCAAGGGGCGGCCCCACCCCGCCTCATTCGACGCCGGGCACCCCGACTACCTCTCGGTCCGAACCCGCACCCGCCCCCGAACGCTCCGCGCCCCCACATTCCACTCCGCCGGCAGCTCGCCCCCACAGAACACGCAGAAGAAGTCCCCCTCCCTCACCACGTTCACCTCTCGGCACTGCGGATCCGGGCCCCGCCCAAGCAGCGGCGGAACACCACCCGCACCTCACCGCCCGGCCGCACCGACGCGGCTCTGATCGCGACCGGGCCGACGTACTCGTACACGTAGATCAACCTACTCGTCCACCTCGGCCGCAGCCCCGCCTCAGTCCCTCCACCTCAACGACCCCTCACCTCAGCAACCCCAGCCTCAACGCCCCCCACCCACCAGCCCCTCCAAATACCCCCGCCCAGCCTCCAGCAGCCCCTGCAACTCCGGCGCCTTCGGATACCAGCGCTTCTCGTACTCCCAGCACACCCAACCGTCGTCACCCGCGTCACCCCCGGCACCGCCGTCCGCCAGAAGCGCCATGCACTCCGCCAGCGGTAGCACCCCCGCCCCCAGCGCCAGCGGAGTCGTGTCCTCCGCCGAGGCGATGTCCTTGACCTGTACGTAGCCCAGGTGCGGCGCCAGTACCGCGTGCGTGGTGATCGGGTCCTCCCCGCCCAGCCACGTGTGCATCACGTCCCACAACACACCCACCTGCGGGTGCCCCACCGTCCCCAGCACCCGCGCCGCGTCCACGCCCGTACGGTGCGAGTCATGGGTCTCCAGCAGGATCCGTACGCCGAAGTCGGCGGCCACTTCCCCCGCCGCGCCCAGCCGCCTTGCCGCCGCCGCGTCGGCCTCCGCCGGGTCCTGGTCCCCGCCGCCCGGGAAGACGCGGACGTTCGCGGCGCCCAGGTCACGGGCCAGCCAGAGGAGGTCGTCGAGTTCCTGCCGTACGGAGTCCTCGTCGGCCGTCGTGTCGGCGACCCGTACGTACCCGGCGACCGTCAGGATCTCGACGCCGGCCCGCTTGAAGTCGTCCACCACCGAGGCCCGCTCGGCCGCGCCGATTCCGGGGTGGACCGGTTCCTCCGGGTGGGCGCGGAGCTCCACGCCCTGGTAGCCGGTGGCGGTGGCCAGTCCGACGACCTCAGGGATGGGCAGGCCCGGCACTCCGAGGGTGGAGAAGGCGAACTTCACGAGATTGTTCCTTTCCGAACGAGGCATCGGAACGACATCTGAACGACGCATTCCAGGACATCAAGCCATCACACCCCAGTACCCCGTCACCGCTGATCACACCCCCCGACGCCCCTCCGACCACACCCCTGACCTCGTCCGAGCCGCCCCCGACCACACCCCCTCACCCCGCCCGAGCCGTCCCCGACCGACCGACCGCACCCCTCACCCCAACCCTCACCCCACCCGCGCCACCCCCGTGGACCCCCGCACCATCAGCTCCGCCCCGATCGTCGCGATCCCGCCCGGCGGCGGCGCCTCCGTCCCCATCGCCAGCCGCCCCGCCCGCGCCCCCGCCTCGTACAGCGGCAGCCGTACCGTCGTCAGCGCGGGCATCGCGTCCACCGAGAACGGCAGGTCGTCGAAGCCCGCCACCGAGATGTCCTGCGGGATGCGCAACCCCTGGTCGCGGATGGCCGCGCACGCCCCCAGCGCCACCGTGTCGTTCGCGCCGATCACAGCGGTCAGATCCGGCGCCCGGCGCAGCAGTTCCAGCGTCGCCTCGTACCCTGACCGCCGGGTGTACGGCCCGTGCACGGTCAGCAGCTCCTGATCAGCGGCCTCACCGGCCGCACCAGAAACCCCACCCGCCCCCAACGCCTCCCGATGCCCCTCCAGCCGATGCCGCGTCGTCGTCCGCTCCGCCGGCCCCGCCACGTAACCGATCTTCCGGTGCCCCAGCGCCAGCAAGTGTTCCGTCAGCCGCCGCCCGCCCCCACGGTTGTCGAACGCCAGCGCCGCCACTATCGCCTCGCCGTCCGGCAGCGGCGGCCGGCCGCACAGCACCACCCGCGTCCCCGCGTCGGCGAGTTTGGCCAGTTTCGAGGCCATCGCGGCGATATGGTCCGGATCTTCGAGGGCCCCGCCCGTCAGGACCACGGCCGCCGCCCGCTGGCGCTGGAGGAGAGTCAGATACGTCAGTTCGCGCTCCGGCGAGCCCCCCGTGTTGCAGACGACGGCGAGCTTCTCGCCGCCCGCCCGCCCCGTGCCCTCCTGGCCGCCGATCTCCGTCTGCGCCGCCCCCGCCATGATCCCGAAGAAGGGGTCCGCGATGTCGTTGACGAGGATGCCGACCAGGTCCGACGTGGCGGCGGCGAGCGAGCTGGCGGGGCCGTTGAGTACGTAGTCCAGCTCGTCCACCGCCCGCAGCACCCGCTCCCGGGTGGTCGCGGCCACCGGGTAGTTGCCGTTCAGCACGCGGGACACGGTGGCGGGCGACACCCGCGCGCGGGCCGCCACATCCGCCAGGGTGACCGTCATCGTTCGCCTCCAGAGAGCGGGCTGACTGTCATCGCTTTCCTCCGAGGGATACGAGGGTGAGTGCCGGGCGGACCGGACCACGAGGGGTGAGATCCCGGCCCGGCTCTTGTCCGTCCCGGAATCGCAGGCTAGCTTCATACCCTATAGAAAGCGCTTGCTACGGCCGTATGGAGGGAACTTCGTGACACGCAGGACAGTGCGGATCGCCATGAACGGCGTCACGGGGCGGATGGGGTACCGGCAGCATCTGCTGCGCTCCGTCCTCGCGATCCGCGAAGAGGGCGGCCTGGACCTCGGCGGCGGCGAGGTGCTCTGGCCGGAGCCGGTCCTCGTCGGGCGCCGCGAACACGCCCTGAAGGAGATCGCCGAACGCCACGGCCTCACCGAATGGTCGACGGATCTCGACGCCGTTCTGGCGGACGACACGATCTCCCTCTATTTCGACGCGCAGGTCACCTCGGCCCGCGTCGAGTCGGTCAAAAAAGCCATCGCCGCCGGCAAGCACATCTACACGGAGAAGCCGACCGCCGCCGACCTCGCCGGCGCCCTCGACCTGGCCAGGCTCGCCCGGAGCGCCGGAATCAAGCACGGCGTCGTCCAGGACAAGATCTTCCTGCCGGGTCTCCTCAAGCTCAAGCGCCTCATCGACGGCGGCTTCTTCGGCCAAATCCTCTCCGTACGGGGGGAGTTCGGCTACTGGGTCTTCGAGGGCGACTGGCAGGACCCCCAGCGCCCCTCCTGGAACTACCGCGCCGAGGACGGCGGTGGCATCACCGTCGACATGTTCCCGCACTGGGAGTACGTCCTCCACGAACTCTTCGGCCGTGTCACCACCGTCCAGGCGCACATCACCACCCACATCCCCGAGCGCTGGGACGAGCGGGGCAAGCCGTACGCCGCCACCGCCGACGACGCCGCGTACGGCATCTTCCAGCTGGAGGGCGGCGTGGTCGCGCAGATCAACTCCGCCTGGTCGGTACGGGTCAACCGCGACGAACTCGTGGAGTTCCAGGTCGACGGTACGCACGGCTCGGCGGTCGCCGGTCTGCGCCGCTGCCGCGTGCAGCACCGCAGCGCCACCCCCAAGCCGGTGTGGAACCCGGACCTCCCCGTCACCGAGTCCTTCCGCGACCAGTGGCAAGAGGTCCCGGACAACGGGGAGTTCGACAACGGCTTCAAAGCGCAGTGGGAACTGTTCCTGCGCCACCTCGCGCTCGACGAGCCGTACCGCTGGGACCTCCTCGCGGGCGCGCGCGGGGTCCAACTCGCCGAGCTGGGGCTGCGGTCCTCGGCGGAGGGCCGCCGCTTCGACGTACCGGAGCTGACCCTGTGACCCTCCGACTGCCGTCCGCCGGAGGGGAGTTGCGTACGTACACACCCCGCACCGAACCCGCGCACTTCGTCGCGGCAGTATCACCCCACCCCGCCCCCCTCACCTCCCGCACGGTCTTCTCGGCGGCCCACGTCGTCGCCGACCCCTACGCCGACACCAGCCCCGACGCGCCCGCCGCCGTCGACTGGGACGCCACGCTCGCCTTCCGCCGCCACCTCTGGTCGTACGGGCTCGGGGTCGCGGAGGCCATGGACACCGCGCAGCGCGGCATGGGGCTGGACTGGGCGGGCGCCGCCGAACTGATCCGCCGCTCCGCCGCCGAGGCGAAGGCGGTCGGCGGTCGCATCGCCTGCGGGGTCGGCACCGACCAACTACGCCCCGGCGTACACACCTTGGGCGAGGTGAGGGTCGCGTACGAGGAGCAGCTCGCGCTCGTCGAGGCGACCGGTTCGCAGGCCATCCTCATGGCGTCGCGCGCGCTCGCGGCGGCGGCGACGAGCCCCGACGACTACCTCGACCTCTACGGGCACCTCCTGCGCCAGGCCGCGGAGCCCCTCGTACTGCACTGGCTCGGACCGATGTTCGACCCCGCGCTCGACGGGTACTGGGGCAGCGGGGATCTCGACACCGCCACCGAGACGTTCCTCCAGGTCATCGCCGCGCATCCCGACAAGATCGACGGCATCAAGGTCTCGCTGCTGGACGCCCGGCGGGAGGTCGAGCTGCGCCGTCGGCTGCCCCGGGGCGTGCGCTGCTACACGGGCGACGACTTCAACTACCCCGAGCTGATCGCGGGCGACGAACAGGGCTTCAGCCACGCTCTGTTGGGGATCTTCGATCCGCTGGGACCGGTGGCGGCGGAGGCGGTACGGGTCCTGGACACCGGCGACACGAACGGTTTCCGCGAACTGCTCGATCCCACGGTGGAGTTGTCCCGCCATCTTTTCCAACCACCCACCCGCTTCTACAAGACGGGCGTGGTGTTCCTGGCGTGGCTGGCGGGCCACCAGGACCACTTCACGATGGTCGGCGGACTCCAGGCGGCGCGTTCGCTGCCCCATCTGGCGCGGGCGTACGAACTGGCGGACGAGCTGGGCCTGTTCCCGGACCCGACGGTCGCCGAGGCGCGGATGGGGTCGCTGCTGGACGTGTACGGAGTGAGCCGATGACGGAAGATCCGAACAGCGCCACCGCCGCCGGCACGGGCACGGGCCCCGCCCCCGACCTCAGCCGCTTCAGCATCAACCAGATGACGGTCAAACAGCTCTCCCTCCCGGAACTGACCGAGGCCTGCGTACGCTTCGGGATCTCCGGTGTCGGCCTGTGGCGTGCGCCTGTTCAGGAGTACGGAGTCGAGGCCGCCGCCAAGCTCGTACGGGACGCCGGGCTCACCGTCACCACACTCTGCCGAGGAGGCTTCCTCACCGCGATCGACCCGGCCGCACGCGCCGAGGCACTCGCCGACAACCGGGCGGCGATCGACGAGGCGGTGGCGCTCGGCACGGACACGCTGGTCCTCGTCTCCGGCGGACTGCCGCCCGGCAGCCGCGACTTGGCGGGTGCCCGGGAGCGGATCGCGGACGCGCTCGCCGAGTTGGCACCGTACGCCGGTGAACGAGGCATCCGGCTCGCGATCGAGCCGCTGCACCCGATGTTCGCTTCGGACCGGTGTGTGGTCTCCACGCTCGACCAGGCCCTCGAACTGGCCGAACGCTTCCCGGCGGAGCAGGTCGGGGTGGTTGTGGACACGTACCACGTCTGGTGGGACGACCGGGCGCCCGCGGCCGTCGCCCGCGCCGCCGACCGTGTGTTCTCCTTCCAACTGGCCGACTGGACCACCCCCCTTCCCGCCGGAGTCCTGAACGGCCGTGGCCAGCTCGGCGACGGATCGGTCGACCTGCGGGCCTGGCGCGCGCGGGTGGACGCGGCGGGGTACGGCGGGCCGATCGAGGTGGAGCTGTTCAACGACGAGCTGTGGAAGAGGGACGGCGTGGAGCTGCTGACGGAGGTAGTGGAGCGGTACGTGACGCACTCCCGCTAGGAAATCCCCCTGCCTCCGCCGACAGTGACGCGGCCTCAAAAAATAACGCTGCGGATTCGTGCAACCATCTCAGCGTGAGATGAGTCGTATAGGTCGGCAAGGTTTTCGGGGGACGGATCCGGGGGGATCAGGAAGCCTTGCCGGTGGGGGGAGCGCGCGGGGCCCGGTCTTCTGACCGGGCCCCTAGTAGCGCGCCGGGGCGTCCGGAGACGCCTTTCACGGGCTCCCCGGAACGGCGCTCCCCGGGAGTTATCCACAGGCCGGGCGCGATGTCGGAGTCCGGCGGTAGCGTCAGTTCATGCCCAACCAGTCCACTCATCCGCCCTCCACGCCAACCGCAACCCCCTCTTCCTCCCCGTTCCCTTCCCCCTCCTTCGCCGTGCTCGAAGCCGTCCTTGAGCGCATCACGTACGCGAACGAGGAGAACGGCTACACGGTTGCCCGGGTGGACACCGGCCGGGGCGGTGATCTCCTCACCGTCGTCGGCGCGCTGCTCGGCGCGCAGCCGGGCGAGTCGCTGCGGATGGAGGGGCGTTGGGCCTCGCATCCCCAGTACGGCAAGCAGTTCACGGTGGAGAACTACACGACGGTCCTGCCCGCCACCATCCAGGGCATCCGCCGTTACCTCGGATCCGGCCTGATCAAGGGCATCGGCCCGCGCATCGCGGACCGGATCGTGGAGCACTTCGGGCTGGACACCCTGGACATCATCGAGGAGGCGCCGAAGAGACTCGTGGAGGTTCCCGGGCTGGGCCCCAAGCGGACGAAGATGATCGCCGCCGCCTGGGAGGAGCAGAAGGCCATCAAGGAGGTCATGATCTTCCTCCAGGGCGTCGGTGTCTCCACCTCCATCGCGGTGCGGATCTACAAGAAGTACGGCGACGCCTCGATCTCGGTGGTCAGGAACGAGCCGTACCGCCTGGCGGCCGACGTCTGGGGCATCGGCTTCCTCACCGCCGACCGGATCGCGCAGGCCGTCGGCATCCCGCACGACAGCCCGGAGCGGGTCAAGGCAGGCCTCCAGTACGCGCTGTCGCAGTCCACCGACCAGGGCCACTGCTTCCTGCCCGAGGAGCGGCTCATCGCGGACGCCGTGAAGCTGCTCCAGGTCGACACGGGCCTGGTCATCGAGTGCCTGGCCGAGCTGACCACGGAGGACGAGGGGGCGGTGCGCGAGCGCGTGCCGGGGCCGGACGGCGGGGAGCCGGTCAACGGGATCTATCTGGTGCCGTTCCACCGCGCGGAGCTGTCCCTCTCCGCCCAGGTGCTCCGGCTGCTGCGGACCGGCGAGGACCGGATGCCGGCCTTCCGGGACGTCGCGTGGGACAAGGCGCTGGCGTGGCTCGCCGACCGTACGGGCGCGGAGCTGGCGCCCGAGCAGAGGCAGGCGGTCCGGCTCGCGCTGACCGAGAAGGTCGCCGTCCTGACGGGCGGCCCCGGCTGCGGGAAGTCCTTCACGGTCCGCTCGATCGTGGAGCTGGCGCGTGCGAAGAAGGCCAAGGTGGTGCTGGCGGCCCCCACCGGGCGCGCGGCCAAGCGGCTGGCCGAGCTGACGGGCGCCGAGGCGTCCACGGTGCACCGGCTGCTGGAGCTGAAACCGGGCGGGGACGCGGCGTACGACAGGGAAAGACCCCTGGACGCGGACCTGGTGGTCGTGGACGAGGCCTCGATGCTGGACCTGCTGCTCGCCAACAAGCTGGTGAAGGCGGTGGCGCCGGGCGCCCACCTCCTGCTGGTGGGGGATGTCGACCAGCTGCCGTCGGTGGGTGCGGGGGAGGTGCTGCGGGATCTGCTGGCGGAGGGCGGGCCGGTGCCCCAGGTCCGGCTCACGCGGATCTTCCGCCAGGCTCAGCAGTCGGGCGTGGTCACCAACGCCCACCGCATCAACTCGGGGGTGCATCCGATCACCGAGGGCCTCTCCGACTTCTTCCTCTTCGTGGAGGACGAGACGGAGGACGCCGGCCGCGTCACGGTGGAGGTGGCGGCCCGCCGGATCCCGGCGAAGTTCGGGCTGGACCCGCGGCGTGACGTCCAGGTGCTGGCCCCGATGCACCGGGGGCCGGCCGGCGCGGGCGCGCTGAACGGTCTGCTCCAGCAGGCCATCACGCCGGGCCGCCCCGACCTGCCGGAGAAGCGGCTGGGCGGCCGGGTGTTCCGGGTGGGGGACAAGGTCACCCAGATCCGCAACAACTACGAGAAGGGCGAGAACGGGGTCTTCAACGGCACGGTCGGGGTGGTCACCTCGCTGAATCTGGAGGACCAGCGGCTGACGGTGCTGACGGACGAGGACGAAGAGGTGCCGTACGACTTCGACGAACTGGACGAACTGGCGCACGCGTACGCGATGACGATCCACCGGTCCCAGGGCAGTGAGTACCCGGCCGTGGTCATCCCGGTCACGACGGGGGCCTGGATGATGCTCCAGCGCAACCTCCTCTACACCGCCGTCACCCGGGCCAAAAAACTGGTGGTGCTGGTCGGCTCGCGCAAGGCCATAGGGCAGGCGGTGCGAACGGTCTCGGCGGGCAGACGTTTCACCGCCCTGGACCACCGGCTGTCGGGCCTTTCGCTCCCCGACGACCGGCCCGCCGTACGCAACTGAGCGCGTGGACTTTCAGAACGGGTGCGAAGAAGGCAGGATGAACAGGTTCGCGGCACTGAGTGCCGCGGATAGGCCTAATGGCCGACCCCGAGTGCACTCTCCTGAGCCAAATGGGGGATGGTAGAGACAGTCAGGGCACCTCGAAGAAGAGGCACTACGTCGGTGAGGGATGACGTGAGCGAGAAACGCGACAACGACGCGAACGACGCGGTAGTACTGCGGTACGGCGACGGCGAGTACACCTATCCGGTGATCAACAGCACCGTCGGCGATTCGGGCTTCGACATCGGAAAGCTCCGTGCTCAGACCGGCCTGGTGACACTGGACAGCGGGTACGGCAACACCGCCGCCTACAAGTCCGGGATCACCTACCTCGACGGCGAGGAAGGCATCCTCCGTTATCGCGGTTACCCCATCGAACAGCTGGCCGAGCGCTCCAGCTTCGTCGAGGTGGCGTACCTGCTGATCAACGGCGAGCTTCCGACCGTCGACCAGCTGGCCTCGTTCAAGAACGAGATCACCCAGCACACGCTGCTGCACGAGGACGTCAAGCGTTTCTACGACGGCTTCCCGCGCGACGCGCACCCGATGGCGATGCTGTCCTCCGTGGTCAGCGCGTTGTCGACGTTCTACCAGGACAGTCACAACCCGTTCGACGAGAAGCAGCGCCACCTCTCGACGATCCGGCTGCTCGCCAAGCTTCCGACGATCGCGGCGTACGCGTACAAGAAGTCGATCGGCCACCCCTTCGTCTACCCGCGCAACGACCTCGGGTACGTCGAGAACTTCCTGCGCATGACGTTCTCGGTCCCGGCGCAGGAGTACGTGCCGGACCCGGTCGTGGTCGCCGCGCTCGACAAGCTCTTCATCCTGCACGCGGACCACGAGCAGAACTGTTCGACGTCCACGGTGCGTCTGGTCGGCTCCTCGCAGGCGAACATGTTCGCCTCGATCTCCGCCGGCATCAGCGCGCTGTGGGGCCCGCTGCACGGCGGCGCCAACGCCTCCGTCCTGGAGATGCTCGAAGGCATCCAGGCGGCCGGCGGCGACGTCGACTCCTTCATCCGCAAGGTGAAGAACAAGGAAGACGGCGTGAAGCTCATGGGCTTCGGGCACCGCGTCTACAAGAACTTCGACCCCCGGGCGAAGATCATCAAGGCGGCGGCGCACGACGTTCTGTCGGCGCTCGGCAAGTCCGACGAACTGCTCGACATCGCGCTCAAGCTGGAGGAGCACGCGCTGGCCGACGAGTACTTCGTCGAGCGCAAGCTCTACCCGAACGTGGACTTCTACACCGGCCTGATCTACCGGGCCATGGGCTTCCCGACCGAGATGTTCACCGTGCTCTTCGCGATCGGCCGGCTGCCCGGCTGGATCGCCCAGTGGCACGAGATGATCAAGGAGCCGGGATCCCGCATCGGCCGTCCGCGCCAGATCTACACCGGCGAGGTCCTGCGCGACTTCGTCCCGGTCGAGGGCCGCTGACCCCGGCGGGCCCGCGGGCCTCCCAGGAGGCCCGCGGACAGGCTCGCAGAACGCAGAACGCAGAACGCAGAACGCAGAACAACGAAAAGCGCCCCGCCGCCGATCCCCCCACGGGTCGGCGAGCGGGGCGCTCTCCATATCCCCGGATGCGGATTCCCCCCACGGGATCCGGCCCGGGCGTCTGCTGAAACCAACAGCGGGCTTCTCGCTGCGCTCTGACCGGGGTACGTACGTACGGGAGGGCCGCTCAAGCTCCCCGCGGTGCACGTGCCCCGGTCGATCGCGCCTGTCCGGAACGTCCCCCAAGACGTCCCATGACATGCCTTCGAACGTCCCCCAAGACGTTCTCCGGCATCGCCTTCTAAGACACGCGAGCTGCCCGAATGGTTACCCCTCAATCTATGTGATCTAGATCTCTTTGTGAAGGTCTTGTGGCTCACATGTAGAGCCGCAGGCCGTCGAGGTCAAGAACCACGGAAACAAGGGGTGAACCCACGCCCAGACCTACGATTATGTGACTGTCGACGGTCAGACGTGTTCGACCAGCTCGTATCCCGCCTCGTCCACGGCCGCGCGAACGGCGCTCTCGTCCAGTACCGATTCGGACGCGACTGTCACCTGGCCGGTGGCGGCCGTGGCCTGGACGGACGTGACGCCCTCGATCGTGGAGATCTCGCCGGAGACGGCACCTTCGCAATGGCCGCAGCTCATGCCCTTGACCTGGTAGACGGTGGTGACTCCGCCGGAGGTCCCGGTGGACTCGGTCGTCGTCTCGGTGGTCATGGCGTTCTCCTCTTCGAGAGCATTCGACAGCATCGTTACCCGCTTAGGGGTGCGCCGGGGGATCGCGGGAGGCCCGTGACACCCCGACTCCTCGAACTTTACCCCTAGGGGGTATGAAAGCGAAGCCGGGGGCCACCCCCGCGCGGCACCCGTGCCGCGCCGCCCGTCCCAGCCCGTCCGGCGCTCCGCCGCGGACACGCCCTAGCAGCCCGCCTCGCCCACGAGCGGGCTCAGATAGCGGTGGAGGACGGTCTTCAGTTCCTTCGTGTACGCGTCGCGCTCGGCGCCCTCGTGGGTGAGGATCAGCCCGAGTCCGGCCTTGAAGACGGCGAAGATCATGTTCGCGGTCCTGGTGATGTCGGCCGGCGGCGCGTCCGGCAGGTACCCGGCCAGGATCTCCTCGGTGCGTTCCATCAGGCCGCCGTGCAGCTTCTCGTGCCGCAAGGTCTCATGACCGGGGATGTCGGACCCCTGGATGAGCACGGCGAAGGCGGGATTCGCCTGGTTGAACTCGATGAGCGGGTCGAGGACGGCGTCCAGCAGCTCGTCCAGCGGCAGGTTCAGGTGCGCGGGCAGGAACGCCTGGCCGTACGTCTCGCGCCAGCGCCGCAGCAACTGGTCGCCCAGCTCGACGGCGATGGCTTCCTTGTTCGGGAAGAACTGGTAGAGCGTGCCGGGCGAGACGCCCGCCTCCCGGGCGATGGAGTTGGTGCTCGCGGCGGTGTAGCCGGTGGTGCAGAAGACGTTGGCCGCCGCGTCGAGCAGCTGGGCGATGCGGCGCTCGCCGCGGGCCTGTCGGCGCCGCGGCTTCTCCGCTCCCGCGTCGGCCCCGGTCTCGGCCCCCGCACCGGCCCCGGCTCCCGCGCCCTCCCCGGCTCCCGCGTCGGCACCGGCCCCG
>NZ_WWJY01000616.1 GCF_009865405.1 Streptomyces sp. SID3212 | reverse complement strand
CGGAGGTTGGCGCCCGCCACCCGCCGGTGCAGACGGATCTTCAGCGGCATCGCGCGATGCCCCGGCCCGTCGGCCGAGCCCCACCGCCACCGCACGTCGAACGGGTCGCGGTGCACGTCCCAGCCGGCCTCGGTGAGGTGGTCGGTGACGTACTCCTCGGCCCGTTCCATGGCCTGCGGGGCGTGCCGGCGGCTGCGGGGCTCCCCGGCCAGCGCGGTCACATGACGGCGCAGCAGCGCCGGATCGGCCTGAAAGGGGTGCGTGGGCTGTGTCATGGGACCTTCCTGCTCCTCGCCGGCCGGACACACGGGTGCGCGTTCCCCACACGATCACATGCTCCCGTGCGCGCGGCACGCTCCCGTGCCGGATGTCGGCCGAGGACGGCACCGGCGCCCGGCACGCGACAGGTCCCGGCGCCGGTGGTCAGGCGGTGAAGCGGCGGACGTACCGCCGCTGCCACGGCGTCTCGACGGCGTGCCGGGAGTAGTGGGCCCGCACGTACTCCACCGCCCGGTCCGCCGGGACGCCGTCGAGGACGGCGAGACAGGCCAGGGCGGTGCCCGTACGGCCGCGTCCGCCGCCGCACGCCAGCTCGACGCGCTCGTCGGCCGCCCGCTCCCACACCTCGCCGAGGACGGTCCGCGCCTGCGGGCGGCTGCTGGGCAGCCGGAAGTCGGGCCAGCGCAACCACCGTGTCTCCCAGGGGACTTCGGGCGGCTCCTTGCCGAGCAGGTACACGGCGAAGGACGGGGTGGCACCGGCCGGCAGCGGCCGGCGCAGACCCCGTCCCCTGACAAGGCGTCCGGAAGGCAGGGTGAGGACTCCGGTGTCGGTGGGCCGCCAGGTGTCGGTCATACAAAAACCGTAACGGCCGGCCGCGGGCCACGGAGGTGAAATCCCGTACGGCGGGGCCACGGCATCGTGACCTCGGGGCGCCCCGCCGCGTTACACGGACCATGAACATGCGCCGATTCCTCACCGCAGCCGCCGCCGGCTCCGCCCTCCTCGCCATTGTCGTCCCCGCCGCCCACGCCGTCGATCTCGGCAACACCCTGGACGGCGCGGCGCGTGCCGCGGGCGCCGTCGCGGGGGAGGAGGGCGAACACCGCCCCGACCTCGGCGAGAAGGTGAACGCCGCCGAGGGCATGGTGCGGGGCGGGGCCGCCGTGGTGAAGTCCGCCAACGACCTGGTCAACTGAGGCCCGGGAGCCGACCGGGGCCCGGGACGGGTCGGGTGGCGGTCCCGCGGCCGGGACCGCCACCCGGGTGTCCGGGCCCGCCGCCCGCTCGGACGGTCGGGCCTGCACGTCGGCCCGTGGGCCGGTCGTCGTACGTCAGCCCGTGCGCTGGATCGTGTAGATCGCGTAGACACCGCACTGCGAGCCGGACGACTGGCCGACGATCGACCAGCCGCTCGGGATCCTCGTCGGCCCGCAGACCTGCATGACGGTCTGGGTGGTCGGCTTCACGACCGTGTAGACGGTGTACACCCCGCACTGGGCGCCCTGCTGGATGGACGTGATGACCCAGCCGTCCGGGATGGCGGACTGACCGCAGTCCGTGATCGTGGTCTGGTCGGTGATCTTCAGCAGGGTGTAGAGGGGGTAGGCGCCGCATCCCGCGTTGTTCTGCATGGCGGTGATGACCCAGCCGTTGGGGATGGCCGAGTGGCCGCACGCCTGGATCGTCGTACGGTCACCGAGTGCGGTGACGGTGTAGACGGTGTAGGCCCCGCACTGGGCGCCCTGCTGGACGGAGATGATGACCCAGCCGGGCGGGATGAAGGACTGGCCGCAGTCCGTGACGGTGGTCTGGTTCGTGATCTTCAGGAGCGAGTACACCGGGTACAGGCCGCACACGCTCGAGTTCTGCATGGCGGTAATGACCCACCAGTCGGGGATGGGCGAGTTCGAGCAGGCCTGGATGGTGGTCGCGGACCCCAGCTCGGTGATGGTGCGGGACCCGTAGCCGCTGCACCCCGCGGTCGTCTGGTTGATGATCACCCACCCGGCGGGGACCGGGGTGTAGCCGCAGATCGTCGTCGTGGCGCCCTGAGCCGCCGTCCCGGCCGCGACGGCGGCGGGGGCGCCTGTCAGCGTCGTACCGCCGAGCAGCAGCGCGGCCACCATCAGCCACCGCGCCATGAGCCGCCCCGACTTCAGCCGCCCCGTCATGAGCCGTCGCACAGTACCCATCCCTGTTCCTCCTGGTCGCACCCGTGTTGATCGCGGCTGAGAGCTTGGCAGAGCCGTACTCCCGGCCGCCACCCTCAACAGGGGTTCCTGGCATACCAGTTGGATATCGCCGCCGCCCGTACGCAGGCCCCCGTCCGGCGCTCTCCCACGTCACGTCTACGGCTGTCGCAGGAAGTCCGCCAGGCCCTCCAGCAGCCGGTCGACGTCCTGGGCGTTGTTGTACGGCGCCAGGCCGGCCCGCAGTCCGCCGGTGTCGCCGAGGCCCAGACGGCGGGACGCCTCCAGCGCGTAGAACGAACCGGAGGGTGCGGTGACGCCGCGCCCGGCGAGATGGCGGTACGCCTCCTGGGTGTCCCGGCCTTCGAGGGTCAGCAGCAGGGTCGGCGTACGGTCCGCCGCCCGCGAACGCAGGGTGACCGGAGCGAGGCCGGCCAGGCCCTCCTCCATCCGCCGCCGCAGGCCCTCCTCGTGCTCCTCCAGCGCCGCGAAGGACCGCGCCAGCCGCTCGCGCCTGTCACCGGTGTCGCGCGGGGAGGACGGGCCGCCGTCGGCGAGATCCGCCAGGAAGTCCACGGCCGCCCGCACGCCCGCGAGGAACTCGTAGGGCAGCGTGCCCAGTTCGAAACGCTCGGGGACCACGTCCGTGGAAGGTGCCAGCTTGTCGGGCGCCAGCCCCTCCAGCAGTCCGGGCGAGGCCGCGAGAACCCCGAGGTGCGGACCGAGGAACTTGTACGGCGAGCAGACGTAGAAGTCGGCGCCCAGCAGCCCGACATCGACGAAGGAGTGCGCGGCGTGATGCACTCCGTCGACGTAGAACAGGGCCCCGCGCTCGTGGGTCAGACGGGCGATCCCGGGGAGGTCGGGCCGGGTGCCGATGAGGTTCGAGGCTCCCGTGACCGCGACCAGCCGGGTGCGCTCCGACAGCACCGCGCCGATGTCCGCCGGGGACAACTCGCCCGTCGCCGGGTCGAAGTCGGCCCATCGCACCGTGACCCCGGCGGCCTCGGCCGCCCGCACCCACGGGCGGATGTTGGCGTCGTGGTCCAGCCGGGTGACGACGACCTCGTCCCCCGGTGACCAGGTCTTGGCGAGCGTCCTGGCGAAGTCGTACGTGAGCTGGGTGGCGCTGCGGCCGAAGACGATGCCCGCCGGGTCCGCGCCGAGCAGATCCGCCATCGCCTGCCGGGCGCCGGTCACCGTACGGTCCGCGTTGCGTTCCCCCGGCGTCGCCGTCCCCCGGTTGGACAGCGGGTTCGCCAGGACCTCGGCGATGGCGTCGATGACCTGCCGGGGGGTCTGCGTACCGGCGGGCCCCTCGAAGTGGGCACCTCCCGCCTCCAGCGCGGGGAAGTGCGAACGGACGGCGTCGATGTCGTACGTCACGAAGGACTCTTCTCTCTTCTTCCGGTCTTCCGGTCTCTTCTTCCGGGCGAGCGGTGGCCTGCCGGTCTTCCGCACCATCATCGCCGTCGGCGCGCCCGTTCCGCCCGCCGGGCGGGTCTCCACCCCAACCTGCCCGTGCCCGGGAAGAGTTGTTAGGGTGCGGCGGTGTCTCCCTCTTCACGTGACTCGGCAGCAGGCGCAGGCTGGCACGGTCAGGAGCCGGGCGAGGAGCCCGGCCGCTACCGGAACCTCATGCCGGAGCGCACCACCCACATCTCCTGGCTGAACCCGGCCACCCTGTGGAAAGCGCGCAACGGCGTGGTCGCCTCCCTGTTCGGGGACCCGACCGGCGACGACCGGAACCGCTGGGTACGGGGACAGCTGGACCGGGGCGCCGCACCGGACCTGGTGATCGAGCGGGACGACCCGGACACCTTCTCGTTCATGCTGCTCGCGGACACCGGTGAGGGCGACGCCCCGCAGTACGCGGTGGTGCCCGGCTTCCTGAAGGCGGCCGAGGGCACCCGCTTCGCCGTCCTGTCCAGCGACGTCATCTACCCGGTCGGCAGCGCCGACGAATACGGCCCCAAGTTCTTCCGGCCGTACAAGGACTACCCCGCGCCCGTCTACGCCGTACCCGGCAACCACGACTGGTACGACGGCCTCAACGGGTTCATGCGCGTCTTCTGCGACGCCCCCGCCCTGCCGCCCGCCGCCCGCCCGAAGCCCCTGTCGGCCGGCTGGTGGCGGGCCCTGCTGTGGCGGCGCCCCGGCACCGTGGACGAGCAACTGCTCGCCGAGGCGCGGCAGTTGCGGTCCGCCCCCGAACAGCAGGCCGCGCAGCCGGGACCGTACTGGGCCGTCGACGCGGGCCCGCTGCGGATCATAGGCATCGACACCGGTCTGCTGGGCGGCATCGACCGGGAACAGGGGGAGTGGCTGCGCCGCGTCTCGGCCGGGCCCCGGCCCAAGATCCTGGTGACCGGCTCGCCGATCTACGTGGACGGCGCCCACGAGCCGTGTGCCATCGAGGGCGGGGGCACGGTCGACGACATCGTCCGCGACCCCGACTGCCACTACATAGCGGCCATAGGCGGCGACATCCACAACTACCAGCACTACCCGGTCGACGTCGACGGCAGGACCGTCGAGTATCTGGTCGCCGGGGGCGGCGGGGCGTTCATGCACGCCACCCACACCATTCCGCGCGTCGCGGTGGCCGACGTCACCGAAGGGGACTTCCGGTGCTACCCGCTGCGCGGGGACTCGCTGGCCTTCTACAGCAAGCTCTACGGGCGGCGGCTGCGCATGCGCCGCTTCTTCGAACTCACCGCGGAACAGGCGGGGGCCGTCATCGCCGAGCGCCTCGGCGTGACGCCGACGCGGGAGACGAACGCGCCGGTGACCCGCCGTACGAGACTGGTGGCCTCCCTCCTCGGTGTGCCCGCCCGGCCGGACGCCAAGCGCCGGTTCCGCCTGCCGGTCCGCAAGATCTACGCGCAGGCCTTCTCGCCCGGCTCCACGACGTACACCCCGCCGTTCTTCAAGAGCTTCCTCCGGCTGGACGTCACCCCGGACCACCTGCGCATCCGGTGCTTCGCGGCGACCGGCTACCGTACGGAGGAACTGGCACCGCCCGTCGAGGACGACTTCACCATCCCCCTCCGCTGAGCGGACGTCGGCACCGGTCCGCCGGACAGGCCCTATGCGGTCAGCAGGTCGAGCGACACCTGCCACAGCCGGGCCGCCGCCTCGGGGTCGAGCGCGTGCGGCGCGACGCCCCGGGGCGGTCCGCCCGGTAGGTGACGCGGTGCCTCGGCGCAGTCCTGGAAGTAGCGCCCGCCCGCGCCCTCGACATGGGGCGACGCCGCCAGCAGCACGGAGGTGGCCGCCGCCTGCGCGGGGGTCCTGCGTTCGGCCTCCGTCGCCCCGGCGTCCAGTGTGTTGACGGTGATGCCGTCGTCGGCCCACCGCCGGTACGCCTCGCCCGCGAACAGCACGTCGGCCGTCCTGGACTGCCCGTACGCCGCCACGGGGTCGTACGGGCGGGTACGGAAGTGGAGGTCGTCGAAGTCCAGCGGCGCCCGCAGGTGGGCGTCCGAGCCGACCACCACGACCCGGGCCCCGCCCGTCTCCGCCAGCGCGCCGTGGAGGCCGGTGGCGAGGGCGAAGTGGCCGAGGTGGTTGACGGCGAACTGGAGCTCCCAGCCCTCGGGGGTCCGCCGCTCGGGTGTCTCCCGTACCCCGGCGTTGTGCACGAGCATGTGCAGCGGCCCCTGCCACGCGGCGGCGAACGCGGCGACCGACGCCCGGTCGGTGAGGTCCAGCGGGGCGATGCGGACTTCCCTGGCGCCCGTGGTGTCGATGATGTCCTCCGCCGCCCGCCGTCCCGCCTCCGTGTCCCGTACCGCCAGCGTCACGTCGGCGCCCGCGGCGGCGAGCGCCCGCGCCGTCTCGATCCCCACCGGGGAGGCCCCGCCCGTCACGACGGCGAAGCGGCCCAGGAGATCAAGGCCGGCCATCACCTCGGCGGCGGTGGACCGGGCGGTGAACGGGGTGGTGATCAGCGTGGACTCGCTCATGGGACGTCCTGCCTCGGGGCTCAGGTGCGGCGGTCGCGGAGGGCGTGGTCACGCCCTCGGCGGAAGGCGCTGGTCGTGCCCCCCACGCAACCACGGGGCGATGCCCCCGACCACCGGGGAACGGCCTCCCGCCGGGCCGTACACCCGGGTCCCCTGTCACGGACGCGCGCCCGCCGAGCGGTGTTCTCCCCACCGCAGGATGCGCCGAAAGAGGCAGTCGCCCGCCTCCGCCGCCGGTCCCGCCTCCGCCGCCGGTCGCGGCGGACGTCTCGGGGCACCCGGACTGGGGGTGGTCACGCCGGTGCCGAGGGGGTAGGTGGTGGGGGAGGGGCGCCCCGGCCGGGGGCGCCTCACTCGGACAAGGGACAGTCCCCCGTGAAGCGAACCCCCCACATCCTTGCCGCGGGCGCGGCAGCGTTGATCATGACCGGAGTCCAGACAGGAGTGCAGGGGACGGCGTCGGCCGCCCCCGCCGCGGGCCCGTGGACCGGCACCTGGGCCGCCGCGCCGCAGAGCGGCGGCGACACGTTCACGCAGCAGACGGTCCGTCAGATCGTCCGTACGAGCATCGCGGGCACGTCGGCGCGCGTCCGCCTGTCGAACGCCTTCGGCAACGCCCCCCTGACCGTCCAGGACATACATATCGCACGCCGCACCTCGGGTTCCTCGGTGAACGCCGCGACCGATCGTACGGTCACCTTCGGCGGCCAGCGCGCCGTCACGATACCCGCCGGCGGCTCGGCGGTCAGCGACGAGGTCGCGTTCCCGGTGGACGCCCTGTCGGACGTGGCGGTGAGCTTCCACCTGCCCAGGACCACCGGCCCCGTCACGTACCACCAGTCGGGACTCCAGACCAACTACGTCGCCGCGGGGGACGTGAGCGGCAGCGCGACGCTGACCAACGCCCGGACGACCAACAGCTATTACTTCCTCTCCGGGCTCGACGTGGTGAACCCGGCGGCGGAGGGCGCCGTGGTCACGCTCGGCGCGTCGATCACCGACGGCATCGCCTCCAGGAACGACGCGAACCGGCGCTGGCCGAACGAGCTGGCGAGCAGGCTGGCGGGGGCCGGGCGTACCGTCGGCGTGCTCAACCAGGGCATCAGCGGGAACCAGCTGCTCACCGACGGCGCCGGGCAGAGCGCCCTCAACCGGTTCGACCGGGACGTGCTCTCGCAGCCCGGCGTCCGGTGGGTGATCTTCGCCGACGACCCCATCAACGACCTGTCGAACACCAATCCCACGGCGGACCGGCTGATCGGCGGACTCAAGCAGTTGATCACGCGCGCCCACGAACGGGGCGTCAAGTTCCTCTGCTCCACGCTCACCCCGTTCGAGGGGGCCGGTGGGTGGAAGCCGGAGCTGGAGACGAAGCGGGCCGCCGTGAACAGTTTCATCCGGGGCGCGGGCAGTGGGTGTGACGGTGTGGTCGACCAGGACGCGGCGACACACGACCCGGCGCGGCCGACGAAATTCCGTGCCGAGTACGACAGCGGTGACCACCTGCACCCCAACGAGGCGGGGCTCCGGGCCATCGCGGGAGCCGTCGATCCGGCCCTGTTGCGATGACTCGGATAAGGTCCATATAATGTGATGCAGGTCACAGGAATAGGGGTGAATGGACGGGCATGGACCGTTCTCCTCACGAGTTACATACATATGTCTCCGGTTGGGAATCGGAGGCAAGCGAGCCGCCCTCGGCGTTTGTTGACGCCCCGCGACGACCCACTTCCTGGCTTTCATATGCGGTGCCGCCCGGATGCGGTACCGAGGAGGTGTTTGACGATGGCTCTCAGCCCTCGTTTCGCGCTCAACAGCATCGGACTCATCGCCGGCGCGTTTGTGGCGGTGGTGGCCATGGCCTTCACGGCCTCCGTGGCCGGCTGGATCGGCTTCGGAGTGTTCACCGGTATCGCGGTCCTGGGGATCGTGGGAGCTGTCTTCGCCCGCAAGGCGGCCGCGAAGGCGGGACACGGCCTGCTGGCCGCGGTCGCGCTGTGGTCGCTGATCGCCTCGCTGATCTTCTCCGGCTCCGCGCTGACCTGGCTGGTCTTCGCGGGCGGGGTCGCCCTGGTGGCGGTCGCACTGGGAGACCTGTTCGCACACGAACTGCGCACCGAGCGGGTGGTGCACTCCCTGGAGGTCCGCCGTCCGGCGGAGAACATGTCCGACACGACGCCGGCACGGTCGAGCCACATCGCCGCCTGACGCGGACCGCGTGACGCGGACATCGACGTGGTGAGTCGGTGAGGAAGCCCACGGCCCCCGAGGCCGTGGGCTTCCGTGCTGTCATGGGTGTCACGGGCCCGGTCGGTAGCCTGCGGCACACCAGGGCGTACGGGCTACCGCGCCGCGTCCAGCGCCGCCCGCTGTTCCGGCGTCAGCTCCAGGTCCACCGCCGCCAGGCTCTCGTCCAGCTGCGCCACCGAGGACGCCCCCACCAGCGGGATCACCGGTACCTCACCACCGATCAGCCAGGAGAGCACCACCTGGTTCACGGTCGCGCCGGTCTCCCGCGCCACCTCGCGCAGCGCGGCCCGGCGTACCGGCGTGCCCGCGTGGTCGAAGCCGGGGTCCAGCGGCTTGTCCTCGCGCACATAGCCGCCCGACAGCAGCGGCGAGTACGCGACCAGCGCCAGCGACGGCTCGGCGCGGACGTAGCTGAGCAGGTCGCCGCCGAGGATGCCCTGGTTGCCGTCGGGGGAGCGCGGACCGGGCTGGTCGGTCCGCCGCCGCAGGTAGCTGTGGTGGTACTGGAGGACCTCGTAGCCCGGCAGACCCGCCGCCGCGGCCAGTGCGCGGGCCCGCTCCACCCGCCACGCCCAGTGGTTGCTCACCCCCAGAAGACCCACCCCGCCCTCCGCGACCAGTTCCGCGAACGCCTCCACCGTCTCCCGGAGAGGCACCGCCGGATCCTCGACGTGCGCGTACAGCAGATCCAGCTTCTCCACGCCGAGCCGCTCCCGGCTCCGCTCCGCCGACTCCCGGATCACCTTCGCCGAGAGGCCCTCGATGTTTTTGCTGAACGTGCTGGTCGGCACGTTCGGCCGGGCCCCGAGCTTGGTGGCGATCACGATCTCGTCCCCTACACCCCGCGCGCGCCGCCACCGGCCGAGCAGTGCCTCACTCTCCCCGCCCTGGGTGCCGTCGACCCAGAACGCGTAGTTGTTCGAGGTGTCGACGAAGGTGCCGCCCGCCTCGGCGTACCGGTCCAGGATCGCGAACGACGTCGCCTCGTCCGTGACCGAGCCGAACAGCATCGCCCCCAGGCTCAGCACACTGACCTCCCGGCGCGTCGCCGGATCCGCCCCGATCGTGCGGTACTTCATACGCCCGTCCCCTCGTACCGCCCGGCGACTCCGGGCACCCGTCGGCAGTCTGGGCGTTGAAGAGCACTCCAAGTCAACCGGTCAGACGCGGTCGGACGGCCCGTCCGGCAGCCTCGGCACACTGGCGATCAGCCGCCGGGTGTACGGGTGGCCGGGCGCGCCCAGGACCGCGCGCGTGTCGCCCTGCTCCACGATGCGGCCGTTCTCCAGCACGGCGGTGTGTTCGCACAGCGCGGCCACCACCGACAGGTCGTGCGAGACCATCGCGATGGTCAACCCCCGTGATTCCTTGAGCTCTTCGAGCAGATCGACGATCCGCACGCGCGTGGTGACGTCGAGGGCGCTGACCGGTTCGTCCGCCAGCAGGACCCGCGGGTCGCACACCGTCGCCCGTGCCAGGGCGATTCGCTGGCGCTGCCCGCCGGAGAACTCGTGCGGATAGCGGTCCCCGGTGTCGGCGGGCAGCCCCACCCCCGCCAGCGCCGCCGCCACCCGCTCCGCGGTGCCGGAACCGGCCAGGCCCAGGGAGCGCAGCGGCTCCGAGACGATGTTCCGTACCCGCTGGCGCGGATCCAGCGAGGAGTACGGGTCCTGGAAGACGCTCTGCACACTGCGCCGGAACGTCCGCATCCGCGCCCGGTCCCCGATCCGCAGCGGCTCCCCGTCGAAGAGGACCTGCCCGCTGGTCGGCCGGGTGAGCCCGAGGAGCAGCCGCAGCATGGTGGTCTTCCCGGCGCCCGACTCACCCACCAGCGCCACACTGCGGCCGGCCGTGATGTCCAGGGTGACGCCGTGCAGGACGGGAGCAGCGCCCCGGTAGGCGAACCCCGCCTCCCGGGTGGCCAGGACGGGGGCGTTCATCGCGTGATCCGTTCCAGTGCGTTCTCGAAGGTCCTGGCACTCGCCACCAGCCCCTTGGTGTAGGGCTGTCGGGGCGCGTGCAGGATGTCGGCGGTGGATCCCGACTCCACGGCCACGCCGTCCTTGAGGACGACCAGCCGTTCGGTGACCCCGGAGACGACGGCCAGGTCGTGGCTGACGAACAGCAGCGCCATGTCCTGTTCCGTGATCAGCTCGTTGAGCAGCCGCAGCATCTCCGCCTGGACGGTCACGTCGAGCGCGGTCGTCGGCTCGTCGGCGATCAGCAGGGCGGGCTCGCACGCCAGGGCCATCGCCAGGGCGACCCGCTGGCGCTGCCCGCCCGAGATCTCGTGCGGGAAGGCCCGTGCGATCCGGTCCGGCTCCGGCAGCCTGACCCGGTCGAGCGCCGAGGCGACCGCCCGCCGCAGCTCCGTACCGCGCAGCCCCCGGCGCCGCCGCA
>NZ_WWJY01000615.1 GCF_009865405.1 Streptomyces sp. SID3212 | reverse complement strand
CGCGCCCGCCGGCGGCTCCGCGCCCGGGGCCGGCAGCTCGCCCACCGCCCTGTCCGCCTCGTCCGCCGCCAAGGAGTAGTCATGTCTTCCACGTCCACCGCGACCGCCGAGCGGCCCGAGGATCCGGCCGCTCCCGGCGCCCTGGTCGAATTCCGGGGCCTGCGCCGGGAGTTCGGTCCCACCGTCGCCCTCGACGGGCTCGACCTGACGGCCAGGCCGGGCGAACTCCTCGCCCTGCTGGGCCCGTCGGGCTGCGGCAAGACCACCGCCCTGCGTGTCCTCGCCGGCTTCGAGCACCCGGACGCGGGCGAGGTGCTCGTGGACGGCAAGGACATCACCGGGGTGCCGGCCAACCGCCGTGACGCGGGCATGGTGTTCCAGTCGTACAGCCTCTTCCCGCACCTCAACGCCCGCGACAACGTGGCCTTCGGCCTGCGCGTACGGAAGGTGTCGACGGCCGAGCGCCACAAGCGCGCGGACGAACTCCTCGAACTGGTCGGACTCCCCACCCACGCCGGCCGCTTCCCGCACCAGATGTCCGGCGGCCAGCAGCAGCGCGTGGCGCTCGCCCGCGCGCTGGCCCTGCGCCCGCGGGTCCTGCTGCTGGACGAGCCGCTGTCGGCGCTCGACGCGAAGGTCCGGCTCTCGCTGCGCGAGGAGATCCGCCGGCTCCAGCTGTCGCTGGGCATCACCACCATCTTCGTCACGCACGACCAGGAGGAGGCGCTGTCCATGGCCGACCGGGTGGCCGTGCTCAACGCGGGGAAGCTGGAGCAGTGCGCGGCACCCTCCGAGCTGTACGAGCGGCCCGCGACGGCGTTCGTCGCGGAGTTCGTCGGCACGATGAACCGGCTGCCCGGACGGCTCACCGACGGGGGCCGGGTCGAGGTCGCGGGCAGCGTCCTGCCCGTGGACGGCGAGATTCCGGCCGGGCGCGAGGTGGAGGTCCTGCTGCGCCCCGAGAACGTCACGGCGACGGTGGACCCGGACGGCACCGCCACGGTCGTCTCCGCGTCCTTCTTCGGCTCGGTGACCCGGGTCCTGCTCGACCTGCCCGGCGGCGGCTCGGTCAAGGCCGACGTGGCATCGCGTGACGCGGGCGAGCTGGTGCCCGGGGTACGGGCGTCCGTCCGCCCGGCCGACCGGCCGGTGCTGGTCGTGGCTTCTTCGGCGGCCTCAAGCGTCCCTGCGGGCACCCCGGACGCCGGGAAGGCGGCGTGAGCACGCCGGGCCCACCACCAGGGGCCCTTCCCCCGGCCGGCGTTCCGTCCGCCTCTTCGTCCGCCTCGTCGCCCGCCCCGTCGCGCGTCTCCTCATCCGCCTCCTCGCCCGACTCCTCTCCGGCCGCCGTCCTCTTCGACATGGACGGCACCCTCGTCGACACCGAGGTGCTCTGGTGGGAGACGGCCGCCGAGGTCGCCGCAGGGCTCGGCCACCGGCTCGGTGACGCCGACGCGCCCGAGGTCGTGGGGCGGGCCGTCCAGGACACCGCCGCCCATCTCGTACGGGTGGCGGGCACCGGCCACGCCGGGCGCGTCGCGGAGGAGCTGGCCGGATCCTTCTTCCGGCGCGTCGAGAGGGGCGCCCCGCTGCGCCCCGGCGCCCAGCGGCTGCTGGCCGAGCTGGAGCGCGCCGGTGTGCCGTTCGCCCTGGTGAGCGCGTCACCGCGGGCCGTCGTGGACTCGGTGGTCGCCGGGGCACTCGCCGACGTGCGCTTCGCCTTCACGCTGTCGGCCGACGACACCGTACGGACCAAGCCGCACCCCGACCCGTACCAGGAGGCGGCCGACCGCCTCGGCGTGCCGACCGGGGCGTGTGTGGCGGTGGAGGACTCGCCCGACGGCAGCGCCTCGGCGCAGGCGGCCGGGTGCGCGGTCCTGGTGGTGCCGTCGATGCTGCCGGTGCCCCCGGCGGACCGGCGGTACTTCGCGCGGAGCCTGGAGGACGTCGATCTGGGGGTGCTGCGCGGCTGCGCGGCCGGAAACGCCCCCGACGGGGGTCCTCACGGCCTTCGGACCGAGTGATTCTTGCCACGTTTGATGCGGCACTCGCTCAGAAGAGCGAAATCAAGATCGCCGCAGGTGGCTGTACTTCCGGAAGGGGTGGCACGCCGTGCCACCCCTTCCGCGTTCACTTCCCGAACTCAAACGATCCGAGCCCCGCTCGCATGAGCGCAACAGGTCATGGGCAGGTCATGCCCGCTTCGGAGTGTGAAGGGGCGCGGGCGGGGGCCCGTCGCGTAGATCGCTTTCGATCTGCTGGCGGACGGGTGGTTAAAGCCGCACGACGCTCAGGTGGACGTACCCCCGCACCTTCGATCTGGGTATGTTCCCTCCACGTCAGGGCAGCCACCGCGTCGTCGAGGAGTCGAGACCCGTGTCGGAAAACGAAGATCACCCCGAGCAGGGCGAGCACACGGAGAAGTACGTCTACGACTTCACCGAGGGCAACAAGGACATGAAGGGCCTCCTCGGCGGCAAGGGTGCCAACCTCGCGGAGATGACCAACCTCGGGCTGCCCGTCCCTCCGGGCTTCACCATCACCACGGAGGCGTGCAACGTCTACCTCGGGTGCGGTACGGAACCGGCCGCCCTGCGCGACGAGGTCAGCGCCCATCTCGACGCCCTGGAGCGGCGGATGGGGAAGAAGCTCGGCCAGTCCGACGACCCGCTGCTCGTCTCCGTACGCTCCGGCGCCAAGTTCTCCATGCCCGGCATGATGGACACCGTCCTGAACGTCGGGCTCTCCGACGACTCGGTCGCGGGGCTCGCCATCCAGTCCGGGGACGAACGCTTCGCGTGGGACTCGTACCGCCGCCTGATCCAGATGTTCGGCGCCACCGTGCTCGGTGTGGACGGGCACCTCTTCGAGGAGGCGCTCGAAGAGGTCAAACACGCCAAGAAGGCCGCCACCGACGTGGATCTGGAGGCCGGGGACCTCCAGACGCTGGTCGGGCGGTTCAAGAAGATCGTCTCGCGCGAGGCGGGACGGGACTTCCCGCAGGAGCCGCGCGAGCAGCTGGACCTCGCGATCCGCTCGGTCTTCGACTCCTGGAACACCGACCGCGCCAAGCTCTACCGCCGCCAGGAACGCATCCCCGGCGACCTCGGCACGGCCGTCACCATCTGCTCGATGGTCTTCGGCAACCTCGGCCCCGACTCGGGTACGGGCGTGGCCTTCACCCGGGACCCCGCCAGCGGACACCAGGGCGTGTACGGCGACTACCTCCAGAACGCGCAGGGCGAGGACGTCGTCGCGGGCATCCGCAACACCGTGCCCCTCGCCGAGCTGGAGACCGTCGACAAGAAGTCGTACGACCGGCTGATGGCGATCATGGAGACCCTGGAGACGCACTACCGGGATCTGTGCGACATCGAATTCACCATCGAGCGCGGGCAGTTGTGGATGCTCCAGACCCGCGTCGGCAAGCGCACGGCCGGCGCCGCCTTCCGGATCGCCACCCAACTCGTCGACCAGGGACTGATCGACGAGGCCGAGGCCCTCCAGCGCGTCAACGGCGCCCAGTTGGCGCAGCTGATGTTCCCGCGCTTCGCCGAGGACTCGCACGGAGAGCTGCTCGGGCGCGGGATCGCCGCCTCGCCCGGCGCGGCCGTCGGCAAGGCCGTCTTCGACTCGTACACCGCGATCAAGTGGTCGCGCTCCGGCGAGAAGGTCATCCTGATCCGCCGCGAGACCAACCCCGACGACCTGGAAGGCATGATCGCCGCCGAGGGCATCCTGACCTCGCGGGGCGGCAAGACCTCCCACGCGGCGGTGGTGGCCCGGGGCATGGGCAAGACGTGTGTGTGCGGGGCGGAGGAGCTGGAGGTCGACACCAAGCGCCGCCGGATGACGGCCGGTTCGATCCTCATCGAGGAGGGGGACGTCGTCTCCATCGACGGCTCGACCGGCAAGGTCTATCGGGGCGAGGTGCCCGTGGTCCCCTCGCCCGTGGTCGAGTACTTCGAGGGCCGGATGCACGCGGGCGCCGACGAGGCCGACGAACTGGTCGAGGCCGTCCACCGGATGATGGCGTACGCGGACCGGCGCCGCCGGCTGCGGGTGCGCGCCAACGCCGACAACGCCGAGGACGCCCTGCGCGCCCGCCGCTTCGGCGCCCAGGGGATCGGCCTGTGCCGTACGGAGCACATGTTCCTCGGCGAGCGCAGGACCATGGTCGAGAAGCTGATCCTGGCCGACACGGACGACGAACGGGACGCCGCGCTGGGGGCGTTGCTGCCGCTCCAGAAGAAGGACTTCGTCGAGCTGTTCGAGGCGATGGACGGACTGCCCGTCACCGTACGGCTGCTGGACCCGCCGCTGCACGAATTCCTGCCGGACATCACGGAGTTGTCGGTACGGGTCGCGCTCGCCGAGGCCCGTCAGGACCACAACGAGAACGACCTGCGGCTGCTCCAGGCCGTCCACAAGCTCCACGAGCAGAACCCGATGCTCGGTCTGCGCGGGGTACGGCTCGGGCTGGTCATCCCCGGGCTGTTCGCCATGCAGGTGAGGGCCATCGCCGAGGCGACGGCCGCCCGGACGCTCGCCAAGGGCGACCCGCGCGCCGAGATCATGATCCCGCTCGTCGGGACGGTCCAGGAGCTGGAGATCGTCCGGGACGAGGCGCTGCTGGTCATCGCCGAGGTCGAGCGGGCCACGGGGGTCGAACTGCGCCTGGCGCTCGGCACGATGATCGAGCTGCCGCGCGCCGCGCTGACGGCGGGTCAGATCGCGGAGGCGGCGGAGTTCTTCTCGTTCGGTACGAACGACCTCACCCAGACCGTCTGGGGCTTCTCCCGTGACGACGTCGAGGCCAGCTTCTTCACCGCGTACCTGGAGAAGGGCATCTTCGGGGTCTCCCCGTTCGAGACGATCGACCGGGACGGCGTCGGCGCGCTCGTCCGCAGCGCGTGCGAGGCCGGCCGCGCCACCCGTCCCGGACTCAAGCTGGGCGTCTGCGGCGAGCACGGCGGCGACCCGGAGTCGGTGCACTTCTTCCACGAGGTGGGCCTGGACTACGTGTCATGCTCGCCGTTCCGGATCCCTGTCGCCCGCCTGGAAGCGGGGCGCGCGGCGGCGGCGTCGACGGGGAGCGACTCCCGGTAGCGCCCCCCTTCATCCACCGCGGACACCGGAACCGTCCTTCGGTTCACCCACCCTCGCCGACCCGGGGGGCGGTTCCGGGGCACAGAGAAGGGGCGGGCGTCCCGTGCGGAGACGCCCGCCCCTTCGTCGTGCGCACCCGTACCGCGTACGTCCGACCGCCATACTCTCGTCATGGCCGCGTCATGTTTCTCCCAGGGCGCCGAGAATTATTGAGGAACCATGGAAATCAACAGCGGGCGGAGCGCGGCCTGCGGATCCCCACCCACAGACCGCGCTCCATTACCCGGGCCGGACATGGAGCCGCAACCGCGAACGACCGCCGCCGAGCGCAGAAAGCCCCCCACGGCCTTCACTGCGCTTTACGCTCGTTCAGGTTTCATGCCCGACGGGGTATAGCTTTTCGCTTGGGACCGCACCTCCGCGATAGGTTTCAACTGTGGCTGAAACTCCGTGGTGACCGCCTGTGATGGCGTGCATACTCGGTGGTGGGGATAATTGCGGATGCAACCAGCGGTGAACGGGTGGGATTTGAGTGCTGCGTATTCATTTCACGGGGAAGGATCTCGGCGGGGTCCGGATGGCCGGAGGACCCGACCCCCTGTGGGAAACGATTCTCAGCTTTCACCGAATACGGGATCGGCGCGGCCCGCTCGTCTTCGGAGAATGGCGAACGGAAACCCGCAGCCGGTTGAATGGTGAAACACGGCTGCTCTCCGCGCTCGTTCCCCAGCGCGGCTATTTCCCCGATTTCCTGACCCCGTCCGAGGGCCGGCACGGCCTCGACGCGGGCCTGGAGGCCCTGCGCGCCACCGCCCCCGAGCGCATCCGCGCCGAACTGGCGCTGCTCGCGGAGAACCGGGGCGCGCGCAAGGCCCGCCCGGCGCGCAAGGACCCCGCCCGGCATACCGACTCCCCGCGCCTCGCGGACCTCGCCGACGGCGAACCGGCCCCGCTGGCCCGCCTCGTGGAGGTCCTGCGCGCCTACCACCGGGCCGCGATCGAGCCGTACTGGCCGCACATCAGGGCCAGGGCCGACGCCGACCGCGCGCTGCGCGGCCGGGCCCTGCTCGACGGGGGCGCGGACGAACTGCTCGCCACCCTCCCGCCGATGCTGCGCTGGCGCGCCCCGGTCCTGGAGGCGGACTATCCGGTCGACCGTGAACTGCATTTAAACGGACGGGGGTTAAGACTCCAGCCGTCCTTCTTCTGCCGCAGCACCCCGGTGGTTCTCCACGACCCGGCGCTGCCGCCCGTCCTCGTCTATCCCGTCACGCATTCCGACGTACCGGTGCCCCACGAACGGCCGGACGCGCGCCTCTCGTTGGGCCGGCTCGTCGGCCACACCCGCTCCGCCGTCCTCGAAGCCATCGAACACGGCTGCACCACCAGCGAACTGGCCCGCAGAACCGCGGTGTCCCTCGCCTCGGCGAGCCAGCACGCCTCCGTCCTGCGGGAGGCCGGCCTGGTCGTCACGCTGCGGCACGGCAGCTCCGTACTGCACACGCTGACCCCCCTGGGCGCCGCCCTCCTGCGGGGCGGCGCCTCCGCCGACGGGTGCTACGCCCGGAACGGGCCCGTCACCTCGTAGGTGATGCCGCCCGACGAACTCCCGCTCGTACCCCGCTGGCTGGAGAAGTACAGCCGCTTGCCGTCGGGGGAGAAGGCGGGCCCGGTGATCTCCGAGGCGGACTGCCCGCCGACCCGCAGGAACGGCGCGACGACGTCGTTCGGGGTGATCACGCAGATCTCCAGATTCCCGCCGTCCTCCGCCACGAACAGGTCCCCGGACGCCGACCCGGTGACGTTGTCGACGCCGGTGAGCGGCGCCGTACCGGACACGAGCGAGTCGTCGTAGGCGAGTTCGATGGTCGAGGCGGCCGCGTTGTACTGCCAGACGCGGTTGTCGCCCTTGGTGGTGAACCAGCAGGTGTCGTTCGCGTAGTAGCAGCCCTCGCCGCCGTTGAACCGCTTGGCGCCCGACACCTGGTTACGGGTCGCGGTGGCGCCGCTCGGATCGGGGACCGTCTTCCACGTGACGGGCCCGCTGGTGGCCGTGCCCGCGACGAGCACCTCCAGCCGCCCCGCCGACAGGTCGCCCCAAGTCGTGGGCGTGAAGCGGTAGAAGCACCCGTCGGTGGTGTCCTCGGTGAGGTAGATCGTCCGGCGTACGGGGTCGGCGGCGGCGGCCTCGTGCTTGAACCGGCCCATCGCGTCCCGCCGTACCGCCGCCTTCACACCCCACGGATCGGTCTCGTACACATACCCCCGGTCGACCTCCTCGCAGGAGAGCCAGGTGTTCCACGGGGTCTTGCCGCCCGCGCAGTTCTGGTGCGTCCCGGAGAGGATCCGGTACGCGCCGGTGATCGCCCCGGTCGAGGAGAAACGGACCGCGCCCGCGCCGCCCGACGGATCGATCTCCGAGTTCGAGACATAGATCCAGCCGGTGCCGTCCGCGTAGCAGGCCCCGCCGTCGGGCGCGTTGTGCCAGGTGTACGACGTACCGGACACCTGCTGCCCGGACCGCGCGATCACCCGGCTGGTGAACCCGGCGGGCAGCCGGATGTTGTTGCCGTCCGCCGCGCCGAGGGCCCCGTAGGGCCCGGCGCCCGGCTGAGCGGGCGCGGCGAAGGCGGCGCCGCGCCACAAGGTGCCGCCGAGAGCGGCGGCCGACGTGCCGATGACGGCTCCGCGCAGGAAACTGCGACGTTCCACTGGTCGCTCCATGGGGGTGTCGTGACCGCCCCGCGACGCCGGCCGGCGACGCGGGGTCGCACGCCGACGGATCCTAGGTGCTCTGAATGACCTTGCGCTGAACGGGAGTTGAGCCTTAGCCGTCGCGACTTGCGAGCGCCTGCCGAGGGGACGGATCTCCGCCGCATCCCGCATCTCCCGTTTTGGTTCAACTCGCCACCGTCATGGGGCAAATCAGGGACCATAGGCGGATGCTTCCACCCCGGCCGGCCCGGTCCCGTGTGCTGATAGTCGGTTGTTCCCTGGTCGCCGTCGGGTATGTGACGGCGTTCTACCTCAGCTCGGCCGACGGCGCTCTGCTGTCCGCGCGGATCGCGCAGCAGCGGTTGCATCGGATGTCGGGCTACCAGTGGGGCACCTTGGCGGTCGAGGTTCTCGCCGTGGCCGCGGTGCTTCCCGCGCTGCTGGCCGCACCGCAGTTCATGGAGGGCGGCAAGTGGTACTGGAGGGTGACCGGGCTGCTGCGTACGTGGCAGCGCAGGCGGCGCGACTGGTTGCGCCGCCAGTGGGCGCGGCGGCGCGCGCGGATCGTCCGTGACATCGGGTTGCGCCGTCGCGAGTGGCAGACCGGGACCCCCGCCGATCAGGCGGAGGCGACCATCCGTGTCGACCGGCTCGCCGAGATGCTCGCCGTCCGCTATCCGACGGACAACGCCCTGGTCCGGGCGAGCACGGTCGGCAATATCTTGTCCGCGGCCCGTCAGCACATCACCGAGGTCTACGCGCTGGACGTTCTGCTCACCTGGCCGCGGTTGTATCCCGTACTCGGACGGCGGCTGCGCAGCACGTCCGACTGGCAGCGCGCCACGCTGGACGCGGCCCTCTCCGCCTGGGCGTTCGCGTTGCTGGCGGCGCTCGTGGTGCTGCCGGCGAGTCTGCTCTGGAGTCCGTACGACGTGACGCCGTGGGCCGCGCCGATGGCGGTCGCGGCGGCGGCCAGGCTGGCCACCGTGCGCGCGGCCATCCGATACGCCACCACGGTACGGGTGGCTTTCGACCTCCATCGGTTCGACCTGTACGAAGCGTTGCACCTGCCGGCTCCCGGCGATCTCGCCCAGGAGCAGGAGGCGAACCGTGCGTTGTCCCGGCAGTGGCACCCGTACGGGGCGGTGCGGGTGGGGCATCCGGCGCGCTCCGTGGAGGAGCGGCCGGAGGTGGTGTACGGCGGACTCCCGGAGGCCGGAGGGAGGCCCTCTGTGGCTGTCGGTGGCAATGTCATCGGCAATGTCGGGATTATTAGGGGCGGTCCGGTTCTTACGGTGCCTGCCGAGTCCTCGGGTCTGGGGGCCGAGACCGGAGGGCCGCGCCGGACGCGCCCGCGTCACCCGACCACCGGGCTCGTGATCCGGGACGACGGCCGCGGTGGCGAACGCAACAAGGACAAGGACGCGGACAACGACACGGACAAGGACGCGGACAACGACACGGACGTCGAGTCGGCCTCCGTCCGCCCTGACGCCCTACCGGACAAGGACGAGCAAGAGGCGGAACACCTGTACCAGTTGGCCTCCGCGGCCCGTTTAGGCGGAACCTTGGTCGCAAGCGGTACTGTCGCCGCCGGAGCGCTGGGCGTGTTCCTGCCGGGACTCGGCCTGGGCGCGTTCGCCTTGGCCGGGGTGAGCGCGCTGGCCGCCCAGGCCCTGCTGTTCCGCAAGGAAGGGAACCAGCCCGCCCCGGAAGGCACGGACACCGTGCCTCCTCCTCCGCTTGACTACTCCCACCCGGCCCCTGGCGAGGTCTCCCTGCGGATCGGCGACGGCAGCCTGCGTACCGCTCTGGAGCCTGCCACACCCGTCGCATTCCGGGGTGGAGTGGCCGTGACCCTGGAAAACGCGGCCGATGTCGGCATGGTCGACGGCGAACCGGAATGGCGACTGCGACCCGGGGAACCGGCGAATGTCGTCGTACTCATCGGGCTCGGCCGGAATCACCAGGAGGCCCACGAGGCGCTGCTCGGCGAGCGGCACGGCATCTCCGACGAGATGCTGATCGTCGCCGGCCGGTCGGCGGGCGCGGTGGAACTCGACATCATCCTGGACGCGCCGTTCCTGGCCGTCACCCCTGACCGGCACAGCATCCGCCACGACCGTACGGGCGAGTCCGCCGTGTTCCGGCTCGCGTCGGTGCTCACGGGCACGGAGCCGGGGACGTACGACGTACGGGTGGCGGTCTACGCGTACGGGCGGCCCGTGCAGGCACTGCCGGTCACCGTTGTCGTGATGGAGCCCGAAGACGGCGGGAGAGGACCGCGGCCGTGACACGACAGGCCGCCGCGCCCAACGTCACCATCGCCGCACAGGGTGACGAGCACGGCCACAGACTGGTCCTGACCGGACCGGGCAACACGGAACCCCTCGTCCTGGAGATCGTGGAGCAGAGCGTGCTGCGCCAGCACGGGGCGCGGTTCGGACACACGGTCGCGCGCGTGTTGCACATGTGGCAGCGCGGAGGCCGGCTGCCCCTCGACGACGCCGACCGCTCACTCCGGGCACTGGCCGAGGCAGGCCGCATCCTGCTGACCCGGTCGCTCCGCAACGCCCGTGACGTGTACGGCGAACTGGGCGAGCGCATGGACGAGTGGTGCCCGGCCTGGCGGGACCCCGACGCGGCGGTGCCCGTGGTGCACGTCCAGAGGGGAGCCCCGCAGGTGCTGCCGTGGGAAATGCTCCCCTTGTTCGACCTGAACTGGAACGGCGGAGCCAAGGACTCCACCCAACTGTGGAGCGCCGCACGGGCGTTCCCCGGTCTGAGCGCGATAGTGGAGCGCGGCATGGAACAGCCCGCCGGGGCGGCGGCCCCGGGCCTGCGCACGTCCGGCGGCCGACTGCCGCTGCGCTTCCTCTGGCACGCTGAATACCCGGGCGCTCGGGGTGAGTTGGGCTTCTTCCGCAGCCGGGACGGCATCCGGCTGGACGGCCCGTATCCGGGGGACGAGGTCCCGTACCCGGGAACGGTGTCCTTCGCGGAGCAGTTGGCGGACCCCACCCTCGGCACGGACGGGCTGCGGGCGCGCCACGTCCACCAGGTGCTTCACATGTCCTGTCACACCACGGTGGCCACCCGCGACAGCGGGGCGGAGGACCCGCTGGTCTTCCATCTCGCCTCGGAGAACGGCGAGACCTCGGACGTGTCGGTGGAGAAGGTGCTCGGCGGCCTCTTCCCGGCCTGGGACCGGGCGCCGGGCGGCGCGGGTATGCCCCTGGTGTTCCTCAACGCGTGCTCGACGGCTGTCCAGGATCCGTTCTCGCTGGGCTCGCTCCTCGAACCGTTCGACTACAACCGGAACCCCGGCGTGATCGGCACGGTGGCGAGACTCCCCGACCGCCTCGCCGAAGCGTTCTCCCGGCGCTTCTACGAGACGCTGCTCGCCGGGCACACCACCGGGGAAGCCCTCCACGCGGCGAAGTGGGACCTGCTGCACGCCCGCCGCAACCCCCTCGGACTGCTGTACGTGCTGTACGGCGACTCCACACTCCGGGTGCACCCGCTCCCGGTCGGAGCCGCCTGACCGGCTCCTTCGATGTCGATGAACGGAACACGGTGAAGAAGACGAGCAAGACGAAGACCATCCCGGACGCCTTCTGGAACGAGGTCCGGGGCCGTCACCGACGTCTGCCGGTATGGACGCCGGGCACCCCCATGGAGCTCGGCGACGTCGGGCGCTTCACCACCGGGGGATGGACCAGGTTCACGACCCTCGCGGCCCTGGGAGTGACCGCCGACGCCGCGGAACCGGGTCCGCTGGCCGACTTCGAGTACGCCTCCAACGACGGCGTCCGCCGTACCGCCGCCCTCTCTCCCGCGACGGTGGACGCGGTCGTCGCGTCCGCCCGCGGGGACGCGACGTATCACTTCGAACGGGCGGGCACCTTCGTGATGCGGGCCACCAACGCGAGTCTGCACCGGCTGGACGACCTGCTCGCGGTCGAGGACGCGGTACTGGAGCTGTACCGCCTCAAGAAGTGGCGGAAGGAGTGGGTCGTGATCACCGAAGTGGTGACGAGCGGTCCGAGTCTGGTGCTGGTGTCGGCGGGTGGGCTGGCCAACGTCACCGTACGGTTCAAGGCGGGCACCCAGGTGGTGCCGGGCGTCCCTGAAGTGGCCGGCGCCTCGGTGGGGGCGGCCTTCGAGGTGGAGAACGGCGACAGCATCGAGGGCAGTTACAGCGTGCCCGGGCGAACCGCGCTCCTGTGGCGGGGGTTCCACGTCGTCGATCCGCTCCTTCGCGCCGCGCGGTTCGCCGAACGCGGGAGCGAGGAGGAGGATCGTGATCCGGGCGGGAGCGGCGGGGTGGGCGGGGCGGGCGGGACAACGGACTTGGCGCCGTCGCAGGAGCCGTATTGCGAGGAGATCGAGCACCTGGAGGACATCGCGGCGCCGGACGAAAGCTCTCCGGCCGACCAGTGAAGCTCCGCGGCGGTCCGATACCCGGAGGTATCGCGCTTCCACCTGCGTCGTAAGGTCGCGGGCGTGCCTGACATATCCGTGACCACGCTTCTTCTGCTCTGCCTCGCCGCCGCCGGGGCCGGGTGGATCGACGCCGTGGTGGGTGGGGGCGGGCTGCTGCTTCTGCCCGCGATGCTGCTCGGGCTGCCGCACGTTCCGGCCGCGCACATCCTCGGGACCAACAAGGCCGTCGCGATCGTGGGCACCTCGGGCGCGGCGGTGACGTACCTCCGGAAGGCCCCGGTCGATGTGCGGACCGCCGTCCGGATCGGGGGCGCGGCGCTGGTGGGCTCCATGACCGGCGCGTTCTTCGCGGCCGGGATCAGCAGTGACGTGCTGCGGCCCGTGATCATGGTGGTGCTGCTGGGGGTGGCGGCCTTCGTGATGCTGCGGCCCGCCTTCGGCCGCGCGGAGGCGGGGGGACCGGTCACCCGGAGGCGTACTGTCACGGCGATCGTGCTGGTCGGCGGGGGGATCGGCTTCTACGACGGGCTCTTCGGGCCTGGTACGGGGACGTTCCTGGTGCTGGCGCTGACCGCCGTCCTCCATCTGGACCTGGTGACGGCGTCGGCTACCGCGAAGATCGTGAACGTGTGCACCAATGCCGGGGCGCTCGCGATGTTCGCGTACCAGGGCACGGTGATGTGGCAGCTGGCCGGGCTGATGGCGGTGTTCAACCTGGCGGGCGGGATGTTCGGGGCCCGGATGGTGCTCAGAAAGGGCAGCGAGTTCGTGCGGGGGGTGCTGCTGGTGGTGGTGTTCTCGCTGGTGGCGAAGTTGGCGTTCGATCAGTGGACGGGGTGAGGGGGGACGGGGGTTGCTCGTGGGGGTTGGAGAGGCCGGTGGGCGCTGGTGAGGTCAGTGGGTGTTCGTGAGGTGCGCGTACGCCACCACGTTGCCCTGGTAGCCCGTTCGCTTCGAGAAGCCGCCGCCGCAGGTGATCAGCCGTAGCTCGGCCCGGTCGGCGGCTCCGTACACCTTGCGGTCCGGGAAGTTCTCGTTCGTGTAGACCTCGACGGCGTCGACCGTGAACTCCGCCGTACGGCCGTCCTGCCGGGTGACCTCGATCCGGTGGCCCTTCCTGAGCGAGCCCAGGGCGTAGAAGACGGCCGGTCCGCGCGCGTTGTCGACGTGGCCCGCGACGATCGCGGTGCCCTTGGTGCCGGGGGACGGTCCGTCCCGGTACCAGCCCGCGAGGTTCGCGTTGTCGGCCGGCGGGACCTCCAGGCTGCCGTCCGGCGTGAGAGCCAGGTCCGTCAGCGGTGTGTCGACGTGGAGGGCGGGGATGCGCAGCCGTACGGGGGTGGAGGGCGGGAGGGGGGTTGCTGTTGTGGCGGGTTGGGGGCCCGGTGACTTTTGGCGCTGGTGCGGGGGTAGGGACGAGCCCGGGCCTGGGCCCGCCGCGAAGGCTTCGGAGGGCGGGGGAGTGGGCGGAGTGGTCTCCTCGGAGCCCGTCCTGATGAGCCAGACCCCGATGAAGACAGCGACCACCAGCAGCCAGGCCTGGCCCTTGACCTGCGCGTTCATGGGGCGGGTCCTCCGGTCCTTCGGCTCGCTTCCACAGCTGTTCCGGATGAAGGTGCCCCCACCCCCGTCAGCGATGAGCGTGACGGGGGCGGGGACGAGGGCGGGGTACGGGGCGGTGGAGACCGGCCCTGTCAGCTGCCCTGCGCGCCGCTCGCCCGGCGGCGCAGGAGCGTGACCCCGCCGACGGCGGCCACGGCCAGAACGGCCGCGCCCACCGCGATCTGGGTGGTGTCGGGGGCGACGCTGCCGCCGACACCGGTGTTCACATGGCCCCGGGGCGTCCGACCGTCGGGCTCGTGGCCCTCCCGGCCCTCGCGGCCCGGGTCGTCGCGCCCGTGATCGCCACGTTCGTGGTCGCCCCGCCCGTGGTCCCATGCCGGCTCCCGGCCGTCGGGCTCGTGGCGGCCGGGGTCGTGGCCGCCCCGATCCTGGGCGTTCGGGTCGGCGCCGGTCGGTTCGTCGGGCTCGCCCAGATCCTCACCGAGGTCCAGGTCGGCCGGCTCGCTTTGGTCGGCGAGGGTGTCTCCGGTGGCCGGAGCGTCGTTCTCGCAGTTCATAGGGACGCCGTAGGTGCCGAGCGGATCGGCTGTGTCTGTGTCTGTGTCTGCGGATGCGGCTGCGGCTGCCGTATCTATGTCGTCCGTGTCCGTGCCTGTGTCCGCCGTCCCTAGCCGCGTGTCCGTGGCCTCGCAGGGCGCGGCGAGCGCCGACGGAGCCGTACCGCCCACGAAAGCGGCACTCGCTCCTCCCGCGGACAGTACGGTCGCGGCAGCCGCCAGCGCGGTGCCGGTGAGCAGGCGGGCGGTGGTGCGCATGGCGGTCCTCCGGAGCGGCGTGGGACGGTCTTCTTCTCCGAGGTAAGGCGCAGCCCGGCGCGTACGCCTGCTGATGGCCGATCAGATTCGCCGTACACGGACCGCGGTCGACCACGCCGGGAGGGTGTTGTCGCAGGTCATACGGGAGCGGTGGCCGAATCGCCGTCCCGACCGGCCGCCCGCGCCGAACGGGTGACGCCACGTGGCCTTACCCGCGTGCGATGCCTTCCGGAGGCTGACACGCTGTGCTCGATGAACGCATCCGACATGACCTCGCTCAGTGCCATCGCCGCCCGGAACAACGCCGACTGGTGCGCGTCCGTCGCCCGGTCCCACGGGATCGCCGCGACCCTCGGCGAGCGGGTGTGGTGGAGCCCGCGCAGGACGCCGCCGTACTACCCGGACGCCGTCACGCTGCGTCCCGACGCGGCGCCCGCCGATTTCCTTCCGTCCGTCGACCGGGGATCGGCGGGGTGTTCGGTCAAGGACAGTTTCGCCGCGCTGGACCTTGCCCCGGACGGCTTTACGGGGGTCGTGGACGCGCGGTGGATCCACCGTCCGGCCGACCGGCCCGTGCCCGAGTGGCCCGGCCTGCCCGCCGAACGGGTCCTGACGGCCGACCGACTGCGTGAGTGGCAGGTGGCCTGGGCGGGCGGTGAGGACACCCCGGACGTGTTCCGGCCGGTCCTGCTGGACGATCCGACCGTGCTGGTGCTGGCCTTCCGCGACGGGGACGACCTGGCCGGGGGAGTGGTCCTGAACGAGGGGGCGGGGGTGGTCGGCGTCTCCAACCTCTTCGCCGCCGACAGCGGGGCAGTGGCGGCCGTCTGGTCCTCGGCGGTCACGGCCGCCGCCGACTACCACCCGGGCCTGCCCCTGGTCGGTTACGAACAGGACGACGACCTCGCCCCCGCGCTCGCCACCGGCTTCGACGCGCTGGGCCCATTGCGTATCTGGCTGCACGTGTCGTGATCCGGCCGCGTTTTCGGTCGCGGGGCCGTGGAACTGCGTGGCTCTTGAACGGGGCTGGGCCGCCGGCCGGCCGCCGACCGGGTGCCCGCTTGACCTCAACCAAGGTTCAGGGGTGAGGCTCGTCCCATGGACCTCGACACAGCACAGCCCTCAGCGCAACTCACCGCTTCCGATCCGACCGCTTCCGATCGGACCGCTTCCGCCGCGTCCGAATCGACGCCGACCGCCCCTCTCAAGCTCGCCGTCATTCTCGGCAGCACCCGCGAAGGCCGCTTCGGCCCGGTCGTCGGAGACTGGTTCCTGAGCCGGACCGACCGGCACGCCGGCTTCTCCGTCGACCTGGTCGACCTCGCCGACATCGACCTGCCGACCTCGCTCTCCTACCGCCCCGGCCCCGCCGTACAGGGCCAACTGGCCAAGGTCAGCCCCCGGTTGGCGGAGGCCGACGCCTTCGTCGTCATCACCCCCGAGTACAACCACTCCTTCCCGGCGGCCCTCAAGTCCCTGATCGACTGGCACTACGCCGAATGGCAGGCCAAGCCGGTCGGGTTCGTCTCGTACGGAGGAATCTCGGGTGGTCTGCGGGCTGTCGAGCAACTGCGCCAGATCTTCGCGGAGATGCACGCCGTGACCGTCCGGGACACGGTCTCCTTCCACAACGCGGGCGCCCACTTCGACGACGAGGGCCGGCACAAGGACCCGTCGGCGGCCGAGACCGCCGCCACCGCGATGCTCGACCAGCTCGCCTGGTGGGGCCTCGCCCTACGGGAGGCCAAGTCCGCCCGCCCGTACGGGAGATGACGCGCGGATCCGCCTGACGCGGGACCGGCTGGGCCGATGGATGCGGTAGAACCGCCCCTACGTCGGCTGGACGGTTGGACGTTGGTCGGTTGGTCGGTACGGCGGTACGGAGGGACCGACCCCGCTGTACCGTCCTGCCGTCCCCCTCGCCCGCCTCGAAGGAGCCGCCCCCGTGTCACTGCCCGACCACCACCGGGGCGAAGAGCTGCCCTTCTTCGTGTACGGCACCCTGCGGCCGGGGGAGGACAACTACGAACTCTTCCTCCGCGGCCGTACCACCGGCGAGGAGCCGGCCCGGCTGGAGGACGCGGCGCTGTACGACGGCCCCGGCTACCCGTACGCGATCGAGACCCCGGGAGCGACGGTCGTCGGCGAGATCGTCTCGGCGCTGCCGGGCGCGGGGCCGGGGCCGGGTGCGGAGCCGGGCTCGTACCGTCAACTTCTCTCCTTCCTCGACAAGTTGGAGGAGTACGTGGCACCCGGCGATCCCCGCAACCTGTACGAGCGCGTGCCCCGCGACGTGCGGCGCGCGGACGGCGGCACGGTCCGGGCGTGGGTGTACTTCGCCGCGCCGCGCGTGGCCCGCGAGCTGAGAGCGGCGGGCCGTCCGATCGCGGGCGGCGACTGGATCGCCCATGTCACTCACGGCTCGCCCGGGCCGTGAGAACACGCCGGCCGGTGTGAGCGCGGGTGGCGGAAGCCCGCGGCCGATAATGGTGTCGACAGCGCCCCTCGGCACCCGGCAGAGTGATCACCCGTGACGAGTAGTGAACTGTGGAGCCGCGAGACCGCCGACCGCTACGACGCCGGGGAGACCGAAACCTCCTCGCCCGCCGTTCTCGGACCGACCGTCGCCTTCCTGGCGGAGCTGGCCGGGGACGGCCGGGCACTGGAATTCGCCATCGGGACCGGCCGCGTGGGTGTCCCGCTCCGGGAACGCGGTGTCCCGGTCGTGGGCATCGAACTGTCCGAGCACATGGCGGCGGTGCTGCGGCGCAAGGTCGACGAGGACACGCTCCCGGTGACCATCGGGGACATGGCCACCACCGTCGTCCCCGGCGGATTCACCCTGGTCTATCTCGTCTACAACACCATCTCGAACCTGCTCACGCAGGACGAGCAGGTCGAGTGCTTCCGCAACGCCGCGCGTCATCTGGAGCCCGGCGGCCGGTTTGTCATCGAGCTGGGGGTGCCGCCGCTGCGGTTCCTGCCGCCCGGGCAGGTCGCGGTGCCGTTCGACGTCTCCGAGCGGCATCTCGGCTTCGACACCTTCGACCTGGTCGAGCAGATCCTGGTCTCGCACCACTTCTCCCGCGAGGGCTCCGACGGCGGCGACGGTGACGACGGCCGCTACCGCCGCGACAACTCCCGCCACCGGTACGCCTGGCCGGCGGAGCTCGACCTGATGGCACGGATCGCCGGGCTCGAACTGGAGCGTCGTGTCGCGGACTGGGACGGGGCGTCGTTCACCCAGGACTCCGGCAAGCACATCTCTGTGTGGCGCAAGCCCACCTGACCCCACTCCACTCCACCTCACCTCACCTCACTCACCACCTCACCTCACCTCGGCGACGCCGACCCCAGTGCCTCGGCCACTCCCGGTTCGGTGGGCCCGAGGAAGTGGGGGTCCGGCCGCAGCGCGGCGTCCAGCGCCGCCTTGCCCGCCGCGAACACCTCGCGCGCGCCGCCGTAGTACCAGGTCACGTCGTGCCGTTCGTCGACCCCGACTCCGTACGAGTCGACCCCGGCGGAACGGCAGAGGGCGACGGCCCGCCGGACATGGAACCCTTGCGTGACCAGCACCGCGCGGTCGACCCCGAAGATCTTCTTGGCCCGGGCGCAGGAGTCCCAGGTGTCGAACCCCGCGTAGTCGCTGACGATGCGCCCGTCCGGCACGCCGTGCCCGGTCAGGTACGTGCGCATCGCGTCCGGCTCGTCGTACTCCACCCGGCTGTTGTCGCCGGTGACCAGTACGACCCGTACCTTGCCCGTACGGTACAACTCGGCCGCCGTGTCGAGGCGGTGCGCGAGGTACGGGGACGGGCGGCCCTCCCGCAGCCCGGCGCCGAACACGACGGCGACGTCCGTGGCCGGGACGTCCGCGACCGTACGGATATGGCTGTCCGCGGTCGTGTACATCCAGGTCACCGGTGCCAGCGCGAGCACGCATCCCGCCATCACGGCCTGTACGGCGAGGCGTTGGCCGCGACGGGTGCGCGGCAGGCGCGGACGCCGGGGGAGGCGTGGCAGCTTCGGCAGTGGCATGGGTCTCCCTGACTGGATCGTGCTGTGTTGTGCGGTGCTGTGCGGTCGTTCGTCTGTGCGTTCCCCTTCCTTGAGGACGATCGGCGGCGCAGATCAGTTCGCCGCCGGTTCCTGTGGTGCCCAGGCGGCGAGCAGCAGGAACTCGGCCGCCGCCGACGCGTAGACCGCCGCGGCCAGCCACGTCAGCGCGAATTTCGCCGGATCGGCGGGCAGCAACCGGCCCAGCGCGTCATGCCGCCGTTCCGCCGCCGCTTCGGCGAGCGCCTGGACGCGCTGCGCCCCGG
>NZ_WWJY01000614.1 GCF_009865405.1 Streptomyces sp. SID3212 | reverse complement strand
CGCTCGGTGGCGCTGCGCCGGATGGGTGCGGCGGGTTTACGGCCCGGCGGGCAGGGCTCTATCTCGGTGCCGTCGACGGGGTTGACGGTGAGCAGGAAGTCGCCCGATATGAGCTGGACGGTACGGGCGCGCGCCGGAGTGACCGGGCCGGCGCCCTTGAGGTGTCCGAGCGCCGGAGTGAGGGGCTCGCGCGCCGGTGGCTGCTCATCGGTGCTCGCGGCGGCGGGTTCGCCGTCGTGGCCGTGTTCTTCCGCTCCCCGGCTCATCGGATCCATCGTGAAAGTCCCCCAGATCGTGGCGTGCGGTTGCCCCCCGGCCTCGCACGCTTGTCTGTCGCTCCGGTCCGGTGCCTGCTTCGTGGGTCGGTCGATCCGCAGACGGCCGAAACCCTAAGCTCCGGACAGTATCTACGAACAGGCGGGGTGGTGACCTGCCCAGGAAGTCACGTTCTCGTGAGGATTGTGCGGCGCATTGGGGAGTACGTACGGCGCACCGAGGCGCGCGGGGCGCGCAAGCCTCACGCCCTCAGGCCGGACGGCTCGCGCCCCGGCGCGCCTCATGCCTCGCGCCCCGCGCCCCACGCCTCACACCCGCGGCAGCGACTCCGCCGCGATCCCGCCCTCGATCGCGAGGATGCGGTGCAGCCGGGTGGCCACGAGCAGCCGCTGCATCTGCGGCGGGACGTGGCGCAGGACGAGTCTCCGTCCGCACCGTCCCGCCCGTCGGTGGGCCCCCATGATGACGCCGAGTCCCGTGGCGTCCCAGGAGTCCAGAGCGGTCAGGTCGAGCACGAGATCGCCGGCTCCGCCGTCGACGGCCGAGTGCAGGACCGTACGGGCGTCCGCCGCGCTGCGTACGTCGAGGCGGCCCTCGACGACCAGCTCGGCGTGGTCGCCCCTGATGTGCATATGCGCTCCCCGAGAGTGCTCAGTGCTCCATGGCCTGTTCGGTCCCGCAACCCACTGACTGTCACGCAGCCTGACTGTCACGCAGCCGTGGAAGTTGCCGTCCGTGAGCGAACCGATACCGAATTCACCCGGTGGGGTGAGGTCGCGACGGTCGGTGCGGCTCAGGTCCGGCTCAGTGCTTGTAGAACCCCTGCCCGCTCTTGCGTCCGATGTCACCCGCGTCCACCATCCGGCGCATCAGCTCCGGCGGCGCGAACTTCTCGTCCTGCGACTCGGTGTAGATGTTCTCGGTGGCGTGCAGCAGGATGTCGACACCCGTCAGATCGGCGGTGGCGAGCGGGCCCATCGCGTGTCCGAAGCCCAGCTTGCAGGCGGTGTCGATGTCCTCGGCGGACGCGACGCCCGACTCGTAGAGCTTGGCGGCCTCCACGACGAGCGCGGAGATCAGCCGGGTGGTCACAAAGCCCGCCACGTCGCGGTTGACGACCACGCACGTCTTGCCGACGGACTCGGCGAACTCCCGCGCGGTGGCGAGCGCTTCGTCACTGGTCTTGTACCCGCGGACGAGTTCGCACAGCCGCATCATCGGCACCGGCGAGAAGAAGTGCGTACCGACCACACGCTCCGGACGGTCCGTCACGGCGGCGATCTTCGTGATCGGGATGGCCGAGGTGTTGGAGGCGAGGACGGCGTCGTCCCGTACCAGCTTGTCGAGCGCGCGGAAGATCTCGTGCTTGACGTCCAGCCGCTCGTACACGGCCTCCACCACCAGGTCCGCGTCGGCGACGGCGTCCAGGTCGGTGGTGGTGGTGATACGGCTCAGCGCGGCGTCGGCGTCGGCCTCTTCGAGCTTGCCCTTGGCGACGAACTTGCCGTACGAAGCTCTGATGCCGTCGATCCCACGGGCCAGGGCCGCGTCCGTGACGTCACGCAGGACGACGTCCCAGCCGGCCTGGGCCGAGACCTGCGCGATCCCCGACCCCATGAGTCCGGCCCCGATGACGGCGAGCTTCCTGGCCACGACACACCCCTTGAATCGCCCCCGGTCTTAACGCCGGGTTTACATTTGCGTGCTCTGCCGGAGGTTAGCGTTCGCGGGCGGCCGGATGGCGGCGAAGAGATGCGCGTCACGTCTCACATGACGGACATCACACCGGAGGGACCCATCAGGGGCCCCGTTCCGGGCACTTGAGCGGGTTCTCCCCCGTACGGCGTAGCACCTCCGGGGTCCTCACTACGCTGGTCGTATGGTCAATCTGACGCGTATCTACACCCGCACCGGCGACAAGGGCACCACGGCGCTCGGCGACATGAGCCGCACGGTCAAGACCGATCTGCGCATCGCGGCGTACGCCGACGCCAACGAGGCGAACGCCTGCATCGGGACCGCGATCGCGCTGGGCGGGCTCCCCGAGGACATCGTGAAGGTCCTCGTCCGGGTCCAGAACGACCTCTTCGACGTGGGCGCGGACCTGTGCAACCCGGTGGTGGAGAACCCCGAGTACCCGCCGCTGCGGGTCGAGCAGGCGTATGTCGACAAGCTGGAGGCGGACTGCGACCGCTATCTGGAGGAGGTGGAGAAGCTCCGCAGCTTCATCCTCCCGGGCGGCGCCCCCGGCGCGGCGCTGCTGCACCAGGCGTGCACGGTCGTACGGCGCGCGGAGCGCTCGACGTGGGCGGCGCTGGAGGTCCACGGAGACATCATGAACGCCCTGACGGCCACGTACCTGAACCGTCTCTCCGACCTCCTCTTCATCCTGGCGCGGGTCGCCAACAAGGAGGTCGGGGACGTGCTGTGGGTGCCGGGCGGGCAGCGGTAGCAGCGGTGGTACGGGAGCCCGGTCAGCGGTCCTCCCGGGGGCCGGGGCCGACGGAGGCGGAGGTGGCCGAGGCCGGCGCCTTCTTCGGCCGGAGCGCGTACGTCAGGGCGATCACGCCGTGGATCCCGGCGACCCGCAGCGCGGTGAACTGCCAGGCCCTCAGGGAGCCGGTGCCGCCCCGGTCGCCGACGTACACGATCGCGAGCTGGAGCAGGCCGACCGCCACCGCCGCGCCCAGCAGCGTCCGCAGCCACAGCTTGCCCTCGTGCACGGCGCGGGGAGTCCCGTAACGCGGCGGCTTCGGCGGGGGCGGGGCGCCCGCGAAGCGGTGGGCGACGTGCCCGTCGATCCACCGGACCGTGTAGTGGCCGTACGCGACGGTGTAGCCGAGGTAGAGCGCCGCCAGGCCGTGTTTCCAGTCCGGCTCGGCCCCGTTCCTCAGGTCGACCGCCGTGGCGGCCAGCAGGACGACCTCCAGCAGCGGCTCCAGGAGCAGGACGGCGGCCCCCAGCCGGCGCTTCCCCGCCGCGTACCGCAGCGTCAGGCCGGCGGCGAGCAGCACCCAGAAGCCCACCTCGCAGACGATGACCAGGGTGACGATCACGGGGTTCCTCCCGGTGGGGCGTGCGGGCCGGTGTGCCGCGCGGACACCGTCCAGCCTGCCGGTCCGCCGCCGCCGGGGCGTCGTCGCCGCTGACGAGTCCCGGCTGCTCCCCACTGCATCCTTCGATGTACCCGGCACTCCCCCGCCACGCCGACGCCCCGGCGTGGCCCGCCGTGTTTCATGGGGGGATGACCGCCTCCCGAGAGGTGACCGCCCCCCTCCGCCCCCACCGCGACGACGTGTTGATCGGCGCGGCGGGCCTGCTGGGCGGTGTCGTCCTGTGGGCGGCGGGGATCTTCACACAGGAAGCACGCCTGTGGAACGGCGCCTGGGTGCTGGTGCCCGTGGCCGTCTCGGCCGCGATGGAGCTGGTACGGCGGACCGCGCCCAGGACCGCCTTGGTCGTCGGCGCGTTGGCCCTGGTCCTGGACCAGTTCACGCGGGGCAGCCTGGCCACGGTCGTGATGTTCACGGACCTCGCCTACGCGGCCGTCCTGTACGGCTCCCCCGCCGCAGCCCGCCGGATCCCGCGCGTCATGGGCCTGCTCACCGTCGCGGCGACGGCCGGGTTCCTCGGCTGGCTCCGTACCCCGGAATCCCTGCTCATCGGCGTGGCCGTCGGCATCGTCGGGTTCGCGCCCGCCGCCACCGGCGCCCTCGTGCGCAACCACCGGGACGCGGCGGAGACGGCCAGGCTGCGGACCCGCCAGGTGGCACTCCTGGCGGAGATCGACCGGAGCCAGGCGGTGACGGCCGAACGCGCCAGGATGGCCCGCGAGTTGCACGACATGGTCGCCAACCACCTGTCGGCGATAGCGATCCACTCCACGGCCGCGCTCTCGCTGGACGACGCGCGCACGACCCGCGACGCGCTCACCGTGATCCGGGAGAACAGCGTCGAGGGCCTGGCCGAGATGCGGCGGCTGATCGGGATCCTGCGGGACAGCGGCGGCGGTGACCCGGAGCCGGCCGCCGCGCCGAGTCTGCGGTCCCTGGACGCGCTGCTGGCGCAGGCCGGGACCAACGGCGCTTCCAGCGGGCTGGAGTTCACGCTCGACGACCGGCGCCCGGAGGGCCGTACGCTGCCCGCGCCGGTCGAGCTGGCCGCGTACCGCATCGTGCAGGAGTCGCTGACCAACGCCCTCAAACACGCCGCTCCCGGGCGGGTGTTCGTCGGGCTGGGCGTCGAACCGGCGCACGCCGGGGAGGAGTTGACCGTACGGGTGGACAGCCCGTACGGGGATCGCCCGGGGCCCCGGGCGCCCGGCTCCGGCGCCGGGCTGGTGGGGATGCGGGAGCGGGTGGCGCTGCTGGACGGTGTGTTCATGTCCGGGCCCGTCACCGACGACGGCGGGCACAAGATCTGGCGGGTGCGGGCCCGGTTGCCCGCGGGAAAGGAACGTGACGGGCGATGACGATCCGGGTCCTGGTCGCCGAGGACCAGTCCGCGGTACGCGCCGGCCTGGTCCTCATCCTGCGCAGCGCGCCGGACATCGAGGTGGTCGGAGAGGCGTCGGACGGCGAGGAGGCGGTGGCCCTGGCGCGTGAACTCCGGCCGGATCTGGTGCTGATGGACGTCCAGATGCCCCGCCTCGACGGGGTGTCGGCGACCCGGCGGGTCGTCGCGGAGGGCCTCGCGGACGTCCTGGTGCTCACCACCTTCGATCTGGACGAGTACGTCTTCGGGGCGCTGCGGGCCGGGGCGGCGGGCTTCCTGCTGAAGCACACCGAGGCGGCCGATCTGCTCACGGCGGTACGGACGGTGGCGCGCGGCGAGGGTCTGATCGCCCCGGCCGTCACCCGCCGGCTGATCGCGGAGTTCGCGGCTCCCACGGGGGCGCGCCGGGCGGACGCGGCGGACCCGGCCGTCCTGGAAGCGCTTACCCGGCGGGAGCGTGAAGTCCTGTCATGTCTGGGTGAGGGACTGTCGAACGCGGCGATCGCGGTACGCCTCGACATGGCGGAGGCTACGGTGAAGACGCACGTCAGCAGGGTGCTGGCCAAGCTCTCGCTGCGCAGCCGGGTACAAGCGGCCGTGCTCGCCCAGGAGTTGGGTGTCTAGGCCACCTATCGGCGTCGGTGGTCTGGACCTATTGACGATTGGTCCAGACCTTCCTACTCTCACCGCACACACTGCGGTGAGCCGACGTGGTGTGCCCAGTGCACGGACCACCCCCGAATTGTCCGGTACTCACTCCATCGAGGAGCACCTTTGAACATCCAGCCTCTCAAGGCCAGATTCAGATCCAGAGCGGTCGCGGGCCTCACCGCGCTGCTGCTTCCCCTGGCCGCGATGGTCGGCCTCGCCGCCCCCGCCGAAGCCGCCACCTCGGCGACGGCCACCTTCACCAAGCCCTCCGACTGGGGCACGGGCTTCGAGGGCAAGTGGACGGTGAAGAACACCGGCACCACGACCCTCAGCTCCTGGACCGTCGAGTGGGACTTCCCCGCCGGCACCGCCGTGACCTCCGCGTGGGACGCGGACGTCACCGGCTCGGGCAACCACTGGACCGGCAAGAACAAGACCTGGAACGGCACGCTGGCCCCCGGCGCGTCCATCTCCTTCGGGTTCAACGGCACCGGCTCGGGATCGCCCTCCGGCTGTAAGCTCAACGGCGCCTCCTGCGACGGCGGCCCGAGCGTCCCCGGCGACGCGCTGCCCTCGGCCCCCGGCACCCCGACCGCCAGCAACATCACCAACACGGCGGTCACGCTGAACTGGTCGGCCGCGACCGACGACAAGGGCGTCAAGAACTACGACGTCTTCCGTAACGGTACGAAGGTCGCCACGGTCACCGGCACCTCCTACACCAACACCGGCCTCACCGCCGGCACGGACTACTCGTACACCGTCCAGGCCCGTGACACCATCGACCAGGTGGGCCCCGTCAGCGGCGCCCGCGCGGTCCGCACCACCGGTGGCACCACGGACCCCGGCAACCCTCCCACCGGTAGCAAGATCAAGCTCGGGTACTTCACCGAGTGGGGTGTCTACGACCGGAACTACCACGTCAAGAACATCGTGAGCTCGGGCTCCGCCTCGAAGATCACGCACATCAACTACTCCTTCGGCAACGTCACCGGCGGCAAGTGCGTCATGGGTGACGCGTACGCCGCGACGGACAAGGCGTACACCGCCGACCAGGCCGTCGACGGTGTCGCCGACACGTGGGACCAGCCGCTGCGCGGCAACTTCAACCAGCTGCGCAAGCTCAAGGCGGCGAACCCGAACATCAAGGTTCTCTGGTCCTTCGGCGGCTGGACCTGGTCCGGTGGCTTCACCGACGCCGTGAAGAACCCGACCGCGTTCGCGCAGTCCTGCTACGACCTGATCGAGGACCCGCGCTGGGCCGATGTGTTCGACGGCATCGACCTGGACTGGGAGTACCCGAACTCCTGCGGCCTGTCCTGCGACGCCAGCGGCCCGGCCGCCTTCAAGAACATGATGCAGGCCATGCGCGCGAAGTTCGGCGCGAACTACCTGATCACCGCCGCCGTCACGGCCGACGGCTCGGCGGGCGGCAAGATCGAGAAGTCGGACTACGCCGGCGCGGCCCAGTACATGAACTGGTTCAACGTCATGACGTACGACTTCTTCGGCTCCTTCAACGCGGCGGGCCCGACGGCCCCGCACTCCGCGCTGAACTCCTACACCGGCATCCCGCAGCAGGGCTTCACCTCCGCCGACGCGATCGCCAAGTTCAAGGCGCAGGGCGTCCCGGCGGCCAAGCTGCTGCTCGGCATCGGCTTCTACGGCCGCGGCTGGACCGGCGTCACCCAGGCCGCCCCGGGCGGCTCGGCGACGGGCGCGGCGCCCGGCAAGTACGAGGCCGGCATCGAGGACTACAAGATCCTCAAGACCTCGTGCCCGCCCACCGGCACCGTCGGCGGGACGTCGTACTCCTACTGCGGCAACAACTGGTGGAGCTACGACACCCCGGCCACCATCGCGGGCAAGATGACCTGGGCCAAGCAGCAGGGCCTGGGCGGCGCGTTCTTCTGGGACTTCACCGGTGACACCACCAACGGTGAACTGGTCACGGCGATCAGCAACGGTCTCCAGTAGAGCCCGGCATGTGACACACCCGCATGAATGAAGGGGGCGGCGCTTCGAGCGCCGCCCCCTTCACCATGTCCCGCACGCCTACGCCACGTTCACCCGCTGGCCGGGAGGCGCTGCCTCCAGCCACGCCAGGAAGCCCGTGAGCGCGTCCTCGCTCATCGCCAGCTCCAGCCGTACCCCTTGGTGCACACAGCCGAGGACCACCGCGTCGGAGAGCAGCGCGAGTTCCTCCTCGCCCTGCGGGCCCCGGCGGGCCGTCACCTCGATCGACGCGCGGTCCAGCGTGCGGCGGGGCCGGGGGGCGTACGAGAAGACGCGGAACCAGTTGACGCTGTCCCCGTTGTAGCGGGCGACGCCGTACACCCAGCCCTTGCCGGAGAGGTCGGTCTCCTCCGGCACGTCCCACCGCAGGCTGGCGTCGAAGGTCCCTCCGGAGCGCTGGATCAGCCGCCGGCGCAGACCGAAGACGAAGAGCCCCACCGCAACCAGTACGACGACCAGTCCGCTTACGAGCAGAGCGAGGACCATCAACACCGACCTCCTCGCCATATCCAGTACCGGACCCAGAACCGCACCTGCATCGCCTCAGCCGCGACCCGGTCTGGAAGTCCAGCCAGGGCCGCGGCTGAGGGTAATTCCGTCGTGGCAGTGCGCTTCTCAGCGCCCCGACACCGCGCGCATCCGGACGTCGGCGCGCCGCTCGGCGGCATCGTCATCGTCGGACTTCGCGCGTTCCAGCGCCCGCTCCGCGCGCTGCGCGTCGATCTCGTCCGCCAGCTCGGCAACCTCCGCCAGCAGCGAGAGCTTGTTGTCGGCGAACGAGATGAAACCGCCGTGCACCGCGGCGACGACGGTGCCGCCGTCGCTCGTACGAATGGTCACCGGGCCCGACTCCAGCACACCCAGCAGGGGCTGGTGACCGGGCATGACGCCGATGTCGCCGGACGTGGTGCGCGCGACGACCAGGGTGGCCTCGCCGGACCAGACACTACGGTCGGCGGCGACCAGCTCGACATGCAGCTCAGCAGCCAAGGGTGGCTCCTCGGGTCACCACCCGGCCCTGCGGCCGGGTGTTGGAATTGATTCTATGGGGTACCGGTGGATGCGTCGGAGGGGGGCAGGATGACCCGCCCCCCTCCGAGCGTCCACCAGGTCGGAAGACCGGGTCAGGAGACGCCGAGCTCCTTGGCGTTGGCCTTGAGGTCCTCAATGCCACCGCACATGAAGAACGCCTGCTCGGGGAAGTGGTCGTAGTCCCCGTCGCAGATCGAGTTGAACGCGGTGATCGACTCGTCCAGCGGTACGTCGGAGCCGTCCACGCCGGTGAACTGCTTGGCGGCGTGGGTGTTCTGCGACAGGAAGCGCTCGACACGACGGGCGCGGTGGACGACGAGCTTGTCCTCCTCGCCCAGCTCGTCGATCCCGAGGATCGCGATGATGTCCTGGAGGTCCTTGTACTTCTGGAGGATCCCCTTGACGCGGCTGGCCGTGTCGTAGTGGTCCTGCGAGATGTAGCGCGGGTCCAGGATGCGGGACGTCGAGTCCAGCGGGTCCACCGCCGGGTAGATGCCCTTCTCCGAGATCGGACGCGACAGCACGGTCGTCGCGTCGAGGTGCGCGAAGGTCGTGGCCGGGGCCGGGTCGGTCAGGTCGTCCGCGGGGACGTAGATCGCCTGCATCGAGGTGATCGAGTGACCACGCGTCGAGGTGATGCGCTCCTGGAGCACACCCATCTCGTCGGCCAGGGTCGGCTGGTAACCCACCGCGGACGGCATACGGCCGAGCAGCGTGGAGACCTCGGAACCGGCCTGGGTGTAACGGAAGATGTTGTCGATGAAGAGCAGCACGTCCTGCTTCTGCACATCGCGGAAGTACTCCGCCATGGTCAGGGCGGACAGGGCGACCCGCAGACGGGTGCCCGGCGGCTCGTCCATCTGGCCGAAGACCAGCGCGGTCTTGTCCAGGACGCCCGACTCGGTCATCTCGTCGATGAGGTCGTTGCCCTCACGCGTACGCTCACCGACACCCGCGAAGACGGACACACCGTCGTGCAGGTTGGCGACACGCATGATCATTTCCTGGATGAGGACCGTCTTGCCGACGCCCGCACCTCCGAACAGACCGATCTTGCCGCCCTTGACGTACGGGGTCAGCAGGTCGACGACCTTCAGGCCGGTCTCGAACATCTCGGTCTTCGACTCGAGCTGGTCGAAGGCCGGGGCCTTGCGGTGGATCGGCCAGCGCTCGGTGATCTGCGACTCGGCCTCGGGCTGGTTCAGGATCTGACCGAGGGTGTTGAACACCTTGCCCTTGGTCACGTCGCCGACCGGCACCGTGATGCCGGCGCCCGTGTCGGTCACCGGGGCCTGGCGGACCAGGCCGTCGGTGGGCTGCATCGAGATCGCGCGGACCACGCCGTCACCCAGGTGCTGGGCGACCTCGAGCGTGAGGATCTTCTTCTTGCCGGCCTCGGCCGGGTCGGAGACCTCGACGTGCAGCGCGTTGTAGATCTCCGGCATCGCGTCGACGGGGAACTCCACGTCGACGACCGGGCCGATGACCCGGGCGACGCGGCCCGTGGCCGTGCTCCCCGGGGTCGCCGTCTCAACAGTGGTCGTCATTAATTGTCACTCCCCGCGGTCGCGTCGGCGAGGGCGCTCGCGCCTCCGACGATCTCGCTGATTTCCTGGGTGATTTCGGCCTGGCGGGCCGCGTTGGCAAGCCGGGAAAGGCTCTTGATGAGATCCCCGGCGTTGTCGGTCGCCGACTTCATCGCGCGCCGGGTGGCCGCGTGCTTCGAAGCGGCGGCCTGGAGCAGCGCGTTGTAGATACGGCTCTCGACGTACCGCGGCAGCAGGGCGTCGAGGACGTCCTCCGCCGACGGCTCGAAGTCGAACAGCGGAAGGATCTCGCCCTTCGTGCCCGCCTCCTCGGCCGCCTGGTCGAGGCTGAGCGGCAGCAGCCGGTTCGCCACCGGCGTCTGCGTCAGCATCGACACGAACTCGGTGAAGACGATGTGGAGCTCGTCCACGCCGCCCTCGGCCGTGTCCTGCTGGACGGCCGCGATCAGCGGAGCCGCGACCTTCTTGGCGTCCGCGTACGTCGGGTTGTCGGTGAAGCCCGTCCACGACTCCGTGACCTTGCGCTCACGGAAGCCGTAGTAGGCGACACCCTTGCGGCCGACGATGTACGCGTCGACCTCCTTGCCCTCACCGCGGAGCCGCTCGGTCAGCCGCTCCGCCGCCTTGATGGCGTTCGAGGAGTAGCCGCCGGCCAGACCGCGGTCGCTCGTGACGAGCAGGATCGCGGCCCGGACCGGGGAGTCGGCCTCGGTGGTCAGGGCGTGCTTGGTCGTGGACCCCGTGGCGACCGCGGTGACCGCGCGGGTCAGCTCGGTCGCGTACGGGGTGGAGGCCGCCACCTGGCGCTGCGCCTTGACGATGCGCGAGGCGGCGATCATCTCCATCGCCTTGGTGATCTTCTTGGTCGCGGTGACGGATTTGATGCGACGCTTGTAGACCCGGAGCTGGGCTCCCATGAGTCAGGTCCCTTCCGTCGTCACTTGGCCGCGCCGGCCGGGGCGTCCTCGCCGAGCAGCTTGCCGTCCGAGGTCTCGAACTGCTGCTTGAAGGCGGTGATCGCGTCGCCGATCGACTGGATCGTGTCGTCGGACATCTTGCCGCCCTCGGCGATGCTGGTGAGGAGGTCCTTGCGCTCGCGGCGCAGGTACTCCAGCAGCTCCGACTCGAAGCGGCGGATGTCGGCGACCGGTACGTCGTCCAGCTTGCCGGTGGTACCGGCCCACACGGAGACGACCTGCTCCTCGACGGGCATCGGCGCGTACTGCGACTGCTTCAGCAGCTCGACGAGGCGCTGACCACGGGCGAGCGACGCCTTGGACGCCGCGTCCAGGTCGGAACCGAAGGACGCGAACGCCTCCAGCTCACGGAACTGGGCGAGGTCCACGCGCAGTCGTCCCGACACCTGGCGCATGGCCCGGTGCTGGGCGGAGCCACCGACGCGGGAGACCGAGATACCGACGTTCAGCGCGGGCCGCTGGCCGGCGTTGAACAGGTCGGACTCCAGGAAGCACTGGCCGTCGGTGATGGAGATGACGTTGGTCGGGATGAACGCCGAGACGTCGTTGGCCTTCGTCTCGACGATCGGCAGACCCGTCATCGAACCGGCGCCCAGCTCGTCGGAGAGCTTCGCGCAGCGCTCCAGGAGACGCGAGTGCAGGTAGAAGACGTCGCCCGGGTAGGCCTCGCGGCCCGGCGGACGGCGCAGCAGCAGGGACACGGCGCGGTACGCGTCGGCCTGCTTCGAGAGGTCGTCGAAGATGATCAGGACGTGCTTGCCCTGGTACATCCAGTGCTGGCCGATGGCCGAGCCGGTGTACGGCGCCAGGTACTTGAAGCCGGCCGGGTCGGACGCGGGGGCCGCGACGATGGTCGTGTACTCCAGGGCGCCGGCCTCGTCCAGCGCACCGCGCACGGACGCGATGGTGGAGCCCTTCTGGCCGATGGCGACGTAGATGCAGCGCACCTGCTTGTTCACGTCGCCCGAGCGCCAGTTGTCGCGCTGGTTGATGATCGTGTCGACGGCCAGGGCGGTCTTGCCCGTCTGGCGGTCGCCGATGATCAGCTGTCGCTGGCCACGGCCGATCGGCACCATGGAGTCGACGGCCTTGTAGCCGGTCTGCATCGGCTCGTGCACCGACTTGCGGACCATGACGCCAGGGGCCTGCAACTCGAGGGCGCGGCGGCCCTCGGTCGCGATCTCGCCGAGGCCGTCGATCGGGTTGCCGAGCGGGTCGACGACGCGACCCAGGTATCCCTCGCCCACGGCGACGGAGAGGACCTCACCGGTACGACTGACCGGCTGTCCCTCCTCGATGCCGCTGAATTCGCCGAGGACGATGGCACCGATCTCGCGCTCCTCGAGGTTGAGGGCGAGACCGAGGGTGCCGTCCTCGAACTTGAGCAGCTCGTTCGCCATCGCCGAGGGAAGTCCCTCGATCTTGGCGATACCGTCGCCGGCCACGCTGACCGTACCGACCTCCTCGCGCGAGGCCGCGTCCGGCTGGTACGACTGGACAAAAGTGTCCAGCGCGTCCCGGATCTCCTCCGGCCGGATCGTGAGCTCCGCCATCTGGGTTCCCTGCTCTCCTTGTTGGGCCCGAAGTTTCTTTGGGGGTCTGCGGGTCTGGGGGCGACCCCCAGGAATCTTCTGCAATCTCTGCACGGCCCAACCGGGCCGCTCGTCCTGCTGTTCTGCTGTGGTGCGGGTCAGCCGGCCAGTCGCCGGGCCGCCTCGTCGAGACGGTCCGCGATCGTGCCGTTGATGACCTCGTCGCCGACGCGTACCGAGATCCCGCCGAGGACCGCGGGGTCCACGTCCAGGTTCAGGTGCATCGGGTGGCCGTAGAGCCGTGCCAGTACGGCGCCGAGGCGCTGCTTCTGGCTGTCGTTGAGCGGGACCGCCGACGTGACGACGGCGACCAGCCGGTCGCGCCGTTCCGCGGCGATCCTGGACAGGGTGTGGATTCCCGCTTCCAGGCTACGTCCACGCGGCTGTGCGACGAGTCGCACGACCAGGCGCTCGGTCACCGCTTCGGCGCGACCGCCGAGCAGGGTCCTGAGCAGCGCGGTCTTCGCCTGGACGGTGGCCGACCTGTCGGTCAGCGCGGCGCGCAGGTCGGGGCTGGAGAGGACGATCCGGCCGAACCGGAACAGCTCGTCCTCCACGTTGTCCAGCGAACCGCTCCGCTGGGCGGCGGAGAGGTCGGCGACGGCCGCCAGCTCCTCGACCGCGTCGACCAGGTCGCGCGGCTGGGACCAGCGGGAGCGGACCATGCCGGAGACCAGGTCGGCGGTCGTGCCGCCCACCTGCCCGTCCAGCAGCCGGGCCGCCAGCCGGGCCTTGCCCTCGCCGTCCTGCGCCGGGTCGGTCAGGACCCGGCGCAGCGAAACCTCGCGCTGGAGCAGCGCCGTGACGGCGGCCAGCTCGTCCGCGAGCTTCGCCGCGTCGACCGACGTGCTGTCGGTCAGCGCGTCCAGGCGCTCACGAGCGGCAGCCAGCGCCTCGCGGCTCGCTCCGTTCATCGTGTGGCCTCCGTCTTGGACGCGCCGTCCTCGAGCTCGTCGAGGAAGCGGTCGATCGTGCGGCTCTGCCGGGCGGAGTCCTCCAGGGACTCGCCGACGAGCTTGCCCGCGAGATCGGTGGCGAGCTTGCCCACGTCGCGGCGCAGGGCGCCGGCCGCGGCCTTGCGGTCCGCCTCGATCTGCGAGTGACCCGCGGCGATGATCTCCTCACGCTGCCGCTGGCCTTCCGCTTTCATCTCCTGGATGATCGCGGCGCCCTGCTCGGTCGCCTCCTGGCGGAGACGTGCGGCCTCGTGACGTGCCTCGGCGAGCTGCGCCTTGTACTGCTCCAGGACGCTCTCGGCCTCGGCCTTGGCGGCGTCGGCCTTCTCGATGCCGCCCTCGATGGCCTCGCGACGCTCTTCGAGAACCTTGTTGATGTTCGGGAGGAGCTTCTTGGCGAGGAAACCGAAGACGATGATGAAGGCGAGCAGGCCGATGATGAGTTCGGGGATCGGGGGAACCAGCGGGTTCTCCGACTCCTCGACCGCGAGCTGAACCAGGGGATGGCTCACATCAGTGCCTTTCGTCTAGTGAGTCTGCGGCGGATCTGGAGATCAGGTGCCGTAGACGAACGGCATGACCAGACCGATGAGGGCGAGCGCCTCACAGAACGCGAAACCGAGGATCTGGTTGGCGCGGATGAGGCCGGCGGCCTCGGGCTGGCGGGCGAGGGCCTGGGTGCCGTTACCGAAGATGATGCCGACGCCGACGCCGGGGCCGATGGCGGCGAGGCCGTAGCCGACGGAGCCGAGCGAGCCGGAGACAGCGGCAGCAAGAGTCTGGGACATGCCAGTTCTTCCTTCTCTTTCACGGACCGGTGGGGGTTGGCCACCGGACAAATTACGGGAGCGGAGGTCGGGGTAAGGGGAGACGATCACTGGGCTTCGGCGAGCACGCCCTGCTTCTCGCGGGCCGGCTCGGGGTGGGACTCACCGTGGCCCTCCGCGAGAGCACCCTGGATGAAGGTGCAGGTCAGCAGGACGAACACGTACGCCTGAAGCGCCTGGATGAAGAGCTCGAAGGCGGTCATCACGAGGACCATCACGAACGACACCGCCGCGTAGGCGATACCGATGCCGTTGAGCAGGTACCAGCTGGCGATCGTGAACAGCAGGATCAGCGTGTGGCCCGCGAACATGTTCGCGAACAGTCGCACCGCGTGCGTGAAGGGCCGGACCAGCAGGTTCGAGAAGAGCTCGATGCCCATGGCCAGCGGCAGTACGGGACCGAGCGACTTGTCGTATCCGCCGAAGTTCTTGAAGGCGCCGATGAAGCCGTGCCGCTTGAAGGTCAGCGAGACCCAGAGGACGTAGACGATCAGTGCGAGCCCGATCGGGTACGAGATGATCGCCGTCACCGGGAACTGCGCGAGCGGGATGATCGACCAGAGGTTCATCATCCAGACGAAGAAGAACAGCGAGACGACGAGCGGAACGTACTTCTCGCCCTCGCGCTTGCCGAGCGTCTCGTAGACGATGCCGCGGCGGACGAAGTCGTATCCGGCCTCGGCCACCATCTGGAGCTTGCCCGGGACGAGCTTCGGCTTGCGGAACGCCGCCCAGAAGAAGACGACGATGATGATCGAGCCGAGAACGGCGAGCAGCATGGTCTTGTCGAAGTACCAACTGGTGCCGTTACCGCCGTGCCCCACAAGGGGCTTGAACAGGAACGAGTGCAGGCCGGGTGCCGGGAAACCACACCCGTCGAAGATGTGGCAGTCGGTCTCGAAGGCGAGCACCTGCGTCGGGTCAGCACTCACCGCGGGCTCCTTCAGCATGGCGCATAGGTACGGCAACCTCGTTGTGTCGGCGCGGCGCGGAGCCGCGGTTCGGCACTGGACAGGTGGAACGGGTGTGGGAGCGGCGGTCGGGTTTCGAGCCTCGCGTCGAAACAACAGGCGTCAGCTCGGATGCCCGCGCCCGCAATGCCGCAGTTGGCACCGGACGATAGCAGGGTCCCGAACAGTCGCTTATCCCGGCCCTACCCCTCACGTCGAGGACCCCGATTTCTGGGGCGCGCTGCCCTTCGAAGATTCGGGTTCGACGTAGAGGATCTTGGCCTTCATGTGCGCACGCGCCTGCGCGCCGATCCACACGAGGGTGGCCGCGACGAGCGTGGCTGCGAAGGCTTTGGGATTGAACAGTGTGGTGTTCTTGAACGCGGCCACGAAGATGAACAACAGAAGAAGTTGGGCCGTGTACAGCATGAGGCCCATCGCCTGGAACAGGTGCGGCAGCGATTTGGCCGTCCGTTCGAGCACCACCATCCCGATCCCCATGAAGAGGATCACGACCAGCGCGCCGATACCCGCGCCCAGAGCGCCCTTTCCCCCCGCGACCACACCACTGACGACAGCGGCGACGGCACCGGCGGCGGCAGTGGGCACGGCGGTGTGAAGGAGGTTCCGGACGTCGTTGGACGGCATGGCGGCAGCTCCGCTTGCTGGGTGGGGCAGATGGTGTCGTCATGGACGAGCGTAGGCCCGGTCCGAGAGAAGGTTTCTCGGGCCAACGAACCGTCGCACTACGGTCCTTCGGCTCTGTCGCCGGGTCTCGTGAACAGTATCACAAACTATTTGATGAGGTCTTTACCCAGGTGGTGTGCCACCTGTCACACGTGAGAGTGACCGTGCCCATGTGCGTAACAGAAATGCGCATGTTGCGTGGTATTGGACCTCAATGCGGTAAATGGAAAAGTGTCATCGCCGTGAACCGGCCTTGCCGCGTTCAGGAAGACGCGAACGAGCGCCGAGGGCGGTCGCGCCGTTGACGCCGGCGGGAACAGGCGTACGTTCCTCCGGCATCTCCCGTGCGTCGGGGGCGAGTCCGGGCGCGATGTCCTCCACCGTGATCTCCGCCCGCCGGCGGCGCCGGTAGCGGGGCGGGACGAACGACTCGGCCCACCGCGGCGCCCGCGGTGTGAACCGGGGCAGCAGCAGGAGCACCAGGCCCATCGCGCTCAGCGGCACGATGAGCAGCAGGATCCACATCGCCGTCGAGTGCACCGAGTAGAGCACCACACCGAACGCGATCAGCGCGGACCAGAAGTACATGATCAGGACCGACCTGCTGTGCGAGTGCCCGATCTCCAGCAGGCGGTGGTGCAGGTGCCCCCGGTCGGCCGCGAACGGCGACTGGCCGTTCCAGGTACGGCGCACGATGGCCAGCACCAGGTCGGCGAACGGGATGGCGATGATCGTCAGCGGCAGCAGCAGCGGGATGAAGACCGGCAGCATCTCGTGCGTGGCCTCCCGCTCGGAGCCGGCGAACAGGCCCAGCCGGTCCGGGTCGACCTGGCCGGTGATGGAGATGGCGCTCGCGGCGAGCACCAGGCCGATGAGCATCGAGCCCGAGTCGCCCATGAAGATCCGGGCGGGATGCATGTTGTGGGGCAGGAACCCCAGGCACATCCCCATGAGGATGGCGGCGAACAGCGTCGCGGGGGCGGCCTCCTCGATGCCGTACCCGACCCAGAGCCGGTACGAGTAGAGGAAGAACGCGCTCGCCGCGATGCACACCATGCCGGCCGCGAGGCCGTCCAGGCCGTCCACGAAGTTCACCGCGTTGATCGAGATGACCACCAGCGCGACGGTCAGCAGATTGCCCTGCCAGGCGGTCAGCGCGACCGTGCCGACCCCGGGGACCGGGATCCACAGGATCGTGAGGCCCTGGATCACCATCACACCGGCGGCGATCATCTGCGCCCCGAGCTTGATCAGGGCGTCGATCTCGAACTTGTCGTCCAGGACCCCGACCAGCCAGATCAGCGCGGCGCCCGAGAGCAGCGCGCGGGGCTCGTTGGAGCGCTCGAAGACCCCGCTCAGGTTCTGGAGGTTGTCGGCGACGAGCAGCCCGGCGCAGAGGCCGAGGAACATGGCGATCCCGCCGAGCCTCGGTGTCGGCTCCCGGTGCACGTCACGGGCGCGGATCTCCGGCATGGCGCCGGTCGCGATCGCGAACTTCCGCACCGGGCCGGTCAGCAGGTAGGTCACCGCGGCCGTCACACAGAGCGTCAGCAGGTAATCACGCACAGGCTGCCCCACAGGAATCGCTGGCCATCCGAGGCCCACACATTAGCCCGCGCCGGAAGCACGGGCGGATACCGCGTCCCCCCAGGAGGAGGACACACGGTTCTCGCAGATGGTTGCACGGCTTCCTGTCGGCACCAATTCCATTCGGGGAGGAGGGCCGTACGGCGGAAGGCGTCCGGCCGGTTCCGTACCCGGGGGGAACCGGTGTGCGGGGTCCTGGCGGGTCCCGGCGGCGTCCTGGCGGGGTCCTAGAAGACGCGGCGGGCCGGCACGCCGGTGAGCGCCGTGACCACCGGGTCCAGCGCCTGGTTGATCTCGTCGCCGATCGAGCGGAAGAACGTGATGGGGGCGCCGTACGGGTCGTAGACCTCGTCGGCCTCCGCGCTGGGCGCCAGCAGCCAGCCGCGCAGGGCCGCCGCGGCGCGGACCAGGGCGCGGGCGCGCTCCACCATGCCCTCGTCCAGCGGGTCGGGCAGGGTGGCCGGGTCTATGGCCCGTACCAGCCGGGTGAACTCCTTGAGCGTGAACGTGCGCAGCCCCGCCGAGTGGCCCATGGAGATCACCTGCGCGCGGTGGTCGCGGGTCGCGGTGAGGACCAGGTCGGCCCGGATGACGTGCTCGTCGAGGAGTTCGCGGCCGACGAACCCGGACGCGTCGGCGCCGAAGTCGGCGAGGACCGCCTCGGCGTTGGACTCCATGGGGGCCCCTTCGTGGCCCCAGGTGCCCGCGCTCTCCACGATCAGCCCGTCGGTGAGGCGCGCGCCGAGGCGGGCGCTCAGGGCATGCCGGTTCAGCCGCTCGGTGATGGGCGAGCGGCAGACGTTGCCGGTACTGACGTGGAGGATGCGGAAGGTGTCGATGTTGCTGCCGGTGTATGCGGTCTCCGCTATGCCACGCCCCTCAGGGGCGGTCAATTGGCCACCTCGAGGTCGGGTACCACCTTGCGGAGCTCGGCCGCGTCGAGCGATCCGGCCCGCAGCAGCACGGGGACCTTGCCGGTGACGTCCACGATCGAGGACGGGACGATGCCGGGCGTCGGGCCGCCGTCGAGGTAGACGGAGACGGAGTCCCCGAGCATCTCCTGGGCGGCGTCGCAGTCCTCGGGAGCCGGGTGTCCCGTGAGGTTGGCGCTGGAGACGGCCATCGGGCCGACCTCCGTGAGCAGCTCGATCGCGACGGGGTGCAGGGGCATGCGGATGGCGACCGTGCCCCGGGTGTCGCCGAGGTCCCACTGGAGGGACGGCTGGTGCTTGGCGACGAGCGTGAGGGCGCCCGGCCAGAAGGCGTCGACCAGCTCCCAGGCCTGCTCGGAGAAGTCCGTGACGAGGCCGTGGAGGGTGTTCGGGGAGCCGATGAGGACCGGGGTGGGCATGTTGCGGCCGCGCCCCTTGGCGTCGAGCAGATCGGCGACGGCCTCGGCGCTGAAGGCGTCCGCGCCGAGCCCGTAGACGGTGTCGGTGGGCAGCACGACCAGCTCACCGCGGCGAATCGCCGACGCGGCCTCACGCAGACCCGTCGTACGGTCGGTCGCGTCGTTGCAGTCGTATCGCCGTGCCATCAGCCTGACTCCTCGTTCTTCGAAGCTCTGTGGGTGCCGCAGGGGGTCCGCACGCTCACGGCATGGCCTTGCGGGCCGTGGCGAAGCGGGGGCGCTTGTTCAGGTCGGGGTGGTCGGCGGCGTCCGCCCAGCCGGACTCCTCGCTGAAGATCCAGGGCACCTGGCCGCCCTGGGTGTCCGCGTGCTCGATCACGACGAGCCCGCCGGGCCGCAGCAGGCGGTGCGCGGTGCGCTCGATGCCGCGGATCGTGTCGAGGCCGTCCTCGCCGGAGAAGAGTGCCATCTCCGGGTCGTGGTCCCGGGCCTCGGGGGCGACGTACTCCCACTCGGTGAGCGGGATGTACGGCGGGTTGGAGATGACCAGGTCGACCTGCCCGTCGAGCTCCGGGAGGGCCGCCAGGGCGTCTCCCTGGTGCACGGTGACCCTGGACCCCTCGGCGTTCTTCCGCGTCCACGTGAGGGCGTCCTCGGACAGCTCCACGGCGTGCACGCGCGAGCGCGGCACCTCCTGCGCCATGGCGAGCGCGATCGCGCCGGAGCCCGAGCAGAGGTCCACGATGAGCGGCTCGACGACGTCCATGGCCCGTACGGCGTCTATCGCCCAGCCGACGACCGACTCGGTCTCCGGGCGCGGCACGAAGACGCCGGGGCCCACCTGGAGCTCCAGGTAGCGGAAGAAGGCGCGGCCGGTGATGTGCTGGAGCGGCTCGCGGGCCTCGCGGCGGGCGATCGTCTCCCAGTACCGGGCGTCGAAGTCCGTGTCCTTGACGTGGTGCAGCTCTCCCCGCTTGACGCTGTGCACGTAGGCGGCGAGCTCCTCCGCGTCGAAGCGCGGTGAGGGCACGCCCGCGTCCGCCAGCCGCTGGGTGGCCTGGGCCACCTCGGCGAGCAGCAGACTGCGGGGCGCGGGCCCGCGGCGGAGCCGCTGAGGGTCGCTGGGCCCCCCAGATGATGGCTGCACGCTGGTTCCTCCGGACTGCGAGAGTGGGTCGGGGACGGGTTACTGGGCGGCGGCGAGCTTCGCGGCGGAATCGGCGTCCACACAGGCCTGGATGACCGCGTCCAGCTCCCCGTCGAGCACCTGGTCCAAGTTGTACGCCTTGAAGCCGACACGGTGGTCCGAGATCCGGTTTTCCGCGAAGTTGTACGTACGGATCTTCTCGGAGCGGTCGACCGTGCGTACCTGGCTGCGACGGACGTCCGAAGCGGCGAGGTCGGCCTCCTCCTGCGCGGCGGCGAGGAGCCGCGAGCGCAGGATGCGCATGGCCTGCTCCTTGTTCTGGAGCTGGCTCTTCTCGTTCTGGCAGGACGCGACGACACCGGTCGGCACGTGGGTGATGCGCACGGCGGAGTCGGTGGTGTTGACGGACTGGCCGCCGGGCCCCGAGGAGCGGTAGACGTCGATCCGCAGGTCGTTGGGGTTGATCTCGACCTCGATCTCCTCGGCCTCGGGGGTCACGAGGACACCGGCGGCGGAGGTGTGGATACGGCCCTGCGACTCGGTCGCGGGCACGCGCTGCACGCGGTGCACACCGCCCTCGTACTTGAGCCGTGCCCAGACGCCCTGCCCGGGCTCGGTGGCGCCGTTGCCGCCCTTGGTCTTGACCGCGACCTGGACGTCCTTGTAGCCGCCCAGCTCGGACTCGGTGGCGTCGATGATCTCGGTCTTCCAGCCGACGCGCTCCGCGTACCGCAGGTACATGCGGAGCAGGTCGCCGGCGAAGAGCGCCGACTCGTCGCCGCCCGCGCCCGCCTTCACCTCCAGGATGACGTCCTTGTCGTCGCTGGGGTCGCGGGGCACGAGGAGCAGGCGGAGCTTCTCGGTGAGCTGCTCGCGCTGCTTCTCCAGGTCCTTGACCTCGGCGGCGAAGTCGGGGTCGTCGACCGCGAACTCGCGGGCGGTCCCGATGTCGTCCCCGGTCTGCTTCCAGGAGCGGTACGTGGTGATGATCGGGGTCAGCTCGGCGTAACGCTTGTTGAGCTTGCGCGCGTTGGCCTGGTCCGAGTGGACCGACGGGTCGGCGAGCTTCTTCTCCAGATCGGCGTGCTCGCCGATCAGTTCCTCGACCGCCTCGAACATCGGGGTCTCCTGGGTTGATGCGAAGGTGCTGCACTGGGGCTGAGAAGGTGCTTCGGGACGCCAAAGCGCCGGTCTCGGCGCCCGGGAGAGGGCACCGAGGACCGGCGCGGGATGCTCGCTACTTCTTGGCGGCGGCGGCCTTGCCGAAGCGGGCCTCGAAGCGGGCCACGCGGCCACCGGTGTCGAGGATCTTCTGCTTGCCCGTGTAGAACGGGTGGCACTCGGAGCAGAGGTCGGCGCGGATGGTGCCCGACTCGATCGTGCTCCGGGTGGTGAACGACGCACCGCAGGTGCAGCTGACCTGGGTCTCGACGTAAGTGGGGTGGATGTCGCGCTTCAAGGTGTCTCCTAAGGAACATCCCCGCCGGGGGCGGGGAAGGCGCCGGGTCGCACGCGCGGAGTGCTCGTACGTGAACCGGGGCCGACGGACCAGTCTGCCAGGACCGGCCGCATCTGCCCAAACCGGGGGGCGCCCGGATGTATTCCGGGGGGCGTACGGGCGGATGTACTCCCCACGGATGTACGTCAGCCGCCCTCGACCACCCGGCCCACCTTCTCCTTGTCGCCCGCCGAGTCCTTGGTGGCGGACGCCGGGATCGGGCGGTCGTGCGCGAGGGCGGTCCAGACCTGTTTGGACTCCTTCTTCAAGGGCAGGACGCGGTTCCCGTCCGCGGGGTCGTACCGCACGGGCAGTGTGATCATCTTGAGGTTCTTGCCGCCGATGTCCTTGAGGCCGCCCGCGAAGCCGATCAGCTTGTTGACCGAGTCGAGCTGGGAGTCGGGGGTGATCGCGCTGGTGGCCGTGTCGGCGAGGTCGAAGAGCTTCTTGGGGTTGCTGAACACGCCGACGCTCTTGATCTGGCCGATCAGGGACTTGATGAAGATCTGCTGGAGCTGGATACGGCCCAGGTCGCTGCCGTCGCCGATGCTGTGCCGGGTCCTGACCAGGCCGAGCGCCTGCTCGCCGCGGAGCGTGTGGGTGCCCGCCGCCAGCTTCAAGTGGCTCTTGGGGTCGTCGATGGCCTTGGTGGTGGTGATCTTCACCCCGCCCAGTTCGTCGACGATCTTCTTGAAGCCGGTGAAGTCGACCTCGATGTAGTGGTCCATGCGGATGCCGGACAGCGACTCGACGGTCTTGACGGCGCACGCGGGGCCGCCGACCTCGTACGCCGAATTGAACATGGTCAGGTGCGCGGCGGGGACCGGGCGGCCCTTGGAGTCGGTGCACGCGGGCCGGTCCACCAGGGTGTCGCGCGGTATGGAGACCACACTGGCCTTCTTGTGGCCCTTGTAGACGTGCACGACCATCGCCGTGTCCGAACGGGCCGTACCGCTGTCACGGCCGTACTCGTCGTTCTTGCCGGCCCGTGAGTCGGAGCCCAGGACCAGGATGTCCTCGGAGCCGTTGTCGACGTCGTGGGGGCGGGCGGTGCCCAGCTGGGCGTTGATGTCGACGCCCTTGATGTTGCCGTTCAGCTTGAAGTACACGTACGTGAGACCGCCACCGCAGAGCACGAGCAGAGCGGCCAGGCACCACACCAGGACGACGACCGGCCTGCGGTGCCCGCCGGGCGCCCTGTGGCGTCTGCCGCCGGCCCCCAGGGGCCCTCCGCTCGGTTCGGTCATGGGTCTCCCTCAGTCCGTGGTGCCGGTACCGCTACCTCCCGCCGGGGTCGAGGCCCGAAACGTACCGTTTCTCGTCACCGGGCTGTTTATCGTCACATATACAGACGGTGAAGGACCGAGCGGGGTTCCACAACCCGGGCGGAACGTACAGAACCGCCCCGGCACGGGGTGCCGGGGCGGTTCTGGGGAGCGTACGAGCGCGTTTCGGCGCCCACGAGCGCCTACGAGCGGCGGATCCGTCAGTCGTTGCCGTTGCCCGGCGTCGTCTTCTGGATCTGGAGCAGGAACTCCGCGTTCGACTTCGTCTGCTTCATTTTGTCCAGGAGCAGTTCGATCGAGGACTGCTGGTCGAGCGCGTGCAGCACCCGGCGCAGCTTCCAGACGACGGCCAGCTCGTCGCTGCCGAGCAGGATCTCTTCCTTACGGGTGGAGGACGCGTCCACGTCCACCGCCGGGAAGATGCGCTTGTCGGAGAGCTTCCTGTCGAGCTTGAGCTCCATGTTGCCGGTGCCCTTGAACTCCTCGAAGATCACCTCGTCCATGCGCGAGCCGGTCTCGACGAGCGCGGTGGCGAGGATGGTCAGCGAGCCGCCGTCCTCGATGTTGCGCGCCGCGCCGAAGAAGCGCTTCGGCGGGTAGAGCGCGGTCGAGTCGACACCACCGGACAGGATGCGTCCCGAGGCGGGCGCGGCGAGGTTGTACGCACGGCCCAGTCGGGTGATGGAGTCCAGCAGGACGACCACGTCGTGACCCAGCTCGACCAGGCGCTTGGCCCGCTCGATGGCCAGCTCGGCGACGGTGGTGTGGTCCTCGGCCGGGCGGTCGAAGGTCGAGGAGATGACCTCGCCCTTGACCGACCGCTGCATGTCGGTGACCTCTTCGGGCCGCTCGTCCACGAGCACGACCATCAGGTGGCACTCGGGGCTGTTGACCGTGATCGCGTTGGCGATGGCCTGGAGGATCATGGTCTTACCGGTCTTCGGCGGGGCCACGATCAGACCGCGCTGGCCCTTGCCGATGGGGGCGACGAGGTCGATGATCCGCGTCGTCAGCACACCGGGGTCGGTCTCCAGGCGGAGCCGGTCCTGCGGGTAGAGCGGGGTCAGCTTCTGGAACTCCGGACGGCCGCGGCCGGAGTCGGCGCCCATGCCGTTCGCGGAGTCGAGCCGGACCAGCGCGTTGAACTTCTCGCGGCGCTCGCCGTCCTTGGGCTGGCGCACCGCGCCGGTGACGTGGTCGCCCTTGCGCAGGCCGTTCTTGCGGACCTGGGCGAGGGACACGTACACGTCGTTGGGGCCCGGCAGGTAGCCGGAGGTCCTGATGAACGCGTAGTTGTCGAGGATGTCGAGGATGCCCGCGACGGGGATCAGCACGTCGTCGTCGGCGACCTGCGGCTGGTCGGGGCCGAACTCCTCGCGGCCACGACGACCCCGGCGGTCGCGGTAGCGTCCGCGACGGCCGCGGCGGCCGCCCGCCTCGTCGTCGTAGTCGTCCTGGGGGCCGTTGTTCTGCGGGCCGTTGTTCTGCGGGCCCGTCTGGGCCGGGGCGCCCGCGCCCCGGTTGTCGCGCTGCTGGCGCTGCTGGCCCTGGCCGCCCTGCTGCTGGCCGCCCTGCTCGTCGCCCT
>NZ_WWJY01000613.1 GCF_009865405.1 Streptomyces sp. SID3212 | reverse complement strand
CCGGAGAGCTCGAACGCTCCGGCGCGGACGAGGCCGCCGCCGGACGCAACGCCCTGGCCGCCACCCGGCTGTGGTGGGCCTCGTCGCTCTCCGGCGACCTCGCCGACCGCGAACGGCGGTTGCTCGGCGCGTGCGCCCAGTCCCTGCTCACCATGCAGCCGGCCTGGTCGGCGAAGCTGCGGCACCAGGTCGAGGACTGCGCGCCGGGGTCGTTGCGCTCCTGCGTCCTGGGGATCCTCGACATGATGGCGGGCCGGCTCCCCAGCGCCGAGGCGCACCTGACCCAGGCCTGGCGGGAAGCGCTGTCGGAGCCCACGGCCGACTCGGTCGCCGTGCTGGCCGGCACCTTCCTGGCCAACATCACCCTGTGGCACGGCCGGGGGGCGGAGACGGTGGAGATCGCCCGCCGCACCCTCGCCCTCGGCGGACTCGACCCGACCACCACGGACTTCACCCGCGCGGTCCTGGCCACCGGCCGGCTCTGGGACCAGGGTCCGAGCGCGGCGCTGAAGGACCTCTCCCACCTGCCGGCCGACAGCTCCGCCGTACGGAACGACAGTCTGGACACGCTGGCCACCCGCGGCGTCCTGCGTCTCTTCCTGGGAAAGCTCCCGGCGGCGCGCGCCGATCTCCGTACCGTGGCCCAGCGCGACCGGCAGGGCGCCGGTTCCAAACTCGGCCCTCTCACGCTCTCGCTGCTCTCGGTGGTCCAGTACCTGGCCGGGGAGTGGGACGAGAGCGAGCCCACCGCCGACCAGGCACTCGCCGTCGCGGGCGCCCACGACCAGTTGTTCGGGGACGCGGCGGCCCGCTTCGCGGCCGTCTGCGTCCGGGCGGGCCGGGGCGAGTGGGACAGCGCCCAGCGGCACATCGACGACCTCACCCGTCTCGCGCGGACCCTCGGCGCCTCCACGGAGATCGTCTACTCGGCCCTGGCCGGGGCGACGCTGGCCCAGGCCAGGGCCGACTTCCCCGCGATGCTGCGCGCGCTGCGGCCCCTGCTGGACGACCCGGCGGACCCGCGCGCCAGCACGCCGGATCCGCTCGGCGTACCACCGGACCCACCCGGCGGCCCGTCGTCCGCGGCCGGCGGGTTCCGCCTGCGCTTCAAACCCTTCTGGCTGTGGCAGCAGTCGCTGCTCGTCGAAGCGCTGACGGGCTGCGGCCTGCTGGACAGCGCCGAGCGGGCGCTGCGCGACCTGCGGGAAGGGTTCGACGGCACCGGCTACCTCGGGGTGGTGACGGCCAGACTCGCCGGACTGCTCGCCGAGGCCCAAGGCCGCCCCCGGGACGCCCTGGTGATCTACCGGCAGGCCCTCGCGGCCGTCGCCGGGGCGGACGCGGACGCCGACGCGGCGCCGTTCCACCGCGCCAGGCTGGAGCACGCGTACGGCAGGCTGCTGCTGGCCACCGGTTCCACGTCACGGCGTGACGCGGCGACGTGGCTGAACACGGCGCACGGCCGGTTCAGCGCGCTGCGGGCCGCTCCGTTCGTCCGGCGCTGCGACGCGGATCTGGCCGCGAGCGGGCTCACCGCGCCCGACGACGCCCCCAGCCAGTTGCTGTCCCTGACGGAACGCGAGCTGTCGGTGGCGTACGTCATAGCGGGCGGGCGGACGAACCAGGAAGCGGCGGCGGAGCTCTACGTCAGCCAGAAGACGATCGAGTACCACCTGTCGCACATCTACGCGAAGCTCGGCATCTCGTCGCGCCGCCATCTCGCGGACGCTCTGCGCACCCGCGAGGGCGGGTCAGGCACCGTCCGGCCCGTGCCCTAGGGTCCGTGCCTGGAGAACACGCCGTCCCGGCACCGGTGCGTGCGCGCCTCAGCTTCCCGGGAGCGGCACGGACATGACGGGAAACGTACCGGTCGTCGGGGCCCGTGACCGCCAGGTCCCGCTCACGGGCCGCCAGGAGGAGCGGCGGCTCCTCGCGGAGCTTCTGAACGGGGTACGTGACGGACAGAGCGGCTCGTTGGTGCTGGTCGGAGAGCCCGGGATCGGCAAGACCCGCCTGCTCGGCCACGCCGCCGGGAGCCACGCCGACGTGCGGGTCGTCAGGATCGCCGGGGTCGAGTCGGAGAAGCGTCTCGGCTTCGCGGCGCTTCACCGGCTGCTGCGGCCCTCCCTGCCGCGGCTCGACAGCCTCTCGGCCCCGCAGAGCGAGGCGTTGGGCTCGGCGTTCGGCGTGGTCGCCGGAGTCCCGGCCGACCGCTACCTCGTCGGCAACGCCGGGTACGACCCCGGCGCGGCACCCGCCACGACGCCCGTCACGGCGCCCGGCGCCGGCGCCGGTCCAGGTCCGGCGAGCCACCTGATGCTCCCCAACATCGTCGAGGCCGCGATCCGGGCCGGAGTCCGTGACACTGCGGCGGAGACGTACGGCCGGACGGAGGAGCGGGCGACGACGAGCGACGTCGCTGGAACTGCTGGGCCGGACCCGGATGCTGACCGACCTCGCACGGACCCATCCGCTGTTCGGCGAGTGGCTGCGGCGGCGCGAGCGCCGCGCCGACGCGCGGGTCCGCCTGCGGACGGCGTACGAGATGTGTTCCGGAAGCTCGGCATCACCTCGCGCCGTCAACTGGCGTCCGTCCTGGACGCCGAGGCCTGACCCCGGGCCGGGGAGAGAAGGGGTACGCGAGCCTCAGAGGTGCGTACTGAACGGCCCCAGGATCCCCCTGTCGATCCGGAACGACTCGACCAGGGTCGCCGCGTTGTCCAGGGTGTAGACGTCCGCCGCGGCCAGGACACCGGTGTACTTGGCGATGACCGGTCCGGCGGCCTGCTCGGCGACCGCGTCGAGATAGGTCCGGAAGATCGCCCACGCGTTGCCGGAGGGTCCGTACTTCTCGAAGTACGGCGCCGGGTCGAGGTTCATCGCCCGCCGGACGGAGGACTCCAGGTCGGCGGTGTAGGCGCATTGCAGGTCCCCGTCCGCGCGCACACCGAGGCGTCCGAGGTGCCCGCCGACGAGGGTCCGCCACGGGTAGTCCATGGCGATGTCCTGGGACCGGAGCCACCCCGGGATGTCCTGGGAGACGGCGAGGTTCTTGAACGGGACCCAGCCGGGGTAGAGCACGTCCACGAGCATCAGGGTCGCGTGGGCGGGCGCGTAGACGAAGATGTTGTCCGGGGAGTGGTTCGGTCCGTGGTGGGCCAGTTCCAGGGTCTCTCCTCCGACGCGCAGGGTGTGACGCTTCTCGAAGGTGACCGTCGGGGCCGGGCGGTTCGGGTCGGCGTCGAGGAGCAGCAGGCGGCGGCACTCGCTGTGGCCTATGCGGATGACGTCCTTGCCGAAGATGGAGGACGCGCCCGCGTGGTCGGCGTGGGAGTGCGAATAGATGAGGTGGGTCACCTTGTTCGGGCGGCCGTTGACCTTCGTGACGTCGTCGATGGCGCGCCGGAGGTTGTGCCCGAGGGTCGGCGGCGCGTCGACGAGGACGACGCCCTCTCTCGTACTGAGGAACATCGACTGGTAGAAGCCGTCGGTGACCCAGTACAGGCTGCCGTCGATCCGGCCGACGTAGTACCCGGCGGCGTTGAGCGCGGGGCCGAGGGCGCCGGCCGGGATCGGCGCGAAGTCCGGGAGGGCGGAGGGCGCTCCGGCCGCCGGGGCCGCGGCGCTCGCGGTGCCGGAGCCCGTACCGCCGACGAGACCCACGGCCGCGGGCACGGTCAGGGCGGCGCTCGCGGTCCTGACGAAGGTTCGCCGGTTGCGCGCGCCGGGGAGTACGGATTCTGCGTTCATGGTGGGGGCCTTCCGGGGTTCCGGGCGGGGGACGCCGGGCTCGGCGCCTCCCCCTCCGTCGACGGCTGAGGGGGCGTCAGCACTCGCTGACGCCCCCTCAGGACATCACCGGACGGCGGGACTCGCACCGGGGAAAGACCCCAGTCCGTACCGACCGCGAACCCGTCCTCCTCAGCGTCCGGTCGCCGACGACCTCCGACGGCCCTTCGGCCTCGTGCCGCTCTCGGGGCGCCGGGTGAGCACGAGCGGGCCGGTCTCGGTGATGGCGACGGTGTGTTCGGAGTGGGCGGTGCGCGAGCCGTCGGCCGAGCGGATCGTCCAGCCGTCCGGGTCATGGACGATCTTGTTGGTACCGGCCGCGAACCAGGGCTCGATCGCGAGCGTCAGACCGGGCCGCAGCTTCCAACCGCGGCCTGGGCGGCCGTCGTTGGGGATGTGCAGGTCCTCGTGCATCGTGCGGCCGATACCGTGGCCGCCGAACTCCAGGTTGACCGGGTACCCGTACGCGGCGGCGACCCCGCCGATGGCCGCCGAGATGTCCCCGAGCCTGTTGCCCGGCCGCGCGACCTCGATCGCGGCCTCCAGGGCGACCTCGGTGGCCTCGATCAGCCGCAGGTCCTCCGGGGCCGGGGTGCCGACGACGACGGAGTGGGCCGAGTCCGCGGCCCAGCCGTCGACGCGCACCGCCATGTCCATGGTCAGCAGGTCCCCGTCGCGCAGCTTGTAGCTGTGGGGCAGTCCGTGCAGTACGGCGTCGTTGATGGAGAGGCACACCACGTTGCGGAACGGGCCCCTGCCGAACGAGGGGGCGTAGTCCCAGTAGCAGGACTCCGCGCCGCGCTCCTTGATCCGGCGGCGGGCGTGATGCTCCAGGTCCATGAGGTTGACCCCCACGGCGGCGAGGTCACCCAGCTCGGCCAGCACCTGGCCGAGGAACTGTCCAGTGACGTGCATACGCTCGATGTCCTGGGGAGATTTGAGCTCGATCACTGCGTTCCTCGTTTCCTCCGGGGCACCCTCCGGCACACTGACAGGTATATTTATACCAGTCACGGAGGACGGTTGCCGCCGCACACCCGCCCACCTAGCATGAGCGCATGGTTCGCTATCCGCTCGCTCCCGAACAGATCGAGGCGGGCCGACGCCTCGGAGCGGCGTTGCGCGCCGCCCGAGCCGGGCGCAGCCCCGTCGAGGTGGCCCTGGCGGCGGAGATCTCGCCGGAAACCCTCCGCAAGATCGAAACGGGCCGCCTGCCGACCCCCGCGTTCGGCACCATCGTCCGCCTCAGCGAGGTTCTGGACGTACCCCTGTCGGACCTCGCCCTCGTCTGGCGCACGGACCCCGCCCTGAGCGAGGCGTCCTAGGGCGTGTCCGCAAAGTGGGGTCTGGCTCGCGGTGCCTACGACGGGGCGCACACCATGAGGTAGCCGTCGACGCGTGTGATCTTGTCGGAGTCGGGGGCGTCAGGCAGGGGACGGCCGAGGTCGCGGGCGCGGACCTCCCCGATCCACCGGTCGTGCTGGTACTCATGGTTGATGATCGTGGTCAGCAGGTGCCCGGCCACGACAGCGAGCTGCCGGGGTGCGCCGACACGGCCCTCCCTGATGTCCGTCATACGGCGGTGGACACTCTCGGCGACGGCGGCGCGGAACGCGGACAGCCGTTCCAGTTCCGGCAGTTGCCCCCGGCCACGCTCGGGAGTCGCCGAATCCATCAGCGCGTCCAGCGCCGGGTCGGGACTCGGTTCCGCGGCGGTCAGGTTGCGGACCATGAAGTGGGCGACGTGGGCCTGGTGTCCTACGTGCCATCCGATGGCGCTGGAGTCGTCGTGCGGGCGCCACAGCACTTCGTCCGGGGGGAGATCGGTCCACAGTTGGTCGGTGTAGGCACGGGCGCGGTCGTACTCACGCAGCAGCTCTTCGATGTCGAACATGGCGGTCGGTCTGCCTTTCGGACGGCGGTGGTGGACGGGCCGACGGCGTGCGCGCCGCGAAGAACGGCGGCGCCCGCGCGCTCCACTTGTCGATCTACCTTCTGGTAGGTAGCGTAAACGCATGAGTACGACGACGCGCACCCAGCTTCTCGACGCCGCCACGTCCGTGGTGCGGCGGCGGGGCTACGCCGCGTTCAGCTACGCGGATCTCGCGGAGGCGGTCGGGATCAGGAAGCCGAGCGTCCACCACCACTTTCCGACGAAGGCGGACCTGGCTCTGGAGATGGTGTCGCGGTACAGCGGCGACTTCATGGCCCGGCTGCGGTCGGCCCAGCAGCCGTCCCTGGAACAGCGGTCCACCGGGCAGGGCGGACCGGGCGCCGTGAGACTGCTGGAGTTCTACGCGGGTCTGTACCGCGAAGGACTGGAGGACGGACAGGCGTGCTTGTGCGCGACGCTGGCGGCGGAGGCCGAGGCGGTCCCGGAAGAGGCCCGCCGGGCCGTGGCACGGTTCTTCGCGGCGAACGTCGACTGGCTGACCGGCCTCGTCGCCCAGGGCATCGCGTCCGGCGAACTGGCCGCGACCCCGGATCCCGGGCAGGCGGCGCGCGGATTCCTCTCGGCGGTGCAGGGAGCGATGTTCACGGCCCGCGCCCTGGGTGACGTGTCCTACTTCGACGGTGTCGCCGCCTCGGCCGTCGAGCGGTTGCGTCCGCGCGCGGCGCACTGACGGAGCACGGAGCAGAGGGGGCAGCCGAGAGGGCGGGGAACGGAAAGGGCGGCGGTGCCGTGAACATCGAAGGACTGCGGTACGCGCGAGCGGTCTCCCAGACCAAGTCGTTCAGCGCCGCCGCCCGCGCCTACGGGGTGACCCAGCCCGCGCTGTCCAACGGAATCGCGCGCCTGGAGGAGGAGTGGGGCCTGAAGCTGTTCGACCGGTCCCCGCGCGGGGTCAGGCCCACCGCGCACGGGGCGCGGATCCTGCCGCTGGTGGAGCGCGCCCTGTCCGCCCTGGACTCCGTCAGCGCGGAGGCCCGGCGCCTGGCGGACCCGGCGCCGGAGACCGTCCGCGTGGGCCTGTCACCGCTGATCGGACCCGAACTCGTCGCCCGCGCCTTCGACGCGGCCCGCGCCCTCGGCCCGCCGCGCGCCGTGGTCCTCCGGGAAGCCGACGGGGAGGACCTGGAAGCCGGTCTGACGGCCGGGGACCTGGACGTCGTCCTGATCCCCGCGGTGCGGCCGATGCCACGGTTCCAGCACCGGGTCGTCCACCGCGAGCCGGTCGTGGTCGTCGACCCCTCCTCCACCATCGCGGACACGCCGCTGGAACTGGAGGCCGCGGCGGACGCCTCGTACATCCTCGTCCCCGACACCTGCGGCCTGACGGCCTTCACCACCGCGCTCTTCCACGACCGGGGCCTGCCGCTGCGCCGCTATCCCGGCGAGGCGTCGGACTACCGGGTGCTGGAGGAATGGGCCGGCCTCGGCCTGGGCGCCGCCCTGCTCCCCGCCTCGAAGGTCGCCGGTACGCATGCGTCGTGCCGGCCGCTGGTGCGCTCCGGCCGGCCCGTGGAGATCCGGTACGAAGCCGTGTGGAGCCGCGACACACCCCTGACCGCCGACCTCGCGCGGCTCGTCTCCCTGCTCGCCACCGAACCGGCCCCGCCGGCCCCGCCCCTCAGCCCGCCTCTCGGCCAGTAGCAGCCGCTATGGCCCCATCACCGAGGAGCGTCTACCCGAGCGGACACGGACGACATAGCGTCGAGACGTACCGCCCGACACCTACCAACTAGTAGATAGAGATAATCATGAGCCAGGACTTCGGCGGCAAGAAGCTCATCGTGATCGGCGGCACCAGTGGCATGGGGCTGGAGGCGGCGCGCCTCGTGATGCTGGAAGGCGGCACGGCCGTCGTCGTCGGCCGCGACCCCCAGGTGGCGGCCTCGGCCGCCCGGGTGCTGGAGAAGCTCGGCACGGTGGACACCCTCACGGCCGACCTCACCCGCACAGAGGACGTCCACGCCCTCCGCGAGCGGCTGACCCAGGAGCACGCCGACGCGGAGCTGCTGGTGAACGCGGCCGGCGTCTTCACCCCGAAGCCCTTCTGGGAGCACACGGAGGAGGACTACGACCGCTACCACGCCTTCAGCAAGGCGGCGTTCCTGCTCACCCAGACCGTCACCGCGAACATGGCGGAGACGGGTGCCGGGGGTGCCGTCGTCAACATCGGTTCCATGTGGGCCCATCAGGCCGTCGCGGCCACCCCGTCCTCCGCCTACTCCATGGCCAAGGCCGGTCTCCACGCGCTCACCCAGCACCTGGCCATGGAACTCGCCCCGCACCACATCCGCGTCAACGCGGTGGCGCCGGCCGTCGTCAGGACCCCCATCTACGAGGCGTTCATCGCCAAGGACCAACTGGACGAGGTACTGGACTCGTTCGACGCCTTCCACCCCGCCGGCCGCACCGGAACACCGACCGACGTCGCCGCCACGATCCGCTTCCTCCTCTCCCCTCACGCGGCCTGGGTCACCGGCGCGGTCTGGAACGTGGACGGCGGCGTGATGGCCGGACGCAACTGACGTACGGGCCCACCCCCGCCCTCGGCCACGTGCTCCTCACCGCCAACGCGGCCGGGCACGGCATCGAACTGCGTGGATTCCGGGTGCACTTGGAGTCCGACTTCGACCTGAGCGGCTCCCGACACCCTGACGCGGAGCGTGGAAGTGACCGCCCATCCGACCTCCTACTCCGCGGCGGAAGCCACGGACGACGATCCGACCGATCCGACCGACCCCACCGACCCGGCCGACCCGGCCGACCCGGCCGAAGGGCACGAGCCTCCCGGCCGACAGTCGGCGCGGAGCGTCTCGCGGAGGAGTTCGGCGAAGCGGGCGGGGTGGGTGGTCAGGCCGATGTGGCCGCCGGGGAAGTGCACGAGGTCCATCCCGAGGCGGTCGGCCAGGAGTGCGGCCGGGCGATACGCCAGTTCGCCGCGCGAGTCCTCGCCCGCGCCGAGTACGAGCCGGTCCGACAGCGCCTCCAGCCGGTCCACGTCCGGGGTGTAGGACATGAAGGCGGGAACGATGCGCCCGACGAAGTAGGGCAGTCCGGCCATCGTCTGTTCTGCCCTCGCCGCCGCCTGCGGCGGAAGCTCGACCTCGGCCTTCACCTCGGCCTCGGCCTCCACCTGCACCTCGGCCTCCACCTGCACCTCGGCCTCCACCTGCACCTCGGCCCCCACCTCGCCCCCCGCCTTCGGCTCGGCGGCATCGCCGTCCCCCTTCAACCCCGCCGCGAACACAGCCATCGCCGGCATGAGCCCTTCCGTACGAAGCGTCTCCCCCACCCGCGCGAGCAGCCGGCGATGCTCGGCCGCGTCCGGCAGGACCATCACCACCGGAGGCTCGTGCACCACGACGCGCTCGACACGTTCCGGACGGGCGGTCAGCAGGTGCAGGGCGGCGATCCCGCCCGAGCTGGCGCCGAAGACCCGGGCGGGCTCACCGGGTGACAGCAGTTCCAGCAGCCGATACGCGTCGTCGGCGTGCTCGGCCACACTCTGCCCGGCCTCGGGGTCGTCCAGCGCGCTCCGGGCCATGCCGCGCGGATCGTACGTGGCGACGGTGTATTCATCGGCGAGGACGGCGGCCAGGTCACCGAGGGAGGCCGCACCGCCCGTCCCGCCGGGGATCAACAGCAGAAGCGGGCCGTGGCCGCGGACTTCGTAGTGCAGAGTCGCGCCGTTCACGCGCAGGCTGCCGACGGTCGGGTCGGTCATGAGGGGTCTCCTTCGAGGGGCGGCCAGTGCTCCAGGAGGACGTGCAGGGCGTCGAGGGCGCGAAGCCAGGACCGCTGGGGCGCGCGCCGGTGCGCGAATCCGCCCGCGGCCTCCAGCGCGACAAACCCGTGGAACGTGCTGCGCAGCAACCGGACGGCGTCGGTCAGGTCCGGCTCGGCCAGTCCGTAACCGCGCAGCATGCTGTACGTCAGCTCCACCGCACGCCGCGGTCCCGGCGCCGCTGCGGCCAGTTCGGGGTCGATCCGGATCGAGGCCTGGGTCGCCGCGTAGCGGCCCGGGTGCCGGTGGGCGTACTCCCGCCAGGCGTCGGCGAACGCGACCAGCGCGTCCTTGCCCGACCGCCCGGCGGTCGCCTCCGCGATACGGATCGTCTTCTCGTCCGCCGCGAGCAGCGCGATCCGGCCGCGCAGATCCTCCAGACCGCGGACGTACGTGTAGAGGCTCGCGTCCTTCACACCGAGCCGCCGCGCCACCCGCGACATGCTCACCTGATCGAGCCCCACCTCGTCCGCCACCTCGGCGCCCGCGACGGTCACCCGCTCCACCGTCAGCCCGGCCCGCGCCATGCGCCGTCCCCCTTCCCGCCCTCCACATCCACCTAGGATCTCTAGTTTTAACCTAGGACCCCTAGGCAGAGCAAACGGCTTGCGCCGGTCACGGGCGACGGGCGCCCGGGACGGCCTCCTCAAGGTCGGCGACGCTCCCCGACATGATCGTCCGCACGTGCTCGGTGATGTGCTCCGCCGGCCAGTCCCACCAGGCCACCGCGAGCAGCCGGGCCACGTCGTCGTCGCCGTACCGCATGTGGATCAGGCCCGCCGGGTTGCCGCCGACGATTCCGTAGTCGGGCACGTCCTTGGTCACCACGGCGCCGGAGGCGATGATCGCGCCGTGCCCGATCCGTACACCGGGCATCACCGTCGTGCCGTATCCGAACCAGACGTCGTTCCCGACCACGGTGTCGCCCCGGTTCGGCAGCCCGGTGAGGAGGTCGAAATGCCCGGCCCAGGAGCCGCCCATCGTCGGGAAGGGGAACGTGGACGGGCCGTCCATGCGGTGGTTGGCGCCGTTCATGAGGAACCGCACGCCGGTGCCCAGTGCGCAGAACTTACCGATGACCAGCCGTTCAGGACCGTAGTGGTAGAGCACGTTGCGCGTCTCGAAGGCGGTCGGGTCGTCCGGGTCGTCGTAGTAGGAGTACTCCCCGACCTCGATCAGCGGGGACGTCACCAGCGGCCTGAGCAGCACCACCCTCTTCTGGCCGGGCATCGGATGGAGCACGGACGGGTCGGCGGGTACGGGCGGGGGCGTGGAGGTGGGCGGGGGCGTGGACATGGCGAACGTTGTCCCTCCGGGTCGCGGGTCGGTGACCGGCCTCATGCTCGCCGCACCGCGCCGGAGAGAACACCGATTTACGCGACCCGTCAGTCCCTGCCGCCTCCGCCGTCACTCGGCCAGGTCCCCGTCGCCCGCTCGATCGCCTTGGCTCCCGACCGGTCGACCGCACTCCGTACCACCGCGAAGATCGCGCCCTGGACCGCCGCCGCCAGCAGGATCTCGCCCCAGCCGCGATCACGGTCCAGGGCGTCCGGGGCGTCGTCCTCGTGGCGCAGGACCTTCCAGGTCCGCTGGAAGGCGAGTCCCGCCAGGGCCCCGCCCGCCCAGCCGAGAACAAAGCCGACGGGCTTGTACGCGAGGGTGAGTTTCCGCTTCTTCTTCGTCACACCGGACGGATGCCCGCGCGAAGCGGAAGCACACGGAGCGGCCCACCGCGAACCGGGAACACCCCGCCGCGAACCGGGAACACCCGGCTGTGAACCAGGAACACCCCGCCGTGAACCGGGAGCGGACTCCGCCCGTGCAAGCAGGTGACATGCTCATGGCCACGATGAGAGGGACCTCACCCGCTATGAACAGACCGCAGTCACTCCGCCGCGCCCGCCGCGCGAGCACCCTTCTCGCTCTGACGCTCACCACCGCCCTCGTGACCCCGGCCGTGTCGCAGGCGGAATCACAGACCGGTTCGCGGACCGTTTCCCGGGCCACGTCCGCCGCCGCGACCACCCAGGTCGTCACCTGGGGCGCGAGCGCCGACCGGCTCGACGCGGCGGTGGCCGGGCGGACGCACCGCCTCATCATCCGCACCAGCGCGGGCGGCAGCGCCCTGCGGATCCGCCTCTCCAACGCCTTCGGTGAGCAGCCGGTCACCTTCGGCCGCGCCTACGTCGGGGTACGCGCGTCCGGGGCCGCCGTCGCGGCCGGTACGAACCGGGCCCTGACCTTCGGCGGGGCGGCGGCCGTCACCGTACCGGCGGGCGGATCGGTGTACAGCGACCCCCTGCCCGGTACGGTACGGGCGCAGGCCGATCTCGCGGTCAGCATCTACGTCCAGAGCGCCGCCGGTACCGCGACCGGTCACCAGATGGGCCGTCAGACCTCGTACATCGCACCCGCCGGCAACCACGCGGCGGCCGAGGCGGCGACGGCCTACACGCAGACCACGGGCTTCCGTTACTACCTCGACGCCGTCGTCGCCGACGCACCGGCGGGCACCGGGGCGGTGGTCGCCCTGGGCGACTCGATCACGGACGGTTCGAACTCCACGCCGGACACCAACCGCCGCTGGCCGGACCTGCTGTCGGCCCGTCTCCAGGCCACCACGGGGACCACCCTCAAGGGCGTGGCCAACGAGGGCATCTCCGGCAACAAGGTGCTGACGGACGGCGCCGGCGTGAGCGCGCTGAAGCGGCTGGACCGGGACGTCCTGTCGCAGCGGGGTCTGCGGACGGTGATCCTGCTCGAAGGCGTCAACGACATCAAGGCCAACCCGGCCCCGACGGCCGCCCAGTTGATCACCGCGTACCGGCAGATCATCGACCGGACCCGGGCGCGGGGCGCGTGTGTCGTGGGCGCGACGGTCATGCCGTACGAAGGCTGGCCCGAGTGGAACGCGAACGGTGAGGCGATCCGCCAGGAGGTGAACCGCTTCATCCGCAGCGGCGCGTTCGACGCGGTGGTCGACTTCGACGCGGTGATACGTAATCCCGCGGCGCCGACGAAGATGCTCCCGGCGTACGACGCGGGCGATCACCTGCACCCGAACGACGCGGGCATGAAGCTGATGGCGGACACCGTGAACCTGAACTCCCTGAGGTGCTCACGCTAGAAGCACACCCCGAGGCGGGGCGGCGGCGCCCACCGGAACGGTGCGTCCGGGTAGGCCCGGAAGCCGCCGCCCCACCTCGGCCGAACGGCTCCACGCTGCGTTCAGGGCGTGACGACCGCGCCGTCGTAGACGTGGTCGGGCGTGGCGATCGCCGTGACCGCGCGGGCGAGGAGGGTGGACGGCTCCTGGCCCTGGCTGCTGGTGGTCGAGTCCGTGTTGATCATGATCACCAGGGTGGCCTTCTCCGAGGGCAGGTAGACCGTCACCGTCTCGTACCCCGGGATGGAGCCGTTGTGCCCGATCCATCCGTTGGTCTCGAAGATGCCGAGGCCGTACGTGGTGCCGGGGAAGCCCGTCGGCAGCGTCTTGAGGCGCTGCGCCTGGGTCTGCGGGCTGAGCAGTTCCCCGGTGGCGACGACCTTCGCCCAGCGGCGGAGGTCGTGCAGGTTCGAGATCATCGCCCCGGCGGCCCAGGCCCAGCTGGGATTCCAGTACGTGGCGTCGGCGACCGCTCCGCTCAGCGTCTGGTCGGTGTACCCGTGCGGGTGCGGTTCGGGGAACTCGGTTCCGTACGGGAAGAGCGTGGCGTCCAGGCCCGCCGGGCGGAGCACCCGCCGGTCGATGACGTCCGCGAGCCGGTGACCGGTCACCTTCTCGATCACCAGGCCGAGCAGGACCAGGTTGGTGTTCGAGTACTCGAACCGCGCACCCGGCGCGAAGGTGTTCGCGTGCTTGAAGCCGTACGCGAGCAGCTCGCGCGGGGTGAAGAAACGCTCCGGGTCGCTCAGCAGGTCATGGGTGAAGTCCGCGTCGGAGGTGTACGGGAACAGACCGCTGCGCATCTCGGCGAGCTGACGGAGCGTGATCCGGTGACCGTCCGGCACACCGTGGACGTAGCGGGAGATCGGGTCGTCCAGGCGGATCCGGTGGTCGTCCACGAGCTGGAGCAGCGCGGTGACGGTGAAGGTCTTGGTCTCGCTGCCGATCCGTACGAAGGGGTCGACGGTCATCGGCTCGCGGGTGACGGTGTCGGCGACGCCGGTCGCCCGGACGTAGCTTCCCTTGCCCGGCATCCACAGGCCGACGACAACCCCGGGAATGCGCGCCTGCCGGCGGGTGTCCCTGATCGCCTTGTCGAGCCGGGCGGTCAGCTCGGGCCCGAGACCGCCGGCCGGGCGCGGATCCTCCTCGTACGCCTTGTACCCCTCGTACCCCTCGTAGCCCTTGTACCCCTCGTGCCGGTCGGCGGTCACGGCGTGGACTGTCGTGGCCTGGACGGTCGCGGCCTGGACGGTCGCGGCCTGGACGGTCGCGGCGGGGGCCGCCGTCACCGGGACCAGCACGGATGCCACGAACAGCGTCGCGGCGAACAGCCGGCGGCGGGGACTACGTCGCATACCGTGGCACCTTTTCCAGTCAGGGTTTCGCGTCAGGGCTCGAACGGCCCCACATCAGCACCAAAAACCCTTGCGAAGGTCATATTTACTGACGTGTCTGTCGAATCCACCCGTTCGGATCCGCACGGCTGCTGCACGCCTGCTACCAGGGCACTTCACCGTTCTCGTCCTGGAAGGTCCCCGTCGGACCGTCCGTGCCGAGCGTCGCGAACCGCACGACGACCCGGGCACTCTCCTCGGGCGTCCTGCCGATTCCGAACGCCGCGGTCAGGTCGGTCGCCGTGGTCCCGGGCTCGACGGCGTTGAACCTGATGCCCGGCTCGGACTTGGCGTACTGGACCGTGAGCATCGTGGCCGCGGCCTTGGACGCGGAGTAGATCGCCAGCGGCAGATGGAACTCCGGCCGGTCCGGATGGGTCACCGCCCAGAAGGACCCGGCGCTGCTGGAGACGTTGACCACGGTCGGGTTCGCGGACCTGCGCAGGAGGGGAAGCGCCGCCTCCGTGACCCGTACGAGCCCCACCGCGTTGGTGTCGAACGCCCGGAGCGCCGTGGGACCGTCGGTGACCCCGTCCCCCAGGATGCCCGCGTTGTTCACGAGGACGTCGAGCCGGCCCTCGGCCGCGTCGATCGTCGCCAGCGCGTCGCTCACGGACGCGTCGTCGGTGACGTCGAGCCGTACGAATCGCGCGCCGAGCGCCGCCGCGGCCTTCTCGCCGCGCTCGACGTCACGAGCGCCTATGTAGACGACATGGCCCAGGGCGAGAAGCTGCCGGGCGGTCTCGAAGCCGATGCCTTTGTTGGCACCGGTGATCAATGTGATGGTCATGCGAACCCTCGCAAGGTAGGTGATTCAAGGGGCCGTCGGCTCGCGCCGATCCCGTCAGCTCGCGCCGATCCCGTCGTCGGCTCGCGCCGATCAGGAAGGTCGGCCGGCCAGCTGCCGGAAGAGCTCACCGGCGTCGTGCAGGGCGGTCATGTGGACGAACCGTCCGTCCCGCACCTGATAGATCGCGTACTCGACGATCTCGAACGAGGCGCCGGTGGGGGTCACGCCGAGCCATTCCTTCACCGGGGTACCGGTGTTGACCAGGCGCGCGGCCAGACGGTCACCGTCGAAGAGCAGTTCCTTGACCTCCCAGTGGAGGTCCGGGACCGCGTCCACGTCGCCCTTCTGTACGGCGATGAGGTCGTCCCGTGTGGCCGGCTCACCGTTCAGGGTGGTCAGGTCGTTGATGAACTCGTCCATACCGTCGAACTCGTGGGCGTTGAGCGTCTCGACGTAACGCAGGTAGAAGGCGCGCAGATCACTCTCGGACATGGGACACCCCTTCGACTTCCGCAGCGATCGCTACGGAAGTCGAACGTTAGCACTTCCGTAGCGATCGATGCGGAAGGAGTACGCTCCCGGTGTGGAGACGAAACAGACCGGCCCCATGGGCCGCCCGCGAGGATTCGACGCCGACGAAGCTCTTGAGCGCGCCATGCTCTTCTTCTGGAAGCACGGCTACGAGGGGGCCAGCACGGCCGGCCTCACCCACGCGATGGGCATCTCCACCACCAGCATGTACGCGGCCTTCGGCAACAAGGAGAAGCTGTTCCGCAAGGCCCTGGAGCGCTACACCGAAGGCCCGAGCGCCTACCTGGCCCGCGCCCTGGAAGAGCCGACGGCCCTGGGCGTCGCCACCGCGATCCTGGCCGGCACCATCCGTACCACCACCCGCCCGGCCCACCCGCACGGCTGCCTGGGGGTCCAGGGAGCCCTGACCACCAGCGACTCCGGCCAGGAGGTCCGCGACCTCCTGATCGCGTGGCGCAACGACGGCTACGCCCGCGTCCGGGACCGCTTCCGGCGCGCGGTGGACGAAGGCGACCTCCCCCCGCGGACCGACCCGTCCCTCCTGGCCCGCCACCTCACCACTTTCGCCAACGGCCTGGCCGTACAGGCCGCGAGCGGCGTCCCCCGCGAAGAACTCCAGTCCCTGGCCGACGCCACCCTCCGCAACTGGCCCCTCACCTGAGACCGAGCGCGGCCCTAGGGCGTGTCCGCGAAGTGGGGTCGTCCGCCCGCAGGGCGGGGCTCGCGGTGTCTGGTGCGTGCGATCGCAAGGCGGAGGAC
>NZ_WWJY01000062.1 GCF_009865405.1 Streptomyces sp. SID3212 | reverse complement strand
CCGCTCCCACTGCGGGCGGAACAGGGCCAGGCTGTGCCCGCCGGGGCGCAGCAGCGACACGGCCTCGGCCGGCGTGAGCTCTCCGGCGTCGACCCGGGCCAGGATGCTCCGGCGGAGGGAAGCGGACTCGGCGGTCATACGTGGGATCCGTTCTCGCTCGTGGTCATCAGCCGGTCGACCTCGTCGACCGACAACTCACCGCGCCGCAGCGCCTCCAGGACGCCCTCCAGCCGGCCGTCGGCCGTGGCGTCCGCCCGGGCCGTCGCCGGAACGCCGTACGCCGGACCGTCGGAGATCGGCGGCGTCGCG
>NZ_WWJY01000612.1 GCF_009865405.1 Streptomyces sp. SID3212 | reverse complement strand
TCTCGATCTCGCCGAGTTCGATGCGGAAGCCGCGCAGTTTGACCTGCTGGTCGGTGCGGCCGAGATATTCGATCTCCCCGCGCCGGTTCCAGCGGACCAGGTCGCCCGTGCGGTACATGCGGGTGCCCGCGGGACCGTACGGGTCGGCCGTGAAGCGTTCCGCCGTCAGGGCGGCCCGGCCGAGGTAGCCGCGCGCGACGCCGGTGCCCGCGATGTACAGCTCACCGGGGGTGCCCGGCGGGACGAGGCGCAGCCCGGGGTCGAGGACGTAGAGGCGGTGGTTGTCGAAGGGGCCGCCGATGGGGAGCGCGCCGGGATCGAGGGGACGGCGGACGGGGTGGGTGGTGGCGAAGGTGGTGGTCTCGGTGGGACCGTACACGTTGAAGACCGTGGTGCCCGGGCAGCGGTCCATGACCCGGCGCACGGCCTCCGGCGGGACGACCTCCCCGCCGGTCCAGACCTCCCGCAGTCCCGCGAACGCCTCGGGTGCCTCGTCGGCCACGACCCGGAACAGGCCCACCGTCAGCCACAGTCCGGTCAGACCGGCGTCCTTGAGCAGCGTGCCCAGCGTCGCCGGATCGAGGTGGCCCGGGGGTGCGACCACGATGGTGCCGCCGTTCAGCCACGGCACCCACATCTCGTACGTCGACGCGTCGAAGGTGTGGGGCGAGTGGAACAGCACCCGCCGGTGGTTCTCGTTGGCGAACACCTGCTGGGCGGCGAGGTCGGAGACGTTGCGGTGCGTCACCGTGACGCCCTTGGGCACCCCGGTCGAGCCCGAGGTGTACATGACGTACACCCACTGGTCGGGATGGGCGGGGTACGCCGGCGGGGTCGCCGGGAGGTGGTCGAACGCGGCGGTCCCGTCGAGCACGACGACGTGGGCGGTGGTCTTCGCCACGATCGGATGGTCGGACAGGGGCGTGTCGGTGATCAGGACCGGTGCCCTGGTCTCCGCGATGATCTGGTCGAGCCGTCCGTCGGGGTCGGCGTGGTTGAGCGGGGCGTAGACGCCGCCGGCCTTGACCACGGAGAGCAGAGCGGTGAGCAGGTCGGCCGAGCGCTCCATCAGGACCGCGACGACGCTCTCCTGGCGGACCCCGAGACCGATGAGGTGGTGGGCCAGCCGGTTGGTGACGGCGTCCAGCTCCGCGTACGTCAGCTCCCGGTCGCCGTCGGTGAGGGCGACCGCGTCGGGGGTACGGGCGGCCTGTGCGGCGAACAGCTCGGCGAGGTTCGACCCGGAGGAACCGGTGACCGTGCCGTGCCACTCCTCCAGGAGCCGGTGGCGATCGCCGGGGCTCATGAACGCCAGCTCCCCGACGGGCAGTTCGGGGTTCTCGACGGCGGCGCCGAGCAGCCGGACCAGCCGGTCGGTGACCGCCTCGACGGTTCCGGCGTCGTACAGGTCGGTGGCGTACTCCACCCGGATGTCCAGTCCGCCGGGGCGGCCGTCCGCCGTGCGGTGCTCGTGGAAGGAGAACGTCAGGTCGAACTTGGAGATCTCCAGCGGCGCGAAGCCCGACTCGGCGGCGAGGCCCGGCAGTCCGAGCGTCGGGGTGACCGCCTCCTGGAGGGTGAGGACCACCTGGAAGAGCGGGTGCCTGGCGGTGCTGCGCTCGGGGTTCAGTGCCTCGACCAACTGGTCGAAGGGGAGATCCTGATGGGCCCACGCGGCCAGGTCCGTGTCCCGGACGCGGGACAGCAGCTCACGGAAGCTCGGGTCGCCCGACAGGTCCGTACGCAGCACGAGCGTGTTGACGAAGAAGCCGACCAGGTCGTCGAGCGACTGCTCGGAACGGCCCGCGATCGGGGCGCCGAGAGGGATGTCCTCGCCCGCCCCGGAGCGGGACAGGGCGGTGGCGACGGCGGCCTGGGCCACCATGAACAGCGTGCTGCCGGTCTCCCTGGCCAGCCGCGTCAGCGCCCGGTGCAGCTCCGCCGGGACGTGCGCGCTGTGGGTCGTGCCCCGGTAGCTGGCGACCGCCGGGCGGGCCCGGTCGGTCGGCAGGGTGGCCTCGTCCGGCAGCCCGTCCAGGGTGTGGCGCCAGAAATCCGCCTGGCGCTCGCCGTCCGCCGCGAGCACCTCCCGCTGCCACAGGGTGTAGTCGGCGTACTGCACGGGCAGCGGCTCCCAGCCGGGCGCCTGCCCCTGCGTACGGGCCGTGTAGGCGGCGGTCAGGTCACGCAGGAGCGGGGTGGTGGACCAGCCGTCCGAGGCGATGTGGTGCATCACGACCAGCAGCGCCGCGTCGTCGCCGCCCAGGTCGAACAGGCAGGCACGGAAGGGCAGTTCGGACTCCAGGTCGAAGCTCCTGGCGGCCTGCGCGCCGAGGGCCGCGTCCAGGGTCTCCCCGGTCACGGTGGTGACCGGCAGCTCCACCCGGATCTCGTCCGCCGGCACCTGCCACTGGTAGGCGGTGTCGTCGGCCGTCCCGAACAGCGTGCGCAGGCTCTCGTGCCGTACCACCACGTCGGTCAGGGCGAGTCGCAACGCGTCCCGGTCGAGCGCGCCCTTGAGGCGCAGGGCGAGCGGAATGTTGTACGTCGCCGAAGGACCCTCCAAGTGGTGCAGGAACCAGAGGCGTTGCTGGGCGGAGGAGAGCGGGACCCGCCGCGGCCGGACCGACTCCCGGAGCGCGGGCCGCCGCACCGCGTCGCCGCCCGCCTCGACCAGCGCGGCGAGCCCGGCCACGGTCGGGCCCTGGAAGAGGTCCTTGACGGTGATCTGGACCCCGAAGGTCTCCCGGACGCGGCTGATGAGGCGGGTGGCGAGGAGGGAGTGGCCGCCCAGGTGGAAGAAGTGGTCGTCGATGGTGACGGACGGCAGTCCGAGGACGGCCGCGAAGTGACCGCAGAGGACTTCCTCGGCGGGGGTGCGGGGCGCGCGCCCGTCGGTGTCACCGTGGTGCTCGGGGGCGGGCAGGGCGCGGCGGTCGATCTTGCCGTTGGTGGTGAGGGGGATCTCGTCCAGGACCATGAAGGCGGACGGGACCATGTAGTCCGGCAGGGCGCCGGAGATCTCGCGGCGCAGTACGGTGAGGTCGACGGTGGCGCCGTCGGCGGCGACGAGGTAGGCGACGAGGCGCTTGTCGCCGGGGCGGTCCTC
>NZ_WWJY01000611.1 GCF_009865405.1 Streptomyces sp. SID3212 | reverse complement strand
CGTGGCGGCGTACGTCGGCTACGCGCGCCCGGACCTGCCCCCGCTCGAACCGCTGCACGCCCCGGGCTGGCTGACCGCGCGCACGCGTGACCTCCTGGGCGGCTGGCACAGCTGGAACGCCGTCGTGGCCCTGGTCCTCGTCCCGGTGGCCGGCCTGGCGCTCGTCGGTCTCGCCCGCCGGCTGCTCGGCATGGCCCGTACCGCGGAGGAGGAACAGGCCGGGCTGCGGCGCGAACGGGCCGAGCAGCGCCGCGCCCGCGCGGGCCTG
>NZ_WWJY01000610.1 GCF_009865405.1 Streptomyces sp. SID3212 | reverse complement strand
TCCTGCGCGAGCGGGGCGCGGGCCGTGAGGACCTGGTGGCCCTCGCCGTGCCCTCCTCCGTCGGCACCCTCGTCGCCATGCTCGCCGTGCTGCGGGCCGGCGCCGCCTATCTGCCCGTGGACCCGCGGTATCCGGCCGCGCGCATCCGGCACATGCTGGACGACGCCCGGCCCGTCCTGCTGCTCACCACCACCGACGTGCAGGCGGGCCTGCCCGCCCACGACGTACCGTGGCTCGCCCTCGACGACCCCGCCGCCCTGCCCACGGATCCCCCCGCGCCCGCTCAGGACACCCCCCACCCGGCGGACCCCGCGTACGTCATCTACACCTCCGGCTCCACCGGCCGCCCCAAGGGCGT
>NZ_WWJY01000609.1 GCF_009865405.1 Streptomyces sp. SID3212 | reverse complement strand
GCGGGCGCACAAGCACCGTGTCTGAGATCCGTGATCAGCTGCGGGGGCGGGCAGGGGTCATCATCGATCCTGGTGGCCAATATGCCCCATTTACCAAAACGTCGAGGCCCACTGGAGGCCCCTCCGGTCCGGCCTTGCGTCCTGTGTTTCGTTAAGGGGCTCTGGCGGCACCCACCCCACCTGAAAGAGGCCGGACGGCCGTCTCCACACTCACATCCACCCCACCGCCCACTCGGCTCCGGCTCGACGCCCGCATGCGGGCCGGTGGGTGGAGGTTGGCCGGTGAGGCCGTCCATCACCACACTCCGACCAGGCACTATGCCCCATTTGCCCTGACTTTGAGGACTCCTGAGGCCCCTTCCCACCCGGTCTTGTGTCCTGTGTTTCGTTAACGGGCTCTCAGAGCACACCACCCACCGAAACAGGCCAGA
>NZ_WWJY01000608.1 GCF_009865405.1 Streptomyces sp. SID3212 | reverse complement strand
GGGCCCCGGGCGCGTGGCTGCCGGACGGGGTCGAGGTGGTCGGGCAGGTGGCCGGCGGCCTGGACGAGCGGCTCGCCGCCGCGTTCGCGGGCTGTGAGGGCCCTGCCGTGCTCCTCGGGATGGACACCCCCCAGGTCACCCCCGAGCTGCTGGAACCGGTGCTCGCGCCGGACGCCTGGCTGGGGTGCGACGCGTGGTTCGGACCGGCGGCCGACGGGGGGTTCTGGGCGCTCGGGCTCGCCGTACCGGATCCCGCGCTGCTGCTGGGCGTACCGATGTCCGTACCCGAGACGGGGGCGGTGCAGCGGGCCCGGCTGACCGACGCCGGGCTCGCGGTACGGGACCTGCCGGTCCTGCGGGACGTCGACACCGCGCAGGACGCGGAGCTGGTCGCGGCCGAGGCGCCGGCCGGCCGGTTCGCGGCGGTGCT
>NZ_WWJY01000607.1 GCF_009865405.1 Streptomyces sp. SID3212 | reverse complement strand
GCCCTGCACACGCTGCGCCGCGCCGTGATGCGCGGCGAGGCCGTCCAGCGCGTCGGTGACACGCTCGCGGCGCGCGGCCTGCTGATACCGCCGGCCGAAGCGAGGCCGTACGCGCGATGGGGCCTGATCCAGGGGGTTCTGAGCGTCATCGGGGTGCCGTTCTCGTTTGTCGCGGCGGGGGTGCTGACGGTGAACTCCGAGCCCGGCGAGGGCTTCCCCCTGGCCCTCTTCACCCTGCCGCCGCTGATGATCGTGAGCGCCTTCGTGGGGCTGATCTGCGCGGGCCGGGCCAGGAGCCGGCTGACCGGCGCGGGCCAGTCCGCCCTCAAGGACTTCGCGCTCCGGGATCCCTCCTCCACGGACCCGGCCCGGCTGGTCGCCACCGGCGGACTGCGGGCCCTGCCGGACGAGGAGTTGCGGCGGCAGCTGGGGACGGCCGCGCGGGTCAGGCCGGAGGACGGCCTCCTGCCGGCCGCCGTCGTGACCGGGACGGCCGCGACCTGGTGCGCG
>NZ_WWJY01000606.1 GCF_009865405.1 Streptomyces sp. SID3212 | reverse complement strand
TACTTCGCCTGGTCGCTGATGGACAACTTCGAGTGGGCGTACGGCTACGACAAGCGGTTCGGCCTGGTCCACGTGGACTACGAGACGCAGACCCGCACGATCAAGTCCAGCGGGTACCGCTACGCGGAGATCATCCGCGAGGCGTCGGCCTGACGCTTTTGTCCTCGATCGCCCGGACAGGCTGAACTCTCGGCCCGTCCGGGCGATCGCGTCCGGCCCCTCCGGCGGAACGTCCAAGCCGAGCCGGGGAAAATCAAGCCCGTCCGGCGATTGAGGACACACTACGGCCGCAGGCCGTGCCCCCTCAGGACACCGGGACCGGTACCGGCCGCGTCCCCTCCTGCGCGACCACCGACGCCGCGACCCGGGACGCGAACCCGAGCATCTCCGCCGCGCCGGCAGGCGACAGCTCCCCCGCCCGCGCGAACTCCCCCTCCCGGGAGAGCCAGTTCAGCACCGCCGCCATGAACGCGTCCCCCGCACCGATGGTGTTGACCACCTCGACCTGCACCGCCGGCACCGTCACCGGTTCCCCGGCCCGGGTGTAGGCGGTCGCGCCGCGCGAACCGCGCGTCAGCACCACCAGCCGCCCCTCCCCCGCCAGCCGCCGGCACGTCTCACCGGGGTCGGCCCCCGGCCAGAGCCGGAGCACGTCCTCGTCGCTGGCCTTGACGATCCCCGCCAGGCCGCACAGCTCCCGCAGCCGC
>NZ_WWJY01000061.1 GCF_009865405.1 Streptomyces sp. SID3212 | reverse complement strand
CTGGTGCCCTCGGTGTTCTGCTGGCGCACCCCCGTCACCTTCATCGACGACGACCTCCCCCCGGTTCTGGTCTATCCGGTCGTCCAGGAACCGGGCTGGTGGGGCGACCCGGGCCGGCGCGCCGGCCGCGGCGCCCTGGCCGCGATGCTCGGGCCGACCAGGGCGGCGGCTCTGCGCGTCATCGAGGGCGGCTGCTCGACGGGGGAACTCGCCCGCCGCATCGGCGTCACGCCACCGACGGCCAGTCAGCATGCCGCCGTGCTCCGCGAGGCGCGGCTGGTCGTCTCCACCCGCCGGAACAACACCGTGATCCACACCCTCACCCCTTTGGGAGCCGCGCTCCTCAAGGAGAACACCTGATCGCGGAGGCGGTCCGCGCCGCCGCCTCGCGGGACACGCCTGGGAGCCCCGGGCCCCTAGGGCGTGTCCGCAAAGTGGCGTCTGGCCCGCG
>NZ_WWJY01000605.1 GCF_009865405.1 Streptomyces sp. SID3212 | reverse complement strand
GAGGACCGCCCCGGCGACAAGCGCCTCGTCGCCTACCTCGTCCCCGCCGAGAACGCCACCATCGACCTCACCGAGCTGCGCCGCGCGATCGCGGACGCCGTACCCGAGTACATGGTCCCGTCCGCCTTCATGGTCCTGGACAGGATCCCTCTCAACACCAACGGCAAGGTCGACCGGCGCGCCCTGCCCGCTCCCCAGGTCTCCCACGTCACCCAGGGAAGAGCGCCCCGTTCTCCGCAGGAGGAGGTGCTCTGCGGCCTGTTCGCGGCCGTCCTCGGACTGCCGTCGGTCACCATCGACGACCACTTCTTCCGGAGCGGCGGCCACTCCCTGCTGGGCACCCGCCTCATCAGCCGCATCCGGCAGGCGTTCGGCGTCCAGCTCGGCGTCAAGGACCTCTTCCAGCACCCCACGGTGTCCGCCCTCTCGGAGCAGGTCACGGCGGGCAACGGCGAACTGCCGCGTCCGGCGCTGACGAGCGAGGAGCGCCCGGAGCTGATACCGCTCTCCTCCGCCCAGCAGCGCCTCTGGTTCCTGGACCAGATGGAGGGCCCCTCCCCCACCTACAACATCCCGCTCGCGCTGCGCCTCACCGGCCCGCTCGACCACGAGGCCCTGCGGCTCGCCCTCACCGACCTCACCACCCGCCACGAGTCGCTGCGCACGGTCTTCCCCACCCATGAGGGCCGCACCCACCAGCACATCCTTCCGCCGGCCCCGGTCGCCCTGCCTCTGACCGCCACCACGGAGGAGGCGCTGCCCGCGCTCCTCGCCGAGCTGTCCGCCCGCACCTTCGACCTCGCCACCCAGGCCCCCGTACGCTCGCACCTCCTCGCCCTCGGCGAGCGGGAACACGTCCTGCTCGTCGTCATCCATCACATCGCCTCGGACGGCTGGTCCAACGGACCGCTCTTCCAGGACCTCACCACGTCCTACGCGGCCCGCATCGAGGGCCTGGCGCCGGAGTGGGCACCACTACCGGTCCAGTACGCCGACTACAGCCTGTGGCAGCAGCGGCTGCTGGAGAACGACGAGGAGCGCCAACTCGACCACTGGCGGCAGACGTTGGCCGACCTTCCGGAAGAAGTGACCCTTCCGACCGACCACCCCCGGCCCGCCGTCGCGTCCAACCGGGGCACCACGCACACCGTGCACTGCCCCGCCGGACTGCACGACGCGCTCATCTCCCTGGCGCAGGACACGGGCAGCACCCTGTTCATGGTGGCCCAGGCCGCCGTCGCCACCCTGCTCTCCCGCTCCGGCGCCGGACATGACATCCCCCTCGGCTCCCCCGTCGCCGGCCGCACCGACCAGAAGCTCGACAGCCTGATCGGCTTCTTCGTCAACACCCTCGTGCTGCGCACGGATCTGACGGGTGATCCGAGCTTCCGCGACCTGCTCTCCCGCGTCCGGGAGACCGACCTCGCGGCCTGGGCGCACCAGGACCTCCCCTTCGACCGGCTGGTCGAAGCCCTCAACCCCGAGCGCACCACCGCCCGCCACCCCCTGTTCCAGGTCATGCTCACCGTCGGCGACACCACCGCCGAGGCGCCGGGGCTCCCCGGGCTGGACACGGCGTACGAGTACTCGGCGGTGCAGATCGCCAAGTTCGACCTGACGTTCGGCTTCGAGGAGCACCGTACGGACGACGGCCGGCCCGCCGGTCTGACCATCACCGTCGAGTACGCCACCGACCTCTACGACCCCCGTACCGCAGAAGCCACCGCGGACCGCCTGGTCCGCCTCCTCACCGGAGCCGTGACCTCCCCCGATCTGCCGGTCGGCGAGCTGGAGTTGCTCTCGGCGGGCGAGCGCGGACTCCTCCTGGAGGAGTGGAACGGCCTCGCCACCGGCACCCCCGACAAGAACCTCGCGGAGCTGTTCGCCGCGCAGACCCACCGCACCCCGGACGCGATCGCCGTCGTCGCCGACGACCGTGAACTGACCTACCGGGAACTCGACACACTCGCCAACCGGACCGCCCACCAGCTCATCGCGGAAGGGGTACGGCCCGGCAGCCGCGTGGCCCTCCTCCAGGAGCGCTCCCTCACCGCCGTGGTCACCACCCTCGCCGTCGTCAAGGCGGGCGCGACCTACATCCCGCTCGACACCCGCTACCCCGCCGACCGGATCCAGCTCGTCACCGGACAGTCCGCGATCACCCACCTCCTCACCGACCGCGAGCCCGGCCGGCTCACCCTTCCGCCGGGCGTGACCACCCTCACGACCGGGACCCACTCCGCCGACACCACCGATCCGGCCGTGCCGGTCCACCCCGACCAGCCCGTCTACGCGATGTTCACCTCGGGCTCGACCGGTGTGCCCAAGGGCGTCGCGGTCACCCACCGCAACGTCGCCGACCTCGCCGCCCAGACCATGTACGCCAACGGCCACCACCACCGCGTCCTCTTCCACTCGGCGATGGCCTTCGACGCCTCCACGTACGAGATGTGGGTCCCCTGGCTCAACGGCGGCACCCTCGTCGTCGCACCCGCCGGCCACCTCGACACCGCCGCCTACCAGCGCCTCCTCACCGAGCACTCCATCACCGCCCTCTGGATGACGGCGGGCCTCTTCCGCCTCGTCGCGGAGGAGGCGCCCGAGGCCTTCGCGGGGGTACGGGAGGTCTGGGCCGGCGGCGACGTCGTCCCGCCGGACGCCGTACGCCGGGTCATGGACCGCTGCCCGGGGATCGCCGTGGTCAACGGCTACGGCCCGACGGAGACCACCACCTTCGCCACCACCCACCGTGTCGACCGCCCCCTCGCCGCCGACTCCGGCGCCCTGCCCATCGGCGGCCCCCTCGACAACCACCGCCTCTACGTCCTCGACGACCACCTCCGCCTCGTCCCGCCGGGCGCGCCCGGCGAGCTGTACATCGCGGGCACGGGTCTCGCCCAGGGCTACCTGGACCGGCCCGCGCTCACCGCCGACCGCTTCGTCGCCGACCCGTACGGTCCCGCGGGCACCCGGATGTACCGCACCGGCGACCTCACCCGCTGGAACCACGAAGGGGCCCTCGAATACCTCGGCCGGGCCGACCAGCAGGTCAAACTCCGGGGCTTCCGCATCGAACTCGGCGAGATCGAGA
>NZ_WWJY01000604.1 GCF_009865405.1 Streptomyces sp. SID3212 | reverse complement strand
ACCCGTCCGGGGCCGATCCGGCCGCCCCGCCGGGTGCCACACGCACCGGCGGTGCCGGGCGTCCGAGCCGCGCGCGCGATACGGGCGGCCCTGCCGCCGCGGACGAGCAGGACGCTCCGCCCGCTGCGGGGAGTACGCAGGACCGGCACGACGCGCCCCCTCCGGACGGTTTCGCCGGCGTCGGCGGGCGCGTGCCGTCCGGTGATCCTGGCGGCCGGGGCGTCGGCGGGCGTGTCCGCAGGGGCGGACCGCTGGGGCGCCTCCGCGGCAAGCGCGCCGTACCGGATCCCGCCGCGCCCGCCGCAGGCGCGTGGCGGCTGCGCGCCGAGGTCACCGGGTTCACCCACCTCAGCCTCGATGCCGAGCCCGGGACCACCATCGCCGTCGTCGGGCCCAACGGCGCGGGCAAGACCACCCTCCTGCGGGCCCTCCTCGGGCTCACCCCCCGCTCCCACGCCACGCTGCGCCTCGGTGACCTGGACGTCACCGCCCTGGCGCCGCACCGGCGCGACGTCGCCTGGGTGCCGCAGAACGGTGCGCTCTTCCCCCACCTCAACGCCCTCGCCAACACCGCCTACGGCCTGCGCGCCCACGGCGTGCGCCGCGCCGAAGCGCGCCGGGACGCCCAGCAGTGGCTCGACCGGCTCGGCGTCGGCCATCTCGCGGGCCG
>NZ_WWJY01000603.1 GCF_009865405.1 Streptomyces sp. SID3212 | reverse complement strand
ACCGCGCCCCCCACCCCCGTCCTCACCGAACAGGACGTCCTCGCCGGCCGCGCCCCCTCCGGCGCCCTCCCCGAAGGCCCGCCCGAAGAGCCCGTACGTACGAAGGAAGGGGACGTCGTCGTCCCCGTCCTAGGAGGCGGCGCGGTGGTGCGCGTGGTCGACGCCGCGACGGCCGGAGCCGCCCTCGGCCGCAACCTCCAGCTGCTGCGGCCGGATCCGGCTGCCCTCGACCCCTGGTTCCTCGCCGGATTCCTGCGGGGCACCGCCAACAACCGACAGGCGAGCAGCTACGCCTCCACCGCCACCCGGCTCGACGTACGGCGTCTGCGCCTGCCCAGGCTCCCGCTCGCCGACCAGCGGCGGTACGGTGAACGCTTCCGCGCGCTGGCCGCCTTCGAGGATGCGGTGCGGCTCGCGGGACAGTTGGGGGAACAGCTGGTCCGGGGGCTTCACGACGGCCTGACGGACGGCAGCGTCGACCCCGGCTGAACCAACGGCCGCGGATCCGTTCCGTGGCCGGTAAGGGTCCCTGTGGGCCCGGTTCGGGGAGGAGTTGTCGATGCGGTACCAGTTCCGCGCAACCCGGGGGCGGGGTGTCACCGTCGCTGTATACGCTCGTCCCCGTACCGCGGATTCCGCCTCGTCCCCAGGCTTTCAGGAGCAGTGATGCACGGCCACGGCTACGTGCCGCCGCAGCAACCACGAGACGGGACCGCCGTCATCGTGTTGCGTGTGTTCTTCGCGCTGGCCGCCGTCCTCAGCTGCGGATTCCTCGCCTGGGCGCCGATGCTGCGACTCGCGATCATCACCCGCAAGGGCCTGAACTGGGCGCTGTTGGTGCTCACCGTCGCGATGCTCGTCCTGTGCGTGGCGCTGATCGGCACGGACGAGACCGAGGACCTGACGGCCACCCAGTCGGACGTCGGCGTGGGTCTGCTCCTGGCGACCGCGGTCTCCGTCCTCGCCTATTACCTGTACGCGGACATCGTGCACTTCAGCCGCAGGAACGCGCAGGCGGCCCACCCGCAGCCCGTCCCGCCCCAGCCCCTCTCGCCGCAGCCCGCCTACGGCTACCCCCCGGTCGGTACGGCCACCCCGCCGCCCGCCGCGCGCCCGCAC
>NZ_WWJY01000602.1 GCF_009865405.1 Streptomyces sp. SID3212 | reverse complement strand
GCGCTGTTCCGGCTGGCACCCCATCGGCCGGCACCCCATCGGCCGACGCCGTACCCGCCGACGCGGTCCTTGCCAGGGCCGCCGCCACGGATCCGGCCGCGGCCTCCGCGCCGCCCACCGGGCCGAGGTCCACCAGGCGCGGACGCAGCCCCGGGTACTCGACGGCGGCCGTCCGGATCAAGCCCCAGACCGCGGCTCGCTCAGGCACCGGGCGGTCCTCGTCCGCCACCGGCTGCGCGTGCTCGGTCACCACGAAGAACCGTGCCTTGCGCTGTCGTTCGCCCAGCGTCTTGACCGCGGCGAGGGCTCCGTACAGGCCCGTGCGCAGCTCCTCGCGGGCCGGGCGGACGGGCCCGGTGTTCCACAGGTGCACCACACCCTCGACGGGCTCGCCGATGTCCTCCCAGAGGCGGCGGAAGGCGTCCTCGTCGATGTCGGGCATGATCCGGCGGCCGTCCCCCGCATCCCCCGCGTCGCCCACGCCTCCCCGACCCTCCGGTACGACCTCGACCACCTCGGCGCCCTCGGCCCGCAGAGCCCGGGCGGTGTGGACCCCCAGGGCGTCGGTGTCGCCGTGGTGCAGGACCACCCACGTCCCGGTCACGGGCTCGCGGGGCGCGGGCGCCGGGGCCTCCGCCCATTGGATCCGGGTGGCGAGCCGGGCGAGCGCCGCGCTCTCCGCCGAGACCGCCGAGACCGACAAGACCGGCGAAACAGACGCGGCAGCCGGGACCGCCGGGGGCATCCGGCGCATGCGTACGCCCGTCAGCTCGGCGACCGGCTCGCCCGACGGGGTGAGGACCAGGGCGTCCGCCACGGAGTAGGCGCCCTCCACGGCGGTACGGCGTACGCGGACGGTCACCGGGCCCGCCAGCCGGGCGAATCCGGGAAGGAGGGAGAACCGTGACACACCGATCGGCAGCAGCGGCACGGGAGCCGACCGCTCCGCCGGACCCTGGAGCGCGCAGCTCACCACCTGGAACACACCGTCCACGAGGAGCGGGTGGACGTACCAGGGCAGGGGTTCCGCGTCACACCGCAGGACGGCCTCGGCGACTCCGTCCCCGACGCGCAGGTCCCGTACGGTACGGAAGTCGGGGCCGTACTCCAGGCCGTGACGCGACCAACTGCCGTACAGCGCCTCGGGCGTGAGCCGTTCCTCGCAGGTGACGTGCCACACGGCCGGCGGAGCGGGGACGGCCGGCAGCGGCCGACCCGATCCGGTGGACAGCGCCTTGCGGTCCGGGCCCGCCGTCACCTCGAAGCGGGGGTGCGGGCCGAAGGTCACGTCCAGGGTGACGGTGCCCCGGCCGTCGTCGGGCACGGTGAACGGCCGGAGGAACGCGAGGTCGGTGAGTTCGAGAGGGGTGAACTCCCCGCGCCGGAGCAGGCCGAGGACGGCCATCTCCAGCTGCATCGAGGCCGGCAGGATCCCCGTACCGGCGGACCGGTGCTGGGCGATGAAGGAGTCGGTGCCGGCGAAGGTCTTCTCGTACGTCTCCACCCGGTAGGTCACGATGCCTCGTTCCCGTTCACGTAGTGCCGGTCGAACAGAGGGTGTCCGCCGGTGCGCGTTTCTCCAGTGGGCGGGAGGGGTGCGGTGAGGATGCTGGGCGCGGTGAGGCGCCGTCGCTCGAAGGGGTAGGTGGGGATGGTGGTGGTGCGCTGGCCCTTGCCCTGGTGGACGGCGTGCCAACGGACCTCTGCCTGGCCGTGGTTGTAGTGCGTCACCAGCGCGTCGTGGAGCTGCCGCTGGTCCGTGTGGCCGCGCCGCAGCGTGTGCGACCACCGCAGCCCCGGGTCCGGCAGACAGGCCCGGCCCAAGGTGGTGAGGACCGGCGTCGGGCCGATCTCCCAGAACACCCGCGCCCCCGCCTCACGCACCCGCGCCAGGCCGTCCGAGAAGAGGACCGGGCGGCGGATCGACTCCGCCCACACCCGCGGATCGGTGACCGTGGACGCGGTGTGCCAGTCGCCGGACAGTGTCGAGATCAACGGAACACGTGGGGACGACAGTTGGGTGGCCGCCACCGCGTCGGCGAACGGGGCCAGGGCCCCTTCCATGGCTGCCGAGTGGAAGGCATGACTGACCGTCAGCCGCGTGGTCCGATGGGACGTGGCCCGGCAGAACGCCTCCACGGCCGCCTCGGGACCGCTCACCGTCACACTCCGGGGAGCGTTGTACGCCGCGGCCTCCACCTCCGGATGCGCGGACAGTGCGGTGCGTACGGAGTCCGCGTCGGCGTGGACCACCGCCATGGCACCGCCCGTCGGGCAGGCCTGCATCAGCCGGCCGCGCAGCGCCGCCCACCGCATCACGTCCGGCAGGGACAGCACGCCGGCGGCCCAGGCCGCCGACAACTCGCCGACGCTGTGGCCGATCACCAGGTCGGGACGGATGCCCCACGACTCCAGCAGCCGCACCAGCCCGACCTGTACGGCCACGATCCCGACCTGGGCGAAACGTGTCTGGTCGATTGCCTCCTGGTCACCGCCGTCCCCGAACAGCACGTCGAGCAGAGGCCGTTCACAGAACGGGCCCGCCAGCTCGGCGCATTCGTCGACCGCCGCGCGGAACAGCGGCTCCGTCGCGTAGAGCCCCCGGCCCATCCCGCTGTACTGGGAGCCCTGTCCGGTGAACAGGAACGCGCCGGTCTCGGGCTGGTTGGCCAGGCGGCCCACGGGCCGGCCGCTCTCCGCCACGGCGGTGAGGCCGCTGATGAGTTCACCGGCGTTCGCCCCGGTCACAGCGGTGCGGTAGCGGTGGGAGGCGCGCCCGGTGTTGGCGGTGAAGGTGAAGTCACCCGGATCCTCGTCGGGCGCGGCGCCGAGGTGACGCGCGTAGGAGGTGGCCAGATCGCGTACGGCCTCTTCCGTCGTGCCGCTCACCCGCAGCACGTGGCTGTCCTGCGGCACCGACCGCCGCGCCGCGACGACCGGCGGCTCCTCGATGATGACGTGGGCGTTGACCCCACCCATCCCGAACGCGCTCAACGCGGCCCGGCGAGGAGACTCACCGTCCTTACGCAGCCAGGGAATCGACCGGTCCGCCACATAGAACGGGGTGTCCTCGAAGCGGATGTGATCGTTGGGGCGGGTCACGTGCAGGGTCGGCGGGATCTGCTCGTGTTCCATCGCCAGGAGCACCTTCACCAACCCCGCCAGTCCGGCGGCCGGTTCGAGATGCCCGATGTTGCTCTTCAACGAACCGATCGCGCAGAACTGCGTACGGTCCGTCTGCCGCCGCCACGCCCGCGTCAGGCCGTCCACCTCGATCGGATCACCCAGACTCGTCCCCGTCCCGTGCGCCTCCACCATCCCGATCGACTCCACGCCGACCCCCGCCCCCGCGTCCGCCAACGCGGCCGAGATGACGTCGTGTTGGGCCGTGCTGTTGGGGACGGTGAGTCCGCTGCTGCGGCCTCCGTGGTTGACGGCGCTCCCCTTGATGACCCCCCGCACGCGGTCACCGTCCCGTAGCGCGTCGGCGAGAGG
>NZ_WWJY01000601.1 GCF_009865405.1 Streptomyces sp. SID3212 | reverse complement strand
GGATCGTCGCCCAGCCGGCGAGCGCCCCGCCCGCGGCGGCGAGGACCGCCTGCGGCAGGGCCTCCAGCGCGAGCAGCCGCCGCCCCTGCCGGGACGTGAGGCCGAGGGTGCGCAGGAGGGCCAGGAGCGAGACGCGCTCGGGCGTGGTGTGTACCAGCGAGAGCAGCAGGGCGACCACGAGGTAACAACCGCCCGCCAGGATGGAGGCGTGGTAGATCAGCTTGGCACCGGTCTGGAGCGGCGAGTCGACCAGCCGCGCCCGGACGTCGCCGCGCAGCTGTACGGACTGCTCCGCGCCGGACGCGCGGACGGCGTCCCGCAGGGCCTTCCCGTCCAGAGCCGTCCCGTCCGCACCGCCGCCGGAGACCAGCAGGGTGGTCGCCGCACGCCGGGGCAACCCGGCGCGGTCGACCAGCAGGAACTCCGAGGACGCCGTGGCGGGCGTCCGTGGACGGACCGCGACGACCCGTACCGTGAGAACACCCGCGAGGGTGGTGATCCTTCGTGGGGTACGGCCGAGGGCGTCGGCGACTCCCGGCGAGGCGACCACCGGCAGGACCCCGCTCCGGGACGGGCCGGGCGGTGTGTCCGTACCCAGCACGCCCGAGGGGAAGCCGCCGAGGTCCGTGTCGCGCGCCAGCTCCGCGTACGGCTCCGGATCCACGCCGATCAGGGTCGCGTGGACGGGGCTCGAACTGCCGGACCGCGTACCGACGTTCACCTGGTGCTCCGCGCGTACGGCGACGACCGAGCGCACACCGGGAACGTCCCGGACCGCACGTTCCGTACCGGCCGGCACCACCAGTGTGTCGTCGGGCGAGGAGATCCGCGCGTCGGCGCGGACGGCCAGGAGGGCCGCCCGGTCCCGGGCGTCCGCCGTGCCCGCGAGGACCGCCTGCCCGAAGGCGGCGGTGCTGAGCGCGACGACGAGGACGAGCAGGGTCGGTGTGCCCGTCGCCGGGGCACGGCCGGCCCGCGCCAGGGACAGGAACCCGACCGCCCCGCGCAGGCGTTTCGCCGGGCGCGCGGCCAGGCGCAGCGGCAGCGGGTACAGCCGGACGAGCACGGTCGCCGTGATCAGCCCGATCAGCACGGGCGCGGCGCTGACGAGGTGGTCGCCGGAGTCGGTCGTGCCGCGCTGCCGCAGCGCCGTGACCGCGCCGACGGCCAGGACCAGCAGGGTCAGTTCGGCGACGGTACGGCGCCGGCTCGGCCGGCCGCGCACGAGGTCGTCGCGCTCCCCGTACACCCGCGGGGTGCGGTGGGTCAG
>NZ_WWJY01000600.1 GCF_009865405.1 Streptomyces sp. SID3212 | reverse complement strand
CCAGCCGTCCTTCGCCGCCGACCTCCCGGACTTCGACCTCGGGGCGGCCCTGGACGCCCTCCCCGGCCTGCCCGCGCGACTGCGGGCCGTCGCACTGCGCACGGCCGGCCGGGCGCCCTTCGGGGTCCGGGTCGCAGTGGCCACCGCCCTCCAGGCCCGGCTCCAGGCCGGCCTCGGTACGGCGGGCGGCCCGGCCCCCGGCCGTACCGCACTGGTGGTGGCCGGACACAACCTGACCACCGGCTACGCAGAACGCCTGCACCCGAAACTGGCGGGCGCCGGCGCGCACGTACCGGCCAGGGCCGCGCTGCACCTCCTCGACACCGACCATCTCGGCATCCTCAGCCAGGTGTTGGACATCACGGGGGAGGGCTGCACGGTCGGCGGCGCCTCCGCCAGCGGCAACGTGGGCATCATCACCGGAGCCCGGCTGCTGGCCCTCGGGGCGGCGGACGCCTGCCTGGTGGTCGGCGCCCTCGCCGAACTCTCCGCGCTGGAACGCCAGGCGCTGCTCAACCTGGGCGCGATGTCCGGCGGTCCGCGCGGGCTGGAACCCGGGGCGGTGTGCCGCCCGTTCGACGAGGACCACTCGGGATTCGTCCCCGGCCAGGGCTGCGGGGCGCTCGTCCTGGAGACCCAGGAGTCGGCCGAGGCCCGCGGGGCGCCCGTCCTGGCGCGGATCGCGGGCTACGGAATCGCCCTGGACGGCAACAGCCAGGCCGACCCGGACGAACGCGGCGAGACCGCGGTCATGACGGCCGCCCTGCGGATGGCCGGCCTGGCGCCGGAGGCGGTGGGGTACGTCAACGCACACGGCACCGGCTCCGCCCTCGGTGACCGTACCGAGGCAGCCGCGCTCCGGGAGGTCTTCGGGGACGGTCCCGACCGCCCGTGGATCAACGCCACCAAGGCACTCACCGGCCACTGCCTCTACGCGGCCGGCGTGGTGGAGGCGGTCGCCACCGTGCTCCAGCTGCGCGGGGGCTTCGTCCACCCCAACATCAACCTGTACCGGCCGATCGACCCCGGGCTCCGGTTCACCGGCCGGACGGCCCGGCCGGCGGACCTCTCGTACGCGCTCTCGAACGGCTTCGGCTTCGGGGGCATCAACACCAGCATCCTGCTGGCCGCGTGACCGGGCCGGCCGAGGACGGAAGGTGGACACCGTGACGGGACGCTGGACCGCGGAGGTGCGCGGTGCTCCGGACGCCGGGGTACGGCTCTTCTGCTTCGCGCACGCCGGCGGCGGCCCGGCCGGATTCCGCTCCTGGCAACGGGAGTTCGGCCAGGACGCGGACATCCGGCCGGTCCTCCTCCCCGGCCGGGAATCCCGCTCCAGGGAGCAGCCGCTGCGCCGGATGACGGACATCGTCGGACCGCTGTGCGACGGGCTCCTGCCGCTCCTCGACCGGCCCTACGCGCTGTTCGGGCACAGCCTGGGGGCGGCCCTCGCGTACGAGGTGGCCCGCGAGCTGGCCGCGCGCGGCTGGGGCGAGCCCCGCCACCTGTTCGTCTCCGCCCGCCG
>NZ_WWJY01000599.1 GCF_009865405.1 Streptomyces sp. SID3212 | reverse complement strand
CCGGGGCTTCGCCGGCTGCGGGCGGGGGCGTGGCCGTGGGCCGGGTGGCTGCGCGGACATCAGCGAGCGGTCGCCGCGGTGGCCGCGGTGGCTTCCGAGAGGGCCTGGGCGAAGGCGAGCGTCTGGCGGACGGTGTCGGGGCCGTCGCCGGCCTCGCTGACCCGCAGGCTCAGGTCGTCGGCGGTGGAGCTGCCCGTATACCCGTGGTCCGCCTCGCAGTTGGGGTCGCCGCAGGCGGCGGGCTCCAGGTCGATACGGGAGACCGCGCCCCAGCCGATGGTGAGGACGACCTCGCGGGGCAGCGTGCCGGGGGTGTACGACTCCGGATTGCCGACGACCCGGCTGACCACGACCGACGAGATGCGGTCGATCTTGACGGATTCGGTGGAGGTGGTGGCGTAGGGCGTCGGGGAGCTGGTGTCGGAGGCCTGTTCGTCGGTGTGGCTGACGATGAAGCGGTGGGCCGTCAGGACGAGGACGGTGACATGGCGGCGCACCTCGTTCGCGTCGAAGGTGGTCTCCTGGTGCACCACGTACGACACGATCGGCTCGCCGCCGACAGCGGCCTCCACCGCCTCGGCCACGAGAGCCGGGTAGTAGCCGCTGCGCTCGATCGCCGTGCGCAGCCCCTGGGTCGTCGTACCGGTCTTCGCCATGGGCTCCATCCTACGGTGGCCGGATGGCTTCGGAGGACGGCGTGCGGGCCCGGTCCGGGACGGCCGGTGTCCCCGGGGTGTGTCCGGGATGTGTCCGGGGGATCGTCAGTAGCTCGGCAGGCGGCGCGGGCCGAAGTCGTCGCGGGCGGGGGGCGGGGCGAGGCGGACGCCCGCGCCGAGGACGGAGAGTCCGTGGGTGGCGACGACGACGGGTTCGAGGTCGACGGAGACGATCTCGGGGTGGTCGTCGACCAGCCGGGAGACGCGGAGCAGCAGCTCTTCGAGGGCGGGGGTGTCGACGGGCGTGGAGCCGCGCCAGCCGAACAGGAGCGGGGCGGCCCTGATGGACCTGATCTGCTCGGCGGCGTCGCGGTCGGTGGCGGGGACGAGGCGGTGGGCTAGGTCGCCGAGGAGTTCGGAGGCGGCGCCGGCGAGGCCGAAGGAGAGGACGGCGCCGGCGGCCGGGTCGATGGCGGCGCGGACGACGGTGTCGACACCGCGGGGGGCCATGGACTGGACGACGGGGAGCAGTTCGGCGGGGGTGCCGAGGGCGTCGGTCAGCTCGCCGTACGCGAGGCGGAGTTGGGCCTCGTCGCCGAGGTCGAGCCGTACGCCGCCGAGGTCGGCGCGGTGGCGGAGGTGGGGCGCGGTCGTCTTGAGGGCGACGGGGTATCCGAGCCGCGCGGCGGCGGTGGCGGCCGCGTCGGGTCCTGGCGCGGGGAGGGTGGGCCGTACGGAGATCCCGTACCGCCCGAGCAGTTCCACGGCGTCGTCGTCCCCGAGCCTCACCCCCCGTGGATCGGCCACCCCTTCCGCGAGCGCCCGCCGGATGAGCGCCCCGGCCCCGGCCTCGTCGATGGTGTCGTACTCGGGCACCTTCCCCGGCTCGGCGATCCCCCGGCGCCAGGCGGCGTACTGCACGACCTCGGCGAGGGCACGGACGGCGCGCTCGGCGG
>NZ_WWJY01000598.1 GCF_009865405.1 Streptomyces sp. SID3212 | reverse complement strand
CGGCGGGGTGGTGCGCGGGGCGGGGGCGGGCCGCCCAGGGGGTCACCTCGCCGGCGGGCTCGTCGGACGGCCGGTGCATCACGGTCTCCCTCCCGACCCGACGCGGGTCATGATCTCGCAGAGCGCCCGGTCGTCGAAGACGCGCGCGGTGGGCACCCGCACGGTCGTCCGGTGGCGGCCGGTCACGGGGTGGCCCGCCAGGTTGATCCAGTAGCAGCAGTGTCTGAGGTCGAGGCGGTCGTGGCCGGCGCGCAGCCATTCGTCCTGGGTGCGGGGCACGATCATCACGACCAGGATCTTGTGCACCGAGACGGGGGTGCGGGCCAGTTTCACCAGGTGGGCGTTGTCGAGGGCGAAGGAGAAGGCCGGTCCCGGCGGGTGCGGGGCGAGTTGGTAGGTGCTCTTGAGCTGGACCTTGATGGTCACCTCGTCGTCCACGGCGTGGGCGGGCGAGCTGTGGCTGACGTGCCAGTCGATGCCGGTGTCGGGGAAGGGCTGGCTGAGTGAACAGCCGGCCGCGGCGGCGACCGCGTGGAGGTAGCCCACCTGGAGTGTCTCCATGCAGGCGGTGGTGGCGAGTGCTCCGCGCAGCGGTGCGATCCGCTCGGGCAGCAGCCCGCCCGGTTCGGGCTGCGCGAGAGCCATGGCTCTGGGTGCCTTCCGGGCCGTACGGATGAGTCGGGGGCGACGGGCCGTCAACGTCCGTGTCCGTCCCTTGTGTTGTCACCGTCCGGCGTCCTCCGTAAACGGTGCGTACCGCTCGTCCTGTCCGGGTATCACCGGTTCGGGCAGAGGACGGACGCCATCTGCCCGATACGCGCGAGGAGTTCGGGGATGACGCGTTGGTACGAAGGCCCGCTGGCCGCATTCGACACGGAGACGACGGGAGTGGACGTCGAGGGGGACCGGATCGTCTCGGCCGCCCTGGTCGTCCAGGACATGGCGGGGGCGAGGCCCCGCGTGACGCGGTGGCTGATAGACCCGGGGGTGCCGGTGCCTCCCGCGGCCACCGGGATACACGGCCTGACGGACGACTTCCTGCACCGCAACGGGCGTTGGCCGGCGCCTGCGGTGGAGGAGATGGCACGGGCGCTGGCCGAGCAGTGCGCGGCGGGCCGGCCGCTGGTGGTGATGAACGCGCCGTTCGATCTGACCCTGCTGGACCGGGAGTTGAGGCGCCACAGGGCGTCGTCGCTGGGGCGGCATCTGGAGAACGTGCCGCTGTGCGTGCTGGATCCGCGGGTGCTGGACAAGCATCTGGACCGCTATCGCAAGGGCCGCCGTACGCTCACGGATCTCTGCGCGCAGTACGGCGTGGAGCTGGAGGGCGCCCATGACGCGGCGGCCGACGCGCTGGCGTCGCTGGAGCTGGTACGGGCGGTGGGGCGGCGGTTCGCCTCGCGGATGGAGCGGCTGTCGGCGGCGGAGCTGCACGCGCTCCAGGCGGTCTGGCACGCGGCGCAGGCGCGGGGGTTGCAGGCGTGGTTCTCGCGCAACGGTACGGAGGAGTCGGTGGATCCCGCGTGGCCCCTGCGGCCGGAGGTGCCTGCGGCGGCTGCCTGAGGAGCGGGCGGTCCTGGCACGTTCCGGGCATGTTCCGGGCACACAAAAGCCGGCCCGTCGGGGACGGACCGGCTTTTCCCGGTGGGCGATACTGGTTTCGAACCAGTGACCTCTTCGGTGTGAACGAAGCGCTCTCCC
>NZ_WWJY01000597.1 GCF_009865405.1 Streptomyces sp. SID3212 | reverse complement strand
GGGGCTGCGGGACGTGCCGCTGCTGCCCTTCGCCCCCGGCCCGCTCCCGTCCGTGGACGCGGCCACCGTCGCCGTCACCTGGGCCGGCCACGCCAGCTGGGTCGTGCGCATCGGCGGGCTCACCGTCCTCACCGACCCCGTCTGGTCCCGCCGTATCCTCGGCACCCCCGCCAGGATCACTCCCGTCGGCGTCCGCTGGGCCGACCTGCCCCCGGTCGACGCGGTTGTCATCAGCCACAACCACTACGACCACCTCGACGCCCCGACCCTCAAACGCCTGCCCCGCACCACCCCGCTCTTCGTCCCGGCGGGACTCGCCGCCTGGTGCCGGCGCCGCGGCTTCGGCCGGGTCACCGAGCTGGACTGGTGGGAGGCCGCCGAACTGCCGGCCGCCGACGGCCGCTCCGTACGCTTCGACTTCGTACCCGCCCATCACTGGTCCCGGCGGACCCTCACCGACATCTGCCGTTCGCTGTGGGGCGGCTGGGTGCTGAGCGACGGACACGGGCAGCGGGTGTATTTCGCCGGGGACACGGGCTACGGCCACTGGTTCGGCGAGATCGGCCGCCGCCACCCCGGCATCGACCTCGCCCTGCTCCCCATCGGGGCCTACGCCCCGCGCTGGTGGCTGAGCGACGTGCACACCGATCCGGAGGAGGCTGTCCGGGCGTGCCAGGATCTCGGCGCGCGCAACATGGCGCCCATGCACTGGGCGACGTTCGTCCTCTCCGCGGAACCGGTCCTGGAACCCCTCACCCGGGTCAGGGCCGCCTGGGAGAACACCGGCAGGCCGCGCTCCCAGCTCTGGGACCTGCCGGTCGGCGCCTCACGTCTCCTGACCCCCTGAGGAGCCGGGACCCTCGGGGGCCGGAGCACCGCGCCCGGAGCTGTCCCGGCCGCCGCCCTGTCCACGTACCCGGTGCCACAGCGCCGGCCCCGCCGCCACCACCACCGTGAGGACCACCGCCGCCAGCACCCCCTGCCACGGCTCCTCGAAGAGCGAGCCGCCGAGGATCCCGATCAGCTGGTACGTCGCCGCCCAGGCCAGGCACGCCGGCACGTCGCCCCGCGCGAACCGCCGCGACGGCCACTCGGCGAGCAGACACGCCAGCATCACCGGGATCCGCCCGGCCGGCACCAGCCGGGACAGCACCAGCACCGTGACCCCGTGCTCCCGCAACTTCTCCTGCGCCTGCTCCAGCCGGTCCGGCGGGGCGTGGTCCTTTATCTTCGCCAGCCAGCGCGACCCGTTCTTCGACCCGACCCCGCGCCGGCCGAGCCAGTACAGCGCCATGTCGCCGAGGAACGCCCCGAACGACGCCACCAGGAACACGTACAGCATCGAGAGCGGCGCGGTCTGGTGGAACGCCACGACCGCCGCCGAACTCACCACGGCCCCCGTCGGCACCACCGGCACCAGCGCGCCCAGCGTCACCAGCAGGAAGACCGACGGATAGCCGACGGCCTGCTGCGTCGACTCCGTGGGCAGCTGGCTCATGAGCTGATCTATCACCGGCGGGCCTCCGGCCGCACGCTCTCGCCGTGCCGCAGCAGATGCACGGTGACCTTGGGCGCGAGCTGCGCCGCGTGCCGTACGAAGTCCTCGCCCGGCGAGAAGAACTCATGGGGCCGCACCGCGTCCAGACCGATCGGCCAGTACGTGCCGTAGTGCACCGGTACGGCCGCGGCCGGCGACAGGTCCGCCAGCGCCTGGGCCGCCCGCGCGGCGTCCAGGTGCTCGGGC
>NZ_WWJY01000596.1 GCF_009865405.1 Streptomyces sp. SID3212 | reverse complement strand
GACCGCCGCCGCCTCGCGGGCCGCCCGGCCCAGGGCGTACGGCCGGCCGGCCAGCAGGGTCAGCACCACCGGTGTCCCGGTGTCGAGGAGGGCGTCAAGGAGCTGTTGCTGTACGCCGGGCAGGGCGAGGCTCTCCGCGTCGCAGCCCTCCCCGCTGGTGCCGCGGCCGAACAGTCCGGCCCGGTCGCCGAGCGCGGCGACGACCACGTCCGCCTCACGGGCCGCCTCGACGGCCTGGTCGAATCCGCCGGTGTCCAGGGTGTCGACGTCCGCGCCGGCGACGGTGATGATCTCACTGCCGGGGAACTCGGCGGCCAACGCCTGGCGCAGGGTGGGCAGTTCGACGCCCGTGGGCGTGCCGGGGTGCTGGGCGCCGACGTGGACGGGGAAGGAGTAGCAGCCCAGGACGGCCGTCGGGGTGTCGGCCTGGGGGCCGACCAGGGCGATCCTGGCGGGGCGGCCGAGCGGAAGCGTGCCCTGGTTGCTGAGCAGGATGACGGCACGCTCCGCCAGCCGGCGGGAGATGTCCCGGTGTTCGGTACGGTCCAGGCTGACGGTCCCGCGCAGCTGTTCCGTGTCGCCGAGGACCCGCGGGTCGGCGGTGGCGAGGGCCGGGGGCACCGGGTTCCAGGCCGGATCGAGGAGGCCCAGCGCCTCCTTCTGGGTCAGGACCCGGCGTACCGCGCGGTCGACCACGGCTTCCGGCACCCGCCCCGACACCACCAGGTCGCGCAGCGGTGTGCCGAACGTCTTCACGGTGGGCAGTTCGATGTCGACCCCGGCGGTCAGCGCGGCGGCGGCGGCCTCGCCCCAGTCGGCCGCCACTCCGTGCAGGGACGAGAGGAAGGCGATGCCGAAGTAGTCGGCCACGACCGTTCCGGTGAAGCCCCAGGTGTCGCGGAGCAGTCCGGTCAGCAGGTCCTCGTCAGCCGCGCAGGGCACGCCGTCGGTGTCGGTGTACGCGTGCATGACGGACCGTACGCCGCTCTCGCGCACCGCCATCTCGAAGGGCGGGAGCATGACGTCGGCGCGCTCCCGGGGCCCCATGCCCACGGGTGCCAGGTTGCGTCCGCCGCGCGAGGCCGAGTACCCCACGAAGTGTTTGAGGGTGGCCACGACCCCCGCGGCCTCCAGCCCCTTGATGTAGGCGACGGCCGTGGTGCCGACGAGGTAGGGGTCCTCGCCGATGGTCTCCTCGACCCGGCCCCAGCGGGCGTCCCGTACGACGTCGAGTACGGGGGCGAGGCCCTGGTGCACGCCCACCGACCGCATGTCGCGCCCGATGGCGCGGGCCATCTCCCCGACCAGGGCCGGGTCGAAGGCGGCTCCCCAGGACAGCGGGACCGGGTAGGTGGTGGCGCCCCAGGCGGAGAACCCGGCGAGGCATTCGTCATGGGCCATGGCGGGGATGCCGAAGCGGTTCGCGGCGACGATGCGTTCCTGCGTACGCATGAGCGACAGGGCGCCCAGGGCGGGATCGACCGGGACGGTGCCGAAGGGCCGGGTCAACTGGCCCAGTCCGTACGGCAGTAGCGCGTCGAGCGTCGGGGGCTCGTCCATGTCGTGCTGGTGGGGCGCCACTTCGGCGCCGTCGTTGGAGGCGCCGGCCCACAGGCCGTAGAGCTGGGCGAGCTTCTCCTCCAGGGTCATGGCGGCGATCAGTTCCTCGACGCGTGACGGGCCCGGTGACGTACCGGAGATGCCGAGTCGCGGGAGAGGAGCGGGATCCGTGCTGTCGGGGCGGGTGTCGGCGGTCACGTTGGGGATCACTTTCCTCCGACGCCCATGAGCCCCTGGACCAGGGCGCGGCGGGCGAACAGGTAGACGAGCAGGACCGGCACGGTGGAGAGGACCACGGCCGCCAGCAGGCCGGGGATGTCGATGCCGTGCTGGGTCTGGAAGTTGTACAGCCCGAGGGTGAGCACCTTGGTGTTCTCGGACTGGGTGAGGACCAGGGGGAAGAGGAAGCCGTTCCAGGCCTGGAGGGCGGAGAAGACCACGATGGTCGACAGGCCGCCCTTGGAGAGCGGGACGACCAACTGGAAGAAGACCCGGCGGGTGTCGGCGCCGTCGATGGCCATGGCCTCGAACAGTTCGTCGGTGATGTCACGCATCGTGCCGGTGAGGATGAGGGCGCAGACCGGCAGACAGAACGCGGCCGTCGGCAGGATGACACCGATGAGGTTGTCGTAGAGGCCGGCTTTGCTGATGACGTAGAACATGGGGACGATCACCGCCTGCGCGGGGATGGCGAGCCCGAGCAGGAAGAGGCGGAAGACGCGCGGTCCCGACCTGCCGCGGTGGCGGACGATCGAGAAGGCCAGCGGGGGGACGAGGAGGAGCACGATGACCACCACACTGGTGGTCACGATGACGGTGTTGAGGAAGTACCGGCCGAAGCCGTTGGAGAAGTCCTGCGTGTAGTTGGACAGGGTGAAACCGCGCGGGAACGACAGGGGGCCGCCCGCGGTGTACTCCGCGCGGGACTGGACGGTGGCGCCGAGGAGCACGTACAGCGGCAGTCCGACCAGACAGAGCCACAGCAACGCACCGGCGCCCGCGAGGTAGTTGGGGGTGCGCCTCATGAGAGTCCGTCCTTTGTGCCGGCCATCTTGTCGTAGCCGGAGACCCGCACCACGACGAGCGAGATGAGGGTCGCCACGAGGACGAGGAGCAGCGCGATCGCGGCGCCCGCCCCGAAGTCGAAGCCCTTGAAGGCCTTTTGGTACATGTAGAAGGCCGTGATGGTGGTGTCGGTCCCCGGTCCGCCCTGGGTGAGGATCAGGACGGTGTCGAAGGTGGTGAGCCCGCCGACGACCATGAGGATCACCGACGTGATGATGGCGTTGCGCAGTTGCGGCAGGGTGATGTGGAAGAACTGGCGTACGGTCCCCGCCCCGTCGATGGCGGCGGCCTGGTACAGGACCGTCGGCACGGCCCGCGCGGCTCCCTGGTAGATCAGCGCGTGGAGCGGGGTGAACTGCCAGGTGCTGACGAGGACGAGGACACCGATCGCCCCGGTCCGTGATCCCAGGAGGTTGCCGTCGCCGAACAGCCAGTGGGCCTGGGCGGGCACGCCGAAGTTGGGGTCGAGCAGGGCGCGCCACAGGACGGACACCGCGGTGGCGGAGAGCAGGAGCGGGACGAAGAAGACGGCGGACAGGACGGCGCGGTTGCGCTGGGGCCCGGCCGCCCAGACACCGAGCAGGATGCTCAGGGGTGTCTGGACCACCACACCCAGCGCGGTGAGCAGGAGGCTGAGCCAGAGACTCTTGATCATGACCGGGTCGTGGAACAGCTTGGTCCAGTTGTCGAGGCCCGCGAACGTGGGCGAGCCCAGACCGCTCCAGCTGGTGAAGGAGAGCACCGCGACGAGGACGAGCGGCACGAGGGCGAACAGGACGAAGAACAGGGTGGCGGGCAGGGCCCAGCCGATGCCGGGGCGGGCGACGCCGGGCGGGCGCCCTCCCCGGCCGGGCAGGGCCCGGGCACGGGGCACCCGGGAGGAGGCGGTTGCGGTCATGATCAGGTCAGCCCTCTACGCGGTGGTCAGGGCCTGCATGGCCTTGATGAAGCCGTCGGCGTCGAGGCCGCCGTTGAAGAACTCCTGGACGGCCTGGTAGATGGGGGTCATGTTCTCGGGGGCGTACGCCTGGTCCCAGGAGAGCTGGAACGACGGGGCCTTGCCGACCAGGTCGAGCTGGTACTTGAGGTAGTCGGGGTTGGCGGCGCCCGCGAGGTGCTTCTCCGTGTTGGTCGTGGTGGGGAGGTTCCCGATGGAGAGCTGCGAGGTGACGAACGCGTCGGAGTACATCAGCTTGAGGAACTTCGCTATGGCGTCGGCGTGCTTGGTCTTCTTGGTGACGGAGTAGAAGTTGTTGGTGTTGCCGACGATGTCGGCCGGGTCGCCCTTGCCGCCCTCAACGGTCGGGAAGGTTCCGTACCCGAGGTCGTTCTTGGCGAAGTCGGGGCTGGCGTCCTGCTGGGTCGAGTACTCCCACGAGCCCATCAGCTCGAACCCGGCCTTGCCGCCGGCCAGCAGGGCGGCGGATCCGCCGTCGGTGAACTTGACCGAGTCGTAGTTGGTCCCGAAGGCCTTGGCGTCGATCAGCTCCTTGAGCATGCTCAGCGCCTTCCTGCTGTCGGGGCTGTCCCAGGCGTCCTTGTCGCCGGCGAGGGCCTTCTCGAAGAGTCCGGGCCCCGCGACCCGGTCGTACAGGTACTCGAACCACATCAGGGTGGGCCAGCGGTCCCCGCCGCCCAGCGCGATCGGGGTGACCTTCTTCGCCTTGAGCTTGTCGACCGCCGTGAGCAGTTCGGCCCAGGTGGCGGGGGGCTGTACGCCCGCGTCCGAGAGCACCGCGCGGTTGCTGAAGAGCAGGACGGGCTGGGTGCCGCGCATCGGCACGCCGTAGGCCTTGCCGTCGACGACGGCCGTGTTGAAGACCGAGGGCAGGAAGTTCGACTTGAGCCCGGGGTCCTTCTTGATCATGTCGTCGAGCGGCAGCAGCAGACCGGCCTTGACGAAGGGCTGGATGCTTCCCCCGCCCCAGTTGAAGAAGACGTCGGGGGCCTGCGGGGTGTTGATGACCGTCTGGAGCTTCTGCTGGTAGTCGGCGCCGGGGACGGTGTCGAGGACGGCCTTGACGTCGGAGGTCTTGTTGAAGGTCGCGACGATCTCCTTCTCCACCTTGTTCGCCGCGTCGCCGTAGACGAGTACGTGGAACTCCTGGGACCCGCCGGCGCTGCCGCCGTCACCGCAGGCCGTCAGGGACAGACCCATCGCGAGGGCCGCGCCGCTCGCCACGCACCGGGCGAGTCGTATGCGTATCTTCATCGAATGACCTCTCGAAAGTATCGGCCGCATTGCCGAAAGTCTCTTGGCGGGCGACCGTAGAACGCCCGCAAGGAGCGGTCAACAGCGCGGTCAGGGCGCTACCAAACCGTTACCAAGCGGTGGTGCCCTATCATTCGGCCATGCGTGAAGACAGGAGTGCAGGCCGAGTGACCCTCGCCCAGGTGGCTTCGCAAGCCGGAGTTTCCCTTTCGACAGTTTCGAAGGTCCTCAACGGACGCGCGGATGTCGCGGCTCCGACGCGGGTCAGGATCGAGGGACTGCTCGACGAGCACGGGTACCGGCGTTCGGCCCCCACGCCGCCGGAGGCACCCCTGCTCGAAATCGTCTTCCACGAGCTGGACAGCGCCTGGTCCATGGAGCTGATCAGGGGGGTGCAGAACGTGGCCAAGGCCACGGGGATGAGTGTGGTGCTCACCGAGACCGGCACCCGGCACTCCCCCGGCGCCGACTGGGTCGAAGGGGTGCTGCGCCGCCGGCCCCTCGGGGTGGTGCTGGTCTTCTCCACGCTTCCCGACGAGCTCAAGAAGAAGCTGTGGTCCCGGGCGATCCCGTTTGTCATCATCGATCCGGCCGGTGACCCCGAGCCGGACGTGCCGTCGGTGGGCTCGGCGAACTGGGCGGGCGGGCTGGCCGCGACCCGCCATCTCATCGAGCTCGGTCATCGCCGGATCGCGGTCATCACCGGCCCCGAGGACATGATCTGCTCGCTCGCGCGCCTCGACGGCTTCCGTTCCGCCCTGGGCATGGCGGGGCTGGAGGCGGATCCCGCGCTCATCCGGTTCGGCGACTTCCACGTCGGGTCGGGGCACGCCCACGCCATGGATCTGCTGAGCCGCCCCGACCGCCCGACCGCGATTTTCGCCGGCAGCGATCTCCAGGCCCTGGGCGTGCTGGAGGCGGCCCGGGTGCTCGGTCTCCAGGTGCCGGAGGACGTCTCCGTCGTGGGGTACGACGACATCCCGCCCGCCCAGTGGTCGAGCCCCGCGCTGACGACCGTCCACCAGCCCCTGGTGGAGATGGCCGAGGAGGCGGCGCGCATGCTGCTGCGGCTGCGGGACACGGATCAGACCGACGCGCGCATCGAACTGGGGACCAAACTGGTCGTCAGGAACAGCACGGCGGCGGTCCGCACGGAGCCTTCCCAGGGGGTGTCCGCGTAACGGTCCGGCACGGCCGCGAAGGGATCATCGGGACGGTTGGGCATCCCCCTGACCGGCGAGCACTTCACCGATCACGTGTTGCCCGACGGCGTGCATCACCGGGTCCGAGTGCCGGTAGTACGAGACCTCCATCAGCGCGACCGACAGCGCCCAGCCGCGCCCGCGCGCCCAGGACGCGTCGTCCGCTTCCACGCTGGTACGGAAGACGTCTCGCGCCGCGCCGCCCAGCAGGTACCAGGCCGGGAGCAGGTCGACGGCGGGATCGCCGAGGCCCGTGCAGCCGAAGTCGATGACCGCGCTGAGACGTCCACGTACCGTCAGTACGTTGCCGGGCTGGAGGTCCGCGTGGATCCAGACGGGCGCGTCGCGCCACTCGGGTGCGCGCAGGGCCGCCTCCCAGACGGCGGTCGCCGCCCGCGCGTCGACGATCCCGTGCAGTTCGCCGATCGCGGCGCGGGTGGCGGTGTCCCTCGCGGCCAGGTGCTCGCTCCGGTAGGAGGGAGGGCCGTCGGTGGGATCGATCCGCCGCAGGGCGCGGACGAACTCCGCCAAGTCCCGCGCGAACAGGCCGGTTCGGTCGACGCCGCCGGCCGTCGGGGTCTCCCCCTCCAGCCACCGGTAGACGGACCAGGCCCACGGGTAGTCCGCCACCGGCCTCCCCTTCCCGAGGGGTACGGGAACGGCGAACGGGAGCGAGGGGGCGATCCGCGGCAGCCACCGGTGCTCCCTGTCCACGTCGGCGGCGGCCGCCTCACGGCGGGGAAGGCGCACCACCATGGTGTCGCCCAGCCGGTACATGGCGTTGGACGTCCCGTTGTCGACCCGTACGACGGGCAGGTCCGCCCACTGCGGGAACTGCGCGGCGAGCAGTCGTCGTACGAGGGACGCGTCGATGTCCGCCTCGTCGGCGTGCAACTTGTCGGCGTGCGAGGTGTCGGCGCACATGGAACCTCCTTGGCCGGGGTCCGAGGGTACTTGGGCGCCAAGGCGGTTGACGATCGGCACCACAGAGAACGACGACGCGCAGCGGTTCTCGCCTGAGTGGCGAGAGGTCGCCACCCGCGATTCACGAAAATGCCCGCCGGGTAGCCAATCTCCGCCGAAAGCATCTCGAAAGGGAGAATCGTGAAAGTTCTACGTGTTGTCTCTGTGCTCGCCGCCGCCGCGGCCTCGCTGGCGGCCCTCACCGTCCCGGTCTCCGCTGCCGACGCGGAGCCGGCCTCCGCGACCCACTGTCTGCTGGTACTGGACCAACTCCGGCCGGGGGAAGAGGCGTCCACGCCCCGTTCGCACACCTGTTACACCGGCCCGCAGGCCGAGCGGAGAGCGGTCGCCGCGGCGCCCGCCGCCTCCGTCAAGCTGATGACCTGGGCGACGGACGCCAACTACGGCGGCGAGTACACCCATGTCTACGGCGGTGCGGCGTGCGACAGCGCGGGGTACTCGTTCTCCCCCAACTCCTGGTGGTCGAGCCGCCTGTCCTCGTACCTCGTGTACAGCGGGTGCAACAAGTCCTTCGCCCGGGGCAACCGGGGCAACGCCAGCTTCACCGGTGACGTGCCCTGGGTGGGCGCGACACTCAACGACGACATCGACTACATCAAGATCTGGCGCGGCTGACCCCACTTCGCGGACACGCCCCAGGCCCTTGCCCGCGGTCCACCGATGACGCCGGCGCCGGCGTCATCGGTGGGCCTGGGCGGTCCTGGCCACCTCGCGCCGCGGCTGGGCGCGGGCGCCGAGCTGGAACAGCGCTTGCGGCGCGCCTCCGCGGCCCCGCCGTCACCGCTTGTCGGGCGCCCCCGTCTCCAGCAACCGGCCCTCGGTGAGCCGCAGCCAGCGATTCACGCCGATCTCCGCGAGAAACCGCTCGTCATGGCTGACCACGACAAACGCGCCCTCGTACGCGTTGAGCGCTCCCTCCAGCTGGCCGACGCTGACCAGGTCGAGGTTGTTGGTCGGCTCGTCCAGCAGCAGGAGTTGCGGGGCCGGTTCGGCGTACAGGACACATGCCAGCGTGGCGCGCAGCCGCTCGCCGCCGGAGAGGGCGGCGACCGAAAGGTGGATGCGGGGGCCCCGGAACAGGAAGCGGGCCAGGAGATTCATCCGTTCCGCCTCGGGCATCGCGGGGGCGAACGCGGCCAGGTTCTCGGCCACGGTGCGGGCCGGGTCCAGCAGGTCCAGGCGCTGGGACAGGTACGCGACCCGGCCGTCGGCCCGCTTGGTGCCGCCGCCCGCCACCGTCGGCGCCTCCTGCGGATCGCAGTCCGCCGGCTCACCGTTGATCACGCGCAACAAGGTTGATTTCCCGGCGCCGTTGGGGCCGGTGAGAGCGATCCGCTCGGGGCCCCGGATCGCCAGGTCGATGCCCGGCGGAGAGAACAGGTCCCGCTCTCCGCGCCGTACTCGCAGCTGTTCGCCGAGGAAGACCGTGCGCCCCACCGGGACGTTCGTACCGGGCAGTTCCAGCGCGATGGCCTGTTCGTCCCGCAGCGCGCGGCCCGCCGCGTCGAGGCGGGCCTTGGCGTCGCCGACCCGGGCAGCGTGTGTTTCGTTCGACCTGCCGGCCGATTCCTGGGCGTTGCGTTTCATCGTCCCGGCGAAGATCTTCGGCAGGCCGGCGCTCTTGAGGTTGCGGGCGGCGTTGCCTGCCCGGCGCTCGGCCCGTTCGCGGGCCTGCTGCATCTCCCGCTTCTCCCGCTTGACGTCCTGTTCGGCACTGCGGATGTTCTTCTCGGCGACTTCCCGCGCGGTGCGTACGGCGTGCTCGTACGCCGTGAAGTTCCCGCCGTGGAAACGGACTTCGCCCCGGTCGAGTTCGGCGACGCGGTCCACCCGGTCGAGCAGGGCCCGGTCGTGGCTGACCACGAGAAGGCAGCCGTTCCAGTCCTCCAGCACGCCGTAGAGCCTGCGGCGGGCTTCGAGATCGAGGTTGTTGGTCGGTTCGTCGAGCAGGAGGACGTCGGGTTGCCTGAGCAGTTGCGCCGCCAGGCCGAGGGAGACGACCTGCCCGCCGCTGAGCGTGTGCAGGTACCGGGTGAGGGCGATGCCACCGAGACCGAGCCGGTCGAGCTGGGCGCGGGTGCGCTCCTCGATGTCCCAGTCGGTGCCGATGGTGGTGAAGTGCTCCTCGCTCGTGTCCCCGGACTCGATGGCGTCGAGTGCGCGGATCACCGGCGCCACGCCCAGGACGTCGGCCACGGTCAGGCCGCCGGCGAGCGGCAGGCTCTGCGGGAGGTGGCCGAGCACACCGTCGACGGAGACGGAACCGCCGCTGGGCCGGTACTCGCCGGCGATCAGCTTGAGCAGGGTGCTCTTCCCCGCCCCGTTCGGCGCGACGAGGCCGGTGCGACCGCCTCCCACGCTGAAGGAGAGGTCCAGGAAGACGGGTGTGTCGTCGGGCCAGGAGAAGGAGAGGTTCGAGCAGATGATGTACGCGTCGGACATGCGGGAGCCCTCATGGGTGACGCGGGCGGGTCGGGACCGCCCGACAGGGAGACAGGGAAGGGGGAACGACAAAGCGGCCACGGTGGCGGCGCTCGGTGCGCGGCTGCCGGTGGCCTCTCACTTCCGGGATTCACCCGGAGATGTCGTCGTCACCCGCCATGTCTGCTCTCCCTGGTCCGGTCACTCGGATCGCTCGGTTGGTCCCAGATTAACAAGGGCGATCTTCCGTTTCCAACGAGTTGAAGGCCGTCCGCGCGGGCCGCGCCTCCGCCCTCCGGCACCCCCCGACCCACCGCTTCAACCGGTGTCGATCCGCGATCAGGAGGTAGCCTCCCACCATGGCGGGAGAACAGGTGGGAGACACGGTGGGGAACGCGGCAGGCGGCGCGGGCGGTACGGCGGGGGGCGCGGCGGCCACCGACGCGCCCCCCGCGTTTGTGTTTGTCGGCGGACGACCGTGCCTGGACTTCGTGGCGACCCTCGGGCGGCGCGGCAGCCTGGAGCTGGAACGGCTGCCCGACCCGGAGTCCCTGGCGCGGTGGTTCTCGGAGTCCGGGCTCACCCCGCCCCACGCGCCCGCCGCGACGGGAACAGCACCACGGACGGCGACGCGGGTGACGGACGCGGACCTGGAACGGGCCCGTGGCCTGCGCGAGTCGGCGTACCGGCTCATCCGCGCCGTACCGGAGGACCGCACGCCGGAGCCGGCGGACGTGGCGCTCGTGAACACCTTCGCCGCCGCGCCCGACCTCGTACCGCGGCTGACCTGGACACCGCCCGGTGGGCCCGCGGCGGCCACGGGGTGGACCGGCGGGGACGCCGTGGGGGCAGCCCTGTCCACCGTCGCGCGCGACACGGTCACCCTGCTGGGCAGCCCACTCCTGGCACGGGTCAAGCAGTGTGAGAATCCCGTCTGCACCCTGCTCTTCCTGGACGATTCCCAGGCCCGGCGCCGCCGTTGGTGTTCCATGGAGCGCTGCGGGAATCTCGCCAAGGTGGCGGGCTACCGCTCGCGTTCCGCGCGGCGCGCCTGACCTCCGGCCGTCCGGCCGCGTGGGGTGATCACCGCTCCCGTACGGCGATCACTCCCGTACGGTGAGCAGCACCTTGCCGCGGATGGAGCGGTCCTCCAGATGTGTGTGCGCCTTCCCGGCCTCGGTGAGGTCGTACGTCGCGTCGACGGGCACGCTGAACCGCCCCTGGGCGAGGCCCGTGAGCAGATCGCGCAGATCCGGACGGGGGTCGTAGCCACCCTCCCTGAGAGCGGTGACCTGGAAGCCGAAGATGCGGGCGTTCTTCGGGTAGAAGTCGCGGGTGTCGATGGTGCTCGGTTCGAGGGCCACGTTGGCCATGGCGATCACCCGCCCGGCGTTGCCGACGATCAGCAGGCTCTCGCTGAAGGTGGCGCCGCCGACCGTGTCCAGGACGACGTCGGCGCCCTTGCCGCCGGTCAGGTCGAGCACGTGCTGGACCCGTTCGGCGGAGGACGGGCCCCGTGAGTCCAGGACGTGGTGGGCTCCGAGGGACTCGACCCATTCCCGCTTCTCGGGGGATCCGGCGGTGGCGATCACCGTCGCTCCCGCGTCCACGGCGATCTGTACGGCCGCGCTGCCGACACCGCTCGCCGCCGCGTGGACGAGAACGGTCTCACCGGCCTCCAGGCGCGCGAGCGTCCGCAGGGTGTACCAGGCGGACAGCCACGCGGTGGGCAGGGCGGCGGCGCTGAGGCTGTCGACCTCGTCCGGGACGAGCACGGTCTGAGCGGCCGGGACGGCCACCCGCTCGGCGTAGAAACCTGGTTCGTTGGTCGCCCCGAAGGCCAGGACGCGCTGGCCGACGGCCACTTCGGTGACGTCGTCGGCGACGGCCACGACGGTTCCCGCGCCTTCGAGGCCCAGGCGCAGCGGGGGCCGGCCGGCGCGGTGGTACTTCCCGGCGCGCGCGAGTACGTCGGCGCGGTTGACGCCGGCGGCCTCGACCGCGACGACGATCTCTCCCTGGCCCGGGGCCGGTTCGGGAAGTTCGGCGAGTTCCAGCCGCTCCGGGCCACCGAACTCTCGTACTACGACTCCGCGCATCGGCTGCTCGCTCTCTCGTTCGTGGTGCCTGACACGATCATCGACAGCAGCGACACTACCTGAACAGGTGTCGCTCTGTCTCGAACGCTTCGGCCGGCTCGGCCTCAGGCATCACGCATCACGTAGCGAGCAGCGGGCAACAGGCCCCGGACAGTTGGCAAGGGGATCAGTTCGTGCCCGCCGGTGGGTCGGCCAGGTCTCCCGTGAGAAGTCCCGTGGCCTGGCCGACCTCGATGAGATAACCGTCCGGATCGCGCAGGTAGCAGCGCAGTTCCGCTTTCCTGTCGATGGGCGGGGTGAGGAACTCCGCCCCTTTGGCGCCCCACTCGCGGTAGCAGCGGTCGATGTCCGCCACACGGAGGTTGAGGAAGCTGGAGACGGTGTTCAGGTCCTCGGGCACGCGCAGTGTGACATCGGGCTTGTCAGGTGTGGGCCCGCCACCGGGGTTCATGATGATCCACCCGTTGGCGAGGCGCACGATGCACGGGTTCTCCTCCAGCACCACGGTGCCGCCCAGGACGTCCGTGTAGAACGCCCGGGAGCGCGCCACGTCCCCGACGGTGAGGAAATGGGTCATGTAGAGGCCCGTGTCCGGGGCGGGAAGATCGGCGGGTTGCGGCTGCATGATGACACCCCCTGCGTTCAGGTGGCGAACGTTCACGACGCGCGGCCCGGCGTCTCACCCGGCCACAAGCTCACCTCCTCAGTGTCGCACCGTGGCGTAGGGGCACAAGCGGAACGCTTCCACCCCCGGACCGCTCACCTGAAGGCCGCGATGTTCCGTACCGCCCACTCGGCGAAGCCACGGGGCGCCCGGCCCAGGACCCGTTCGACGTCGGCGCTGATCCGCTGCTCGGCGGGGTGGGGCGCGCCGAGGATGTCGAGCGTCGTCTCGACCACGGGCTCGGGCATGAACCCCAGCATCTGCGCGCGGGCCACCTCGCGGGTCTGTTCGACGAACCGGATCGGCTCGCCCAGCGCGTCCCCGATGGCCTGGGCCCGCCGGCGGGGCGAGTTGAGCGCGGGACCGGTCAACTCGTAGGTCCGTCCCGCGTGTTCGTCCTCACGCAGAGCCGCCGCGGCGACCTCCGCGATGTCGGCCGGATCGACGGTCGGCAGGCCGACGTCACCGAACGGCGCGGCGACGGTCCTTCGGGTACGGATGCCCTCGGCCCAGCCGTACGCGTTGGAGTGGAAGCCGGTAGGCCGCAGGATCGTCCAGTCCATGCCCGACTGCCGGACCGCCTCCTCGAAGGACCGTCCCGTACGTCCATGGGACTCGGACCGGGGCCGGGTCGCGACCGCCTGGGAGGACAGCAGCACGATCCGTGCCACTCCCGCGGCCTTCGCGATGTCGACGATGTCCCGCGGGTTCAGCAGGTACGCCCCGGGGCCGCCGTCGTGCAGGAACAGCGCGTCGGCGCCCTCGAAAGCGGGCCGGAGGCTCTCCGGGTCGGCGAGGTCCGCCCTCCGGTGCCTTACCCCCTCCGGCGCGGACTCGCCCGACACGTTGCGGGACACGGCCGTCACCTGCTCCCCGGCTGCCGCGAGTGCCTGGACGAGGGGACGTCCGACGTTGCCGGTCGCTCCGGTCACCACGATCATGTTCAGCTCCAAAAGTCGTTCGGGGAAAGGTCGTTCCACGTCGTTCCCGGTCGTTCCCGATCGGGCGCGTCCGGTCATGTCCCTCATCCTCAAAGCTGAACAGGCCATCTCCTGGCCACTTTCCGGAAGAGAATGGCCCGTATGAGAGCGGACAGGCTGGTGGCGACGCTGCTGTTCCTTCAGGCGTCAGGACGGGCGACCGTGGCGGAGGTGGCCGCGGAGCTGGAAGTGTCGGAACGTACGGCGCGGCGCGACCTGGAGGCGCTGGCGACCGCCGGCGTTCCCGTCTACTCGCGGCGCGGCCGGGGTGGTGGCTGGTCGCTGGTCGGCGGGGCGCGGACGAATCTCACCGGGCTGACCGCCGACGAGATCCGGGCGCTGTTCCTCCTCACGGGGCCCTCGTCGGCCTCCCCCGAACTGCGCACCGCCCTGCGCAAGTTGGTCCAGGCCCTGCCGGCGCCCTTCCGGCGCGACGCCGAGGCCGCGTCGCGCGCGACGGTCACCGACGGCACGGACTGGTCGCGTACCGCCGTCACGGCCGGAGGACCGCATCTCGACGTGCTCAGGAACGCGGTGGTGGCCGGGACGCGGGTACGGCTCGGGTACGCGGGACCCGGCAGGCCCGCCGGCGAGCGGACGGTCCACCCATTGGGGCTCGCGTCCAAGGCCGGGGTCGAGTACCTGGTCGCGGGTACCGACCGGGGCCTGCGGACCTTCCGGCTCAGCCGCGTCACGTCCGTCACGGCGACCGGCGATCCCGTCGTCCGGCCGGCCGGCTTCGATCTCGCCACGGCGTGGCGGTCCCTCGCCGCGCGGATGGAGGACCGGATGCACGCCGCGACGGTACGGGCCCGGGCCGAGGCGAGCGCCGGACCCCTGCTGGAACGACTGTTCGGCGACCGGCTGCGGGTGGGGGCCGCGCTCCCCGAGGGGTGGGTGGAGGTGGAGATCGACGGGCCGTCGCCGGAGGTGGTCGCGGCGCAACTCGCCGGACTCGGCGCACGCGTCGAGGTGCTCGCGCCACCGGAGGCCAGGGAGCGGCTGGCGGGCCTGGCGGCGGAGCTCGCGGCCGTCTACGGGCGACCGGCGGCGACGGACGAGGGTCACGCCCCTGCGCGGCGGCGCCCTACCGCTGCCGCGCCGCCTCCCACCGCCGTGTCGGCCGAGTGAACGGGAGCGGCCGGGAGCGGTGCCGTACGGACGAGGCGTCCGGAGAGTCCGGCGACCGCCGACACACGTACGGCGCGGGTCCGAGCGGCGAAGGAGCTGCCATCGGCCACCTGCCGGTACGGCCACCCGCCGCAGGGGAACGCCGCACGCGCCGCTACGCGTCGTCCGAAGACCGAACATCCTCAGGCGAGCGGGACGGCCGTTCGAAGGCATATACGCGCACGGGATCGAGGCGCAGCTCGTACGGACCCACGCAGTCGGCGACAAGGGTCGCGACGAGCGTCCCGGTCGTTCCCGGTGGCAGAGGCAGCGCCCGGTCGCCGGGTGCGGTCTCCTCGCTGCTCCCAGCGGGTTCGTACGGCGCATCCGAAGGCTCCGGATCGATGGCGTACCGGCCGCGCGGCACCGTTCGGGGGCGCCGGCCTCGTCTGCCTTGTACCCGTCCCTACCCGTCCGAGGCCTGACGCGGCCGGGATCCGTGGTCGGGGCATCTATTTTGGCCGCGGTGCCGAGTATGAAACGCTGAATGAAATGCCGCAAAAGCGACACACGCGCTTCGATGGGATGCAGGTGATGGCGGGTTTCGGCGGGGAGGCGCCCGGGAGCGGGCGAGGAGTGGACCGCTCGGGGGTCGGGCCGTTCGTGGTGGTCTGTGTGATCCGGGCGGACGGGACCGTCGCCGGGTGGACGAAGGCCGCCGAGGACATGGTGGGCCGCTCGGCCGGCGACGTCGTGGGACGGCCGGCCGGGCGTCTGCTGATGTCCGCCGGTGACTCGCCCGCGCCGGAGACCTGGTCGGCGCGGGCCAGGGAGCGGGAGCCGTGGACCGGGATGATCGAGGTCCGTCACGGCGAGGGCCACGGGGTCCGGATGATCTTCCACGCGTCCCCCATGTCCGCCGAGGACGGCAGGACCGACTGGTTCCTGTCGGCCGCCGAGCTGTCCGGCACCCCGTCCCCCGCCGCCGAGGCCGCGACGCAGGCAGCTGTCCTCGCCCGCTCGCCCATCGGCCTGTCCCTCTGGGACCGCGATCTGCGGTGTGTCTGGCTGAACGGTGCGGCGGAGCGGCAGGACACCACCCCGCTCCGGCACCGGATCGGACGGCGCGTGACCGACACCCACCCCGGCGGCGAGGCCGAGGCGGTCGAGGCGGTGATGGGAGGTGTCCTCGACAGCGGCACACCGGTGGTCGACCACGCCTACCAGTGGATCGCACCGGGCCGGCCGGAGCAGCGGGCCTACTCCTGCTCCTACTTCCGACTCGACGGGGAGGACGGCCGGCCCCTGGGCCTGTGCGCCATGTCGGTGGACGTCAGCGGAAGTTGGGCGAGAGAGCGCCTCGCCGTCCTCAGCGAGGCAGGCACCCGCATCGGCACGACGCTCGACGTGATCAACACCGCCCAGGAGCTGGCCGACGTCGCCGTGCCGCTCCTCGCCGACTACGTCACCGTCGACCTCGCCGATTCCGTACCCCTCGGCAACGAACCCCTCGGCCGGCTCGCGTCCACCGCACGGAGCATTCCCGTCTTCCGGCGGGCGGGCGTGGCCTCCATCCACCCCGCGCTGCCCGAGTCCCTCTGGCCGGTGGGGGAAGCGGTGTTCGTCCCTCCGTCCTCGCCGTTCACCCACGTCCTGGCGTCGAGGAGGTCCCACTTCGAACCGGTACTGGACACCTCCCCCGGCACCTGGCTCGACCACGACCCGGACCGGGCGCGGGCCATCGCGGCGACCGGCATGCACTCCCTGATCATCGTCCCGCTCCAGGCACGCGGGACGGTGCTGGGCGTGGCCGTCTTCGTCCGTACGGAGAATCTCGCCGCGTTCACCAGGGACGACCTGCTCCTGGCCGAGGATCTCGGCGCCCGCGCCTCGCTCAGCCTGGACAACGCGCGCCGGTACACCCGGGAACGGACCGCCGCGCTCGCGCTGCAACGCAGCCTGCTTCCCCACTACCTCTCGGGCGGCAGCGCCGTCGAGATCGCGTCCCGTTACCTGCCCACCGACATGCGCGAGGGAGTGGGCGGGGACTGGTTCGACGTGATCCCCCTGCCGGGCGCCCGGGTCGCCCTGGTGGTCGGTGACGTCGTCGGTCACGGCATCGCCGCCGCCGCGACGATGGGCCAACTCCGCACGGCCGTGCGGACGCTGGCGGACATGGACCTGCCGCCCGACGAACTGCTCGCCCACCTGGACGAATTGGTCGTCCATCTGACCGAAGGGGACGCCAGGAACCAGAACTTCACCACCCCGGTCATGGGTGGTACGTGCGTGTACGCCGTCTACGACCCCGTCGACCGGTGCTGCACCGTGGCGCGGGCCGGGCATCCGCCGCCCGCGATCGTGAGCCCGGACGGCCGGGTCACGTTCCCCGACCTGCCCCCGGGAACACCGATCGGCCTCGGTCTGGCACCCTTCGAGTCCGTCGAGCTGGAGCTGGAGCCGGGAAGTGTGATCGCCCTCTACTCCGACGGGCTCGTCGAGAGCCGGGAGGCCGACATCGACGCCGGGCTGGAACGGTTGAGAACGGCCCTGTCCCGGACCGGCACGCCGCTGGAGGATCTCTGCACCGAGGTGGTCGCCGCCATGACGGCACCCGCTCCGGGGGTCGGCGACACGGCTTCCGGTGGCGCGACTTCGGCTGGCGCGACTTCCCGCCGTGCGCTGACCACGGCGCCCTCGGAGGACGACGTGGCCCTCCTGCTGGCCCGTACCCGCGCGTTCGGCCCCGACCAGGTCGCCTCGTGGGACCTGACCCGCGACCCCACCAGCGTCGCCGACGCACGCTCCTACGCGGCCGGCCGACTCGCGTCGTGGGGTCTGGAGCACCTCGCCGGTACGGTGGAACTCGTCGTGAGCGAGCTGGTGACCAACGCCCTGCGGCACGGCGCGGGGCCCGTACGGCTCCGCCTGATCCGGCACAGCTCGCTGGTGTGCGAGGTCTCCGACGCCGACCACAGCACGCCCCGCCTGCGCCGCCCGCGCGCACTCGCGGAGGGCGGCTGGGGGCTGCTGCTCGTCTCCTCGCTGGCCGACCGCTGGGGCAGCCGCCTCACGGCCGACGGAAAGATCGTCTGGGCGGAGCTGGAGCTGCCGCCCGGCTCCTGAGAGCCGGAGCCGCAGCCGGTGCGGGAGTCAGGGACGCGGAAGCCGGCCCGACCGGTCCGCCAGGTCCTCCAGAAGCGCGACGGCCCCGGCCGCCCTCTCGAACGGGACGAACAGGTGGTCGTGGTGGAAACCGGCGACCACATTGCAGCTGACGCCCGCCGTGGCCAGCTCCTGGGCGACCGCGGCCGTCAGGCCGACCGCCTCCAGGGCGGAGTGCACCCGCAGGGTGATCCACCCCGCCACGTAGTCGTACGGAAGTCCCGCCGCGTCCGCCTCCTCCAGGCGGACCACCAGCGTCAGCCCCTCCCGTTCGGCGACCGTCACCAAGGGCGTCACGCCGGAGGGGATCCCGGCGGGACCGTCGGACCCGGCGGGGCCCCCGACGGTCGTGAAGACGTAGCGTCCGGGGTTCAGTTCGGGGCGCATACCGCTCAGCAAGGCGCGCAGATCCTTCTCACCGCTCATGATCGCCACCTTAGGCGCGCCGCAGGGCCGAGGGCAGGCCGGGGGGAGGGCCGGGGTCTCGCCGGAAGCGTCGTCGACTGTATACACTCGCCATCAGGATCCGCGTCCGCGACCCGTCCACGACCCAACGGAATGATTGTTCTTCGGAGGCGACATGGAAGACCTGGACCCCGACGTCGTACTGGCAATGGCCGCCCAGGCGCCCGACGGCATCGTGATCATCGACCGTGAGGGTCTGATCCGGTACTGGAACCGGGGCGCGGAGCGGATCTTCGGCTACTCGGCGGCCGAGGTCGACGGCCGCAACCTGGACGTGATCATCCCCGAGAAGCACAGGCAACGCCACTGGGACGGCTTTGTGGCCGCCATGGCCTCCGGGACCAGCAAGTACGGGGACGACGACCTCCTCGCCGTACCCGCCCTCACCGCCGACGGCAGCACGGTGTCGATCGAGTTCAGCGTGGTGCTGCTGGCCGCTCCCGACGGGACCGCCGGCCATGTCGGAGCCGTCATCCGCGATGTCACGGCCCGTCGGGCGCAGGAGAAGGAGACACGCCGGCGGCTCCTCGCGGCCACGCCGAAGACGGAACCCGCGACACCCGCGCCCTGACCTGACCGAGCCGGGGCGGGGCGGGGCGGGCCGGGCCGGGCCGGGCCACCGAGCGAACAGCCGAGCGGCCGTCA
>NZ_WWJY01000060.1 GCF_009865405.1 Streptomyces sp. SID3212 | reverse complement strand
GGGTGGGCGGGTGTGGGGTGGGCCGTCGGGGTCGGGGGTTTTCCGCCCTCCCCCCCCGGGGGGTGCGCGGGTGGTTCCCGGCGCCCGGGTGCGTGACATTTTTGAAGCAGTAGAAACCGGTAGCCAGTTAGTACGTAATGGGGGCAATAAGCCCCGGACCTGAAAATTCGTGAAGGCCTTTTAGGGCAGGGAATGTGAGGGGTGTTCGGTGACGGCCGACACGGTCGGTGATCCAGGTGGGAGACGGCGCGAGCGCCAGGTGGGCCGGCGCCGTTCCAACCGGTTCTACATGGTCTTCGACGACACGGAGCTGGAGGTGGTGCGGGCGGCTGCGGGGCGTGAGGGGATGGCCCCGGCGGCCTGGGCGGCACGGCAACTGATCGCGGTCGGCCAGCAGGTCCTGGTGCCGGTCTCGCAAGATGCCGGCGACGTGTTGCGCGAGCTCGTCCAGGCCCGCGTCCAGCTCCGCGAGACGGTCAGGGCCGTACGGGCCCTGCCCGACCCCGCGCCCGCCGAGCCCGTACGCCCGGCGCCGTCCGCGCCCTTGCCCACGATGCCGCCGGTGTCCGCGCCCGCGGTGTCCGTGCGCCACGCGCCCGCGCTCCCGGTGTCCCGCCCCCGACCCGGGCCCGCTGTTCCGGATGCCGTCCCTGTCTCCGCCGCGGACCTCGCTGGCGTACCTGCCGCAGGCGTGGTCGACCCTGTCGTGGACGCGGTCGGGCGGGTGTTGGCCGAGGTGTTGGCGGCGGTGTCGCGAGTGGATGCGGCGACGGTCCAGGTGATGCGGGAGAGGCGTCCAAGGTCGTGATGCCGAAGCGGGCCCGGGGCGGGGAGAGCACC
>NZ_WWJY01000595.1 GCF_009865405.1 Streptomyces sp. SID3212 | reverse complement strand
CCCGGACACGCCCGGAGCCCCGCCCCGGCGGCCACCCGCGCCGCTCCCTCGGCGCCGCCCTGACCCCGGCGCAGTGGAACGCCCTCAAGGACCGCGCGGCCTCCCTGGAGGTGTCGCCCACGGCCCTGGTGCTCACCGCCTTCGCCGAGGTACTGGCCGCCGACGCGCCCGACGAGCCGTTCACGCTCGTGCTGACCACCTCCGACCGGGTACGGCTGCCCGCCGGGGCCGAGCACCTGGTCGGCCCCTTCACCTCCACCGCGCTGCTGGCCGTCCCGCCGCTCACCGACCGCTCCTTCGACGACGCCGCCCGCACGCTGCACGACCGGCTCTGGGCCGGCCTCTCCCACACCGGGGTCTCCGGGGTGGAGGTCCTGCGGGAACTGCGCTCCCGGGACAGGTCGGCGCCCCCGGTCGCCCTGCCGGTGGTCTTCACCAGCCTCCTGGAGACCGGTACGGGCCGCACGGGCGGCTTCACCGACCACCTGGCGCACGCCACCAGCCGCACTGCGGGCATCGCGCTCGACCACCAGATGTGGGAGGCGGACGGGGCACTGCACTACCGCTGGGACGTGGCCGACACCCTGCTCGCCCCGGGCGCCGCCGACACCCTCTTCACCGCGCTCGGCAACACCCTGCGCGACCTCGTGTCCGCGCCCGACGAGGAGACCGGGCCGCTCAACCAGCTCCAACAGGCCTACTACGTCGCCCGCTCACAGGGCGCCGAGCCCTGGGACGGCTGCCAGGTCTACCACTCCTTCGCCCTCGACCACCTCGACATCGGCCGCCTGGAGGACACCTGGCACGCCATGACCGAGCGGTACGACGTGCTGCGCACCCATCTGTCCCACGACGGCGAGCTGCGGGTACGCCGGACGGCCGGCCCGCGCCGCCGGATCCCGGTCGTCGACCTCGCGGCCGTCGAAGCGACCGGCACGCCCGGCGGGGTTGTCGAGGACGCGTTCCGCGACCGCATGGCCGGGACGGCCTTCCCGCTGGGCCGATGGCCGCAGTTCGACCTCCGGGTGACGCGATCGGCGTCCGGCCGGGCGACCCTGCACTGCGCCCTGGATCTCGCCGTGGTCGACGGCCGCAGCCTCCACCTGCTGCTGCGCGAACTGGTGGCCGGATACGGCTCTCCGGCCGGCCGGGCACCGGCTCTGCCCGCCCCCGGGGCCGCACTCGCCGGGGAACTCCCCGGCCCGCCCGACCCCTCCGCCGCCGCGTACTGGCGCGAACGCTTCACCGGGCTGCCCGGGGGACCCGCCCTCGCGGGCGGCGCCGACCGGCACCGTACCCGCCGATCCGGCGTCCTGACCGGATGGCGGCGGACCCGCGCGGCTGTCGAGCGGCACGGCCTGACGCCCGACGCGGCCCTCCTCGCCGTCCTCACCGAAGCCCTGTCGACGCGCGTGGACGGCGACTTCACCGTGGTGGCCGCCCGCTGGCACCGGGACGACGAGCACCGGCGCCCGGGCGAGCACACCCGGCTCAGCTGGCTCGACCACGGCCCCGCCGCACGGTCGCTCGTCGAACGCGCCACCGCCCACCAGCACCGCATGGACCAGGACGACACCCGGGGCGCGGGCGCGGACGGACTCGCCGAACTGCGCCGCCTGGTCATGAGGGAGCGGGCCGGTACCGGTCTCGCCTTCCCCGTCGTGCACACCGGCCTGCTCGAACTCACCGCGCGGACACCTCCGCCCGGCCTGCGGAGCGGGCGGTGGCTGACCTGCACGCCCGGCGTCTCCCTGGACAGCATCTGCGTCGAGGAGGGCGACGAGCTGCACTACCACTGGGACACCGTGCCCGGCGACTTCGCCCCCGGCGACCTGGAGGCGATGTTCGCCGCGTACGAACGGCTGCTGGGCGCAGTGGGCGAGGTCTTCGCCGCAGCCGCCCCGGCGGGGGTTCCCGGCCCCCGGGAGCGGTCTGCGGCGCTCACCCCGGACGAGCGGGAACGGGTGCTCCACACCTGGAACGACACCGCCGAACCCGTCCCCGACGAGCGCCCCGTCCACCGGTTCTTCGAGGACCACGCCCGCCGGACCCCCGACGCCACGGCCGTCCTGCACGCCGGGGGAAGCGTCAGCTACCGCGAACTCGACGGCTGGGCCAACGGAATCGCGTACCGCCTGCGCGCCCTCGGCGTCGACACCGGCCAGGTCGTGGCGATCCGCGCCCGGCGCGGCCCCGCGCTGATCGCCGCCGTCCTGGGCGTCCTGAAGGCCGGTGCCGCCTACCTGCCGATCGAGCCCACCACCCCCGCCGAACGCGCCGCCGGGATGCTCGCCGACGCCGGTGCCGTCCTGCTGCTCACCACCACGGACACCGGACCGCTCCCCGTCCCGGACGGCGTCCGGGTGGTCGAGGCCGACCGCTCGGCCGTCGTCCCCGCCGACCTCGCGCCCCTGACGACCGCCCAGGCGGACAGCACCGCGTACGTCATCTTCACCTCGGGCAGCACCGGCCGGCCCAAGGGCGTCGCCGTCGCCCACCGCTCCGTGCGCAATCTCCTGAACTGGTGCTGGCGCACCTTCGATTTCGGCCCCCGGGACCTCGGGCTGATGGTCACCTCGCTCGCCTTCGACCTCTCCGTGTTCGACATCTTCGGCCTCCTCGGCCGGGGCGCCGCCCTGTACGTCGCCGACGAGGCCCAGCAGAAGGACCCGGGGCTGCTGCTCGACCTGCTGCTGGAGCAGCCGGTCACCTTCTGGAACTCGGCGCCCACGACGCTCGCCCAGGTGATGCCGCTGCTCCCCGCACCGACCGGCGACCGCACCGGAACCGACCACTTGCGCCTGGTCTTCCTGAGCGGGGACTACACACCGCTGTCCCTGCCCGACGAGCTGCGGGCGGTGTTCCGTTCCGCCGAACTCGTCAGCCTGGGCGGTGCCACGGAGGCGACCGTCTGGTCCAACTACCACCGGGTGGGCGAGGTCGATCCGGCGTGGCGGAGCGTGCCGTACGGCCGGCCGATCGACAACGCGCGCTACTACGTCCTGGACGAGAACCTGGAGCCCTGTCCCGTCGGTACCGAGGGCGACCTCATGATCGGCGGGGACTGCCTGGCGCTCGGCTACCACAACCGGCCCGAACTCACCGGCGAGCGCTTCGTGGCCGATCCGTTCGTACCGGGCGGCGGGCAGCGGATGTACCGCACCGGGGACCGCGCGGCGTTCGGCCCGGACGGTGTGATGACCTTCCTCGGCCGGGCCGACAGCCAGGTCAAGATCCGGGGACACCGGGTGGAGCTGGGCGAGATCGAGCACCGGCTGCGGGGCCATCCCGGCGTCAGGGAGGCCGTGGTGCTGGTGCGTCCGCACGACTCCGGGGACCACAAGGTGGTCGGCTACCTGCTGCCCGACGGTGAGCCGCCCTCGGTGTCCGAGTTACGGGAGTACGCGGCGCGCGCCCTCCCGGACTACATGGTCCCGAACTACCTGGTCTTCCTGGACACCCTCCCGGCCACGGCGAACGGCAAACTGGACCGGGACGCGCTGCCGTGGCCGCTGCCGGGGGCGGCTTCCGCGGGCCGTCCTGCGGTTGGCGTGCCGGCGGCGGTACCGGTTGCGGGGGTGGTGCCGGAGCCGGTGCCGGTGCTGTCGCCGATGCCAAGGCAAGTGCCTGTGCCTGTGCCTCTGCCTGTGCCTGTGCCCGCTGCCGTTCGGGTTGCTGTGCCGGTGCCGGTTGCTGCGCCGGCTGCCGGACCCGTGCCGACGGCCGTACGCGTGGCGGCTCCCGTACCGGAGACGGCCGGGGATCCGGCGGCGAGACCGGAGGCCGCGCACGCCGCCCGGCTGGCCGGGGAGATCGCCGACATGGTCTCCGGGCTGCTCGACGGGCGCCCGGTCGACCCGGACCAGGACCTCTGGGACCAGGGCGCGACCTCCTTCACCATGGTGCGGATCTCCCGGATGCTCCGGCAGCGGCACGGGTTACGTATCCCGGTCGACGCACTGTTGGACGCACCGACCGTCACGGGGATCGCCGCACGACTCGCCACGGCGGAGGCCCCGGCCACGGCGTCGCCCACGGCGCCCG
>NZ_WWJY01000594.1 GCF_009865405.1 Streptomyces sp. SID3212 | reverse complement strand
CCAACGGCCCCCTCGCGGTGCTGGACGGCGACGGGAACGCGTACTGCGCCGCCGGCACCGTCCTGGACTGCCCGGCCGACGACGTGGTGTCCCTCGTCACCTGGACCCTCGCGGAGGCCAGGCTCGGCGCCCCCCGCCTGCACCGCAACGGCAAGGACGCCGACCCGCTGATCGTGCTCACCGAGGGAGCCGCGGAACGCCTCGGCCTGCCCGCCGAGTTGGCCGACCGGCGCGCCCTGCGCCTGCCCGACGGCCACCCGGTCCTCAAGCGACTCGCCCGCGCCAAGTGGCAGTTGACGAAGCGCGGCTTCGGCCCGTGGGCACGGATCTACCGGCCCGCGCAGGACGGCCGCCGGCAGTGTGTGCAGCTCGCGGTGGTGCCCTGGGGCGCGCTCGACCAACGGGCCTGGGGCCACGCCGGTGAACTCTCCCCCCCCGACCTCGCCCATGTGCTCGGCTCCTACGCCACGTTGGTCCTCACGCCCCGCGGCTCCACCGCCGTCTCCGGCCTGGAGCTGATGACCGCGCTGCGGCCCCCGACCAGGGCGGTGCAGGACGAGACCGGCGCCTGGGTGTCAGGGCCGGTGCCCGGCTCGCTCACCGCCGCTGTCGACCCGGCGCCCCCCGAGGCCCCCGACGAACACCCCGTGGCCGCCGCGCTGTACCCCCGTACCCACCAGAGAACCCCTGACGAGGTGCTGGACGAGGAGGCGTACGACTGGATCCGTGACCCCGAGCTGCTGACCGACGAGGAGTGCGAGAAGCCGTACGCGGTCGGCATCGACGTCAACATGGCCTTCGCCGCCGCCGCGAACCGGCTGGTGGTCGGTACGGGCCCGGCGGTCCACGTGACGAACCCGGCCTTCGACAAGAAGCTGCCCGGCTCCTGGCTGGTCGACCTCTCCGGGATCGGGATCGACCCGCGCCTGCCGTCCCCCTTCACCCCGCAGGGGACCCGGCCGTCCGGCCCCGCCTGGTACGCGACCCCGACCGTCGCGTACGCGGCGGAGCTGGGCCATCCGGTACGACCCGTGGAGGCGTACGTCCGGCCGGCGAACGGGGCCTACCTCGACGCCTGGTACACCCGGCTGCGGGACGCCTACCTGGCCACCATGGAGCGGCTCGGCGTGGTCACCGGCATGTCCGAACAGGACTTCCTCACCGCGATGGAACACCACAGGAGCGCCGACCCGGCGCAGACCGCCGTGCTGACGGCCGTCAAGTCCACGGTCAAGGGCGGGATCGGCAAGCTGCGGGAGCGCCCGCAGGGCACGGCGTACACCTTCGGCGAGCGCTGGCCGTCCCTCGAACGCCCCACCTGGCGGCCCGACATCCGCGCCGCCGTCATCTCCGCCGCCCGCGTCAACATGCACCGCAAGATGCTCAAGCTGGCGGCCACTGGGCTCTTCCCGGTCGCGGTCCTCTCCGACTGCGCCGTCTACCTGTCCGACGGCCCCTCACCCCTGGACTTCCTGCCGTACACCCCGGAGGGCAAGCCACTGCCCGGCGGATTCCGGCTCGGCGTCAGCCCCGGCATGGTCAAGCACGAGGGCACCCAGGATCTGATGTGGGCGGTACGGATGCTCGACGCGGGCCACAACCCCGCGCGGCACATCAAAGGCACCGACGCCGCGATCGACGGGGAGTAACACCTGATGGGCATCCTGGGTGACAGTCTCGACAAGGCGGAGGCCAACACCTTCACGCGCCCGATCCCGGCCTCCGCGCAGGCGCGGATGAGGTTCCTCGTACGGAAGGAGGGCGGCTCGACCCGCGCGGTCGCCCGGCGGCTGGGCATCTCGCAGCGCACGGTGGAGCGTTACGTGAAGGGTCAGCTGAAGCGCCCGCGCGCCGATCTCGCGGCGCGCCTCGCCGACGAGGTACGGAAGGACTGGCAGCCGAGGGTGAGGCAACGCGCCCGCCAGAAGGCCGCGAGCTCCACGGGCGTGGTGATCGAGACCCGCGCCCGCTTCGGCTTCACGGCGGCCCCCGGCACGTCGGACGACGGCCGCATCCGCCGCATCACCCAACATCTCCCGCCCCCGTACGCGGCCCGCCTCTTCGAGGCCCGCTCCCTGGGCGCGGCGGAGGACCAACTCCGCGCGATCGCCGCGGAGGGCCTCCAGGAGATCTACTTCAAGGACGGCGGCCGTCGCGCCCAGGGCTTGTCGGTCGAGTTCACCGACATCGACTACATCGAACTCGACTACTGACCAAGGCTCCCGCCACCGTGCCGGCGCGGTCAGATCCTCATGTTCGGGGTCCCGCGGACCGCGTACGCCGGCAGGCGTCCTTCCTCCAGGCAGGCGGGCGGAAGGGACAACCCGAAGCGCCGCTCGACGACGCCCAACGTGCGCCGGTAGGTGACCCTGTAGTCCTCGTACGCGTGGCGATCGTTATGCCTGGGAGCGAGGAGCGTCTCCCCGTCGGGGCCCAGTACCTGTCCGGCGATGAGGTCGGCGGTCAGCAGATCGGGCTCCTCGCCGAAGCGCTGGTTCTCCTCGGCCAGTCCGAAGCCGCACAGGACCACGCCGTCGAGGGCGTAGTCGACGGTGGCCGGCGGGTGCTCCTGGATCGGCACATAGCGGACGACCTCGACTCCGTTGCCGGAGATCTCGGCCAGCAGGTCCGCTCCGGTCGAGTCCCCGTACTTCAGGGCGAAGGACCAGCCCACGTACTCGCCGACCCGCACGACACCGTCCCCGTCGGCGCCCGGCCGGTAGATCTCCATGTCCAGCTCCCACACCTGGGCGTCGGTGATCGGCTCGGTCGCCCCGTCCGGTTCGGCGCCCATGCGCAGCGCGAGCTCCTGGGCGGATATTCCCCGTGCGAACACCACGCTGGACATCCAGTTCTCCAGATCGACCAGCCATTGAATCCCGCCGCTCACGCGCCCGTCCCCCTGCTGTCCGTCAGTGATCCACCTGTCCGCACCTTAGGCGGGGCCACTGACAACCGACTTCAGCGGCACGAACGCGTCAGGTCGAAGCCGGCGAGGAGACGGCCCGTGTCCAGGCCCGTCACGGGCGGTCCACGCGGAAGTGGTAGCAGCCGTATTCCACCGCCCGCACGTGGACCGTCGCGGTCTCCGGGTCAGCGAACGCCTCCGTGAATGCCCGGTCGAAGGCCGCTTCGGCGGCCTCGGGCAGTTCCACCATGCGGCCGCCGATGATGTGGCCCCGGCTGTCGTAGCGGCGGAAGGCGCGCAGCGCGCCGGGGCGGGCCCACGGGTGGCCGGCG
>NZ_WWJY01000593.1 GCF_009865405.1 Streptomyces sp. SID3212 | reverse complement strand
GGCGCGGGGTGGCCGGCGGCGGCCGGCGGCGCCGCGTCTACGGGTCCCGGCCGCGCCGAGACCGGCGACACGATCCCCCCGGTCACCAGCAGAGCGGTCGACACAGCCGCCGACAGGCGGATCCATCTCATCATCAGGGCCCTTTCGTTCCGGTCGTTCCAGCTCGCCCGACGCCGCTGTCACGCGCTGAACGACAGAATCCGGTAGAGCGGAAAGGGCTGTCACTGCTTCCCGGTGTCGCTGTTGCGACATGTCTCAACAGCGACAGGGAGGCGGCCTCCGGCCGTCCGCACGCCGACGGGAGGGTGCGGGCGGCGTGCGGGCGCGTCAGTCGGTGGTGTCCTCCGGCGCGAGGTCGGGGCGCAGCCGGTGCCACGACGGCTGGCGCAGGAGGCCGGCCCGGGTGCGGACGCTGTACGTGACCTCGCCGACGAGGCGCGGCAGGACCCAGCGGGCGCCCGCGACGCGGGGCACCCGGTCGAAGGGGCAGTGGTCGATCTCCGCGGTGTGCAACAGCTGGGCGAGCGTGGTCCGTTCACGGTCGCTCCATCCGGTGCCGACGCTCCCCATGTACCGCAGGCCGCCTTCCTCCCGGCGTCCCACGAGGACGGCCCCCGGGAGCCCGCCGAGCTGGCCCCGGCCCGGGACCCAGCCGCCGACGATCGCGTCCACGGTCCGCACGTTACGGATCTTGATCCAGGCGCGGGAGCGCACGCCGGGCTCGTACACGGAGGTGAGCCGCTTGCGGATGATGCCCTCCAGGCCGTGCTCGCGCGTCGTCTCCAGCGCCTGTGCGCTGTGTCCGACGATCGCGCCCGGCGTCGACCAGGAGGGACCGAGGAGCCGTAGCCCTTCCAACTCGTGGCGGCGGTCGGCGTACGGGACGCGGAGGAGCGGACGCCCGCCGAGGTGGAGCGCGTCGAAGAGCATGAGATGGGCGGGTACGGTACGGGCCAGGCTCACGGCCTTCGCGGGTGATCCGGCCAGTCCCATCCGGGCCTGGAGGCGTTCGAAGTCCGGGCGCCCCTGGTCGTCCAGCGCCACGATCTCCCCGTCCAGCACCGCCGACACGCCGGTGGGGAGGGCGGTGCCCAGCACGCGCAGCTCGGGGTAGGCGGGGGTGATGTCGGCGCCCGACCGGGAACGCAGCACCACGGAACCGTCGCCCGGCAGGTAGATCAGCGCGCGCTGGCCGTCGTGCTTGGTCTCCGCGGACCACAACCGTTCCTCGGCCGCCGGGGGCAGGCCGCCCGGCGTCGCGAGCATGGGGGCGAATCGGGGCAGGGTCATGGCCCTACCCTCGACACGCCCCCGGTCCTCCACACGCGCGCCGCGTCGATCTCCCCCGAACGGTGGCGCCCCCGCCGTTACACCGCCGGGCGGCTGCCGTCCGCTTTTCCGCTGGTCGGAGCCGTACGCGGCTGCCCAGGGCCCCTTCCTGCCCCCGGACTACACTGGAAAAACCGGAGGTCACATGGAACACGACAGGAACCCGGCGCCGGGTAACGCGTCGTCCGACGAACTCGAAGCCGACCTGCGGGCGGAATTGTCGATGGCGCTGGAATTGAACGGCATCGGCGGATTCGCGTGGGACCTCGATTCCGACCGGATCCTTCTCGATTCCAGTGCTCTCTCCATATTCGGCCTGAAGGAAAATGAGTTCGACGGACTCATGACCACCCTCTACGAACGGATCATGCCGGAGGAACTGGACGAGATACGGGAGCGGGCGGCCGAGGTCTTCGCGGACTCGCGGTATTCCATGAGTTACGGCAGCTACTTCCGTGTCCGCCACCCGGACGGCACAATCCGGTGGGTCCACACGCAGGCCGCCATCCGCCGCGACGACGCCGGGAGGGCGGTCCGCGCGGTCGGTGTGATCCGCACCGAGCTGCAGTACGCGGAACGCAAGGCCATTCTGGAGTCCGACCGGCGGCACCAGGCCGGGGTGGTCCAGGCGACGACCACCGCGCTGTCCCAGGCGCTCAGTGTGCAGGACGTGCTGGGGGCACTGACGAGCAACGAGATCCTGGGTCCGGTGGGTGCCGTGGGGATATCGCTCACGGTTCTCGAACAGAACAGGCTGCGCCGCCTCGCCGCCGCCGGAATGCCCCCGGACTACATCCGCGATCTGGAATTCGGCCGCCTCGACGACGAGCGGCCCATCGCCGCGGTGTTCCAGGACCAGAATCCGCTGTTCATCACACGGGCCGAGATCGAGGCCTCGTACCCGATGCTGTGGCCGTACATCAAGACCACGGATTTCACCGCCTCCGCGGTTCTTCCTCTCATGGCGCAGGCCAGACTCACCGGCGTACTGGCGATTCTGTACGAGGAAAAGGACGGTTTCTCCCCCGAGGAGCAGTATCTGCTGCTGGCTCTCTCGGCCACCGTCGCCCAGTCGCTCCAGCGGGCCCTGCTCTACGACGAGGAGCACGCGATGGCGGTGGGCCTCCAGGAGGCGATGCTGCCCGCCAGGATCGAGGACGTGCCGGGGCTGCGGGTCGCGGCGCGGTACCGCCCGGCGCGCGCCGGTCACCAGGTGGGGGGCGACTGGTACGACGTCCTGCCGCTCCCCGGCGGAAAGGTCGGGCTGGTGGTGGGTGACGTGCAGGGACACGACATCCAGGCCGCCGCCGTCATGGGGCAGCTGCGGACGGTGTTCCGCGCCTACGCCGCCGAGGGGCACACGCCGTCGGCGCTGATGTCCCGGACGTCCGCGTTCCTGCACGACCTCGACACCGAGCGCCTCGCCACGTGTCTGTACGTCAGCCTCGACCCGGCGACCGGGGAGGCGGAGGTCGTCCGCGCCGGGCACCCGTCCCCGCACCTCAGGACCGCCGGGGAGAGCACCCTCCTGGAGGTGGCGGGCGGCCTGCCCCTCGGATTGTCGGACCTCAGCGAAGGGCCGTACCCCGCCGGCCGCTTCCGCCTCGGTCCCGAGGAGACGCTCCTCCTGTGCACCGACGGGCTGCTGGAGTTCCACGACACCGACATGGAGTCGGGCGAGCGCCAGATCCAGGCGCTTCTGGACACCGGGCCCCTCGATCTCGACGCCATGGCGGAGCACATCGTCGCGAGCATCGAGGACCGGCAGGGCCAGGAGGACGACGTCGCCCTCCTCCTGGCCACGCGGGCGGTCACGGGACCCGGGGAGTGACCGGTACGGGGCCGGAACCCGTTCAGTAGGGCAGCGGGCGGCCGGACGGAGTCCGCAGGTCGAGGGGCGGGGGCTGCTGAGGGCGCGGGGCACGGGGGGTGATTCTGATCCGCGTCATCGGTCGTCTCCTCGTCCGGGGAAAGCCTGATGGCGTCCGCACCGCCGGGAAGCGGGGCGTGCCGGTCCACGCTTCTTACCCAACGGGCGGACGGACAACCGTCGGAGAGCCCCGCGACGGAGCGTCCCCCGACCGTCAGAGCGTCCCGCGGCTCCACTCGGGAGCGATACGGTCCCACTCCCGCGACCATCGCAGCATCCGCCGCCGGTGCAGCCGGTGCCGGGCCAGGGCCCCGAGGCCCAGGACCGTACCGCCGCTCGCGAGGCCGGCCAGAGCGCCGAGGACCACCGCGTGGAAGGCCGCCTCATCGCGCGTGGCGGGCGGGGGCGCGGGCCTGCCGTCGGCGTCGACCCAGATCCGTACCGT
>NZ_WWJY01000592.1 GCF_009865405.1 Streptomyces sp. SID3212 | reverse complement strand
TGGTCGGCGCGGGCGGCATCGGGGCCCTCGCCGTCCGGTACGCGATCGCCATGGGAGCCCGGGTCGCCGTGGTCGGCCGCTCGCGGCGGGGCGAGGACCGGGCCAAGGAGATGGGCGCGGAGCTGTTCGTGGCCGGCGCCGAGACCGATCCGGCGGTGGCGCTCAAGGAATGGGAGGGGGGAGCGGACGTCATGGTGAACGCGGCCCCCTCCACCGCGGCGGGCAACGCCGCCGTGGCCGGCCTCGCCCCCGGCGGCACCCTCGTCTTCTGCGGATACGACTCCGGGCCGATCACCGTGCCCAGCCAGGCGGTGGTGCTCAACCGGCTGCGCGTGATGGGCAGCCCGTCCGGCTCCCCGCACGACCTGCGCGACACGCTCGCCTTCTCGGCCCAGCACGGGATCCTCCCCGAGATCACCCCGATCGACCTGGACGACGCGCCCGCCGCCGTGGACGGCCTGGCCACCGGATCCCGTACGCACGGCAGGTCGGTCATCGCGTTCGACTGAGGACCCGTCCGCGCACCCGGTCCGCGTCCCGGCCCGCACTGCGCGGCCGAGGCCGGGCCGGTCCGGTCAGCGGGGTGCGAAACGCGTCAGGACGGTCATGGTCGGCCGCAGGTTCCGTACGCCCGGCACACGGCGGGCGAGAGGCGCCACCGTACCGAAGAACACGCCGTGACCCCGGGGGACGGGCACCTCGCGCACCTCGCTGATGCCCGGATGCGCGGTGAAGACCTTCCGCAGCTCGCCCGCGTTCATGCCCCACGGCATCGGCGGGGTGGTGTAGCCCTGCACGGTGGTCATCCCGCCGTGGGCCGTCCGCGCGCTGAACCAGCGCGGCACGGCGTCGAAGACCAGCGCGCCGCCCGGGAAGCGCTCGGCGCACCGGGCGATCAGCTCCCGTACCTCGGCCGGGCGCAGGTACATCAGCAGTCCCTGCGCGGTGACGAGGACGCCCCGGGAGGTGTCGATCTCGTCCATCCACGCGGGATCGAGGGCGGAACAGGCGAGCGTACGGCGCCGCTCCCCGTCGGGCAGCAGGTCCCGCCGCACGGCCACCGTTTCCGGCAGGTCGACGGAGAGCCAGTTCACCCGCCCGTTGTCCACCCGCCAGAACTGGGTCTCCAGCCCCTCGCCCAGCGCGACGACCGTGCCGTCGGGGTGTTCGGCGAGGAAGTCCCGTACCACCGAGTCGAAGGTCAGCACCCGCAGCGCCTGGCCCTGCGCGAGGAACGGGCTCGGCGGCCCGAACGTCTCCTCGAACGGATAGTCGATGGAGTCGACGAGCGTGACCGCGCGCGGGTCCTCGAACGCGGCGAGCGGCTGCCGGGCCGCGAACGAGCGGTGGTAGAGGTTCCACAGCAGCGTCTCCGGGACGGCGGAGAGCGCGACCGTTCGTGGTGTCCCGTGGTCCATGGCGCTGGTCCTCCCGTGTTCGCCTGCCGTATGCCTCTCTCATTCAACCGTGCCCACCCCCGGTGACCCACGAACGGGCAGGGGCTCAGTGCTCTCGCGAATGCGCCGATCCGCCCCGGCGCGCGACCATCAGCGCGCCCCGCGGCGTCCCGTCGGGCCGCTCGCCCAGGTCGGGGAGGGGAAGCAGCTCGGTCGTGAAGCCGGCCCGGGTCAGATCGGCCAGGACGTCCGGCAGGGGAAAGGTGCGGTAGTACATGACGAAGGAGGGACGGCGTACGAGGTTGCGCAGCCGCATCACGCCGTCGAAGCCCCACAGCGTCCAGTACAGCCGCGAGCCGACCGGCGGCGGCGCCGGCACGGGGAAGACGAACAGGCCGCCCGGTCGCAGCGCCGCGTGGGCCTGGGCGAAGAGGCCGGGGCGCTCGGCGGGCAGGAAGTGCCCGAACGCGCCGAAGCTCACGGCCAGGTCGAAGGCCGAGGCGAAGGGGAGGGCGCGGGCGTCGGCCCGTACCCAGTCGACGGCGGGCCCCGGGCGCGGATCGTCACCGAACCGGGCCGCGGCCTCCGCGAGCATGCCCGCGCTGAAGTCGACCCCGGTCACCCGCTCCTCGCACACCTGCCGCAGCACCCCCACCCCCGCCCCGGTGCCGCAGCAGAGGTCGACGCCCGTACGGAACGGGCCGAGCGGCCGTACCGCCCGGGTCACCGCGTCCAGCACCCGCTCCGGCGTACGGAACGGGGTGTGGTCGAACTTGGGCGCGAGCAGGTCGTAGCCGTGCTCGATGGACGAGAGCGCCTGGACGGCGAGTTCGCGAAGGGTCGGGCCCTGGGGGGTGAACATCACTCAGGAGCGTAGTCGCGCACGCGGCGGTTCCGGTGCCGGGGGCGGGTCCGGGCGCGAAGAAAACACACATCGGTGGAATTTCATACGATCGCAATCAAGTGATCTCGACAGCGCGGCCCGTGGAGTGCAATTCTCCCGCCATGCACCTCAGAGCCCGAATCGGCTTTCCCGCCCTCTTTGTCGCCGCCGCTGTCATCACCGTCGGCGGCTGCGCCCCGCAGGACGACTCGACGTCCGACGACGCGGCGTCCCCCGGAACGTCGGCCACCGCGCCGGCCTGCGACAAGGGGAAACTGGGCACGCACACCGCGGGCAAGCTGACGATCGGCACCGACAAACCGGCGTACGCGCCCTGGTTCCAGGACGACCCGGCCAACGGCAAGGGATTCGAGTCCGCCGTCGCGTACTCCGTCGCCGAGGCCCTCGGGTACGGCAAGGACCAGGTCGTCTGGCAGACGGTGCCCTTCAACAACTCCTTCTCGCCGGGCGCCAAGGACTTCGACTTCGACATCAACCAGGTCTCCATCAGCGACGAACGCAAGCAGGCCGTCGACTTCTCGTCCGGCTACTACGACGTGCGCCAGGCCGTCATCGCGCTGAAGAGCTCCCCGTACGCGAAGGCGAAGACGATCGCGGACCTCAAGGGCGCCAAACTGGGCGCCCAGGTCGGCACCACCAGCCTCGACACGATCAACGACGTCATCAAGCCCGGCCAGAAGCCGGCCGTCTACCAGAAGAACGACTTCGCCAAGTCGGCGCTGCGCAACAAGCAGGTCGACGCGATCGTCGTGGACCTGCCGACGGCCTTCTACATCACCGGCGCCGAGGTGACGGACGCCAAGGTGGTCGGCCAGTTCCCCAACGCCGGCGGTGCCACGGAGCAGTTCGGGCTCGTCCTCGACAAGGGCAGCAAGCTCACCACCTGCGTCAGCCAGGCTGTCGACGGGCTGCGCGGGAACGGCACGCTCGCGGACCTGGAGAAGCAGTGGCTGTCGGACGCGGTGGACGCTCCGGTGCTCAAGTGACCACTGGCACCATCCGCAAGGAGAACGGCGAGGACCGCGGGGGGAGCGCCGGCGCGGACACGTACACCCCCTCGGCGCGACGGCTGGAGCGCGAGCGCTTCAAACGGGTCCGGGCCCGCCGCGCCACCGCGATCGCCGCCCTCTCCACCCTGGTGACCGGCGGCGTCCTGTTCGTCGTCATCACCGGTTCGCCCGGCTGGCAGCGCACCCGCGAGACGTTCTTCAGCGCGAAGTACGCCCGCATGGCGCTGCCGGACGTCCTCGACGGCCTGCTCCTCAACCTGCGGCTGCTGGCGGTCTGCGGCGTCTGCGTCCTCCTGCTCGGCCTGCTCCTCGCCGTCGCCCGTACGCTGCGCGGCCCGGTCTTCTTCCCGATCCGGGCGCTGGCCACCGCGTACACCGACTTCTTCCGCGGACTGCCCCTGATCATCTGCCTGCTGATGGTCGTCTTCGGCGTCCCGGCCCTCCGGCTCCAGGGCGTCACCAACGACCCGGTGGTGCTCGGCGGCACCGCGCTCGTCCTCACCTACTCCGCGTACGTGGCCGAGGTCTTCCGCGCGGGCATCGAGTCCGTCCACCCCTCGCAGCGGGCCGCCGCCCGGTCGCTGGGCCTGTCCGGCGCGCAGACGCTGCGGTACGTGGTGCTCCCGCAGGCGGTACGGCGCGTGGTGCCGCCGCTCCTCAACGACCTGGTCTCGCTCCAGAAGGACACGGGCCTCGTGTCGATCGCCGGCGCGGTCGACGCCGTCTACGCGGCGCAGATCATCGCCGGGAAGTACTTCAACTACACGCCGTACGTCGTCGCGGGCCTCGTCTTCGTCGCGCTGACGATCCCGATGACCCGCTTCACCGACTGGGTCACCGCCCGGATGGACCGGCGGCGCGCGCAGGGAGGGACCGTATGACGGCCGACCGGAACGACCGGAACAGTGCCACCCCCGTGCTGCGGCTGGAGTCCGTACGCAAGACCTTCGGCCGGGACCGCGTCATCCTGCGGGACGTCAGCCTCGACGTCCCGCAGCACACCGTGACGGCGCTGATCGGCGCCTCGGGCTCCGGCAAGTCGACGCTGCTGCGGTGCGCCAACCTGCTGGAGGAGATCGACGACGGGGCGATCTTCCTCGACGGCGAGGAGATCACCGACCCCCGGGCCGACCCCGACGCGGTGCGCCGCCGTATCGGGGTCGTCTTCCAGGCGTACAACCTGTTCCCGCACATGACGGTCCTCCAGAACGTCACCCTCGCTCCCCGCCGGGTCCTCGGCGTGGAACGCGCCGAGGCGGAGGCGGGCGCGCGCGACCTGCTCGCCCGGCTGGGCCTCGCCGACAAGGCGGGGGAGTACCCCGACCGCCTCAGCGGTGGCCAGCAGCAGCGCGCGGCGATCGTCAGGGCGCTGGCGGTACGGCCCCGGCTGCTGCTCCTGGACGAGATCACGGCGGCGCTCGACCCCGAACTGGTCGGCGAGGTGCTGTCGGTCGTACGGGACCTCAAGGGCGAGGGCATGACGATGGTGCTGGCCACCCACGAGATGGGCTTCGCCCGGGAGGTCGCGGACCAGGTGTGCTTCCTGGACGACGGCGTGGTGCTCGAACGCGGCACACCGGCCGAGGTCTTCGGCGCACCGCGCGAGCAACGCACCCAGCAGTTCCTGCGCCGGATCGTGGAGGCGGGTCGGCTCTGAGGGAGCGGTACGGGAGTCCCTACGCGGTCCCGTCTCCGTCCTCCGTCGTGGACAGCCAGTCGGAGATCGAATCCCACAGCAGAGCGAGCATGGGGGGATCGGCCATGTCGTCGTGGGAGCACGGCAGCCGTGACTCGCTGATGTGACCGGACGTGTAGGGCTGCCACATGAAACGGCCGGAACCGTCCTCGAGTTCGTCCGACGAGATGAAGAGGAGGTCGCCGTGGAATCTGCGCGGGTAATGCTTTACGTAGATACGGGTGTTGTTCGCGATGATTCTCGCCCTCGCTCCGGCCTCTTCCTCTGAAATCTCGTTACGGAAGTAGTCCGGAAGGCCGGCGAGATCATGGAGAGAAGGCGCCTCGTCGAGTTCCGCCGATGCCTCCGATTCCGCCGCCGCGTCGAGCGTGCCGAGCGGGGCGGGGGCATAGCCTCCCATGATGACGAGCGCCACGTGCTGCCCGTCCTCCTGTAGTTGTACGGCCATCTCCTGCGCCACGCGGCCTCCCATGGACCACCCCAGCAGGTGATACGGGCCGGACGGTTGCACGGTGCGCAGTTCCTTGACGTATTCCTCCGCCATTTCCCGGATGGATCCCGGCAACTCACCCGCGTCGTCCCTGTCCCGCGCCTGCAACCCGTACAACGGGATGTCAGGAGGGACAACTCCAGCAAGGGGTGCGAAGCACCAGCTCAACCCGGATCGCGGATGGACACAGAAGAGGGGCGGCCGGCTCCCGTGCGTCCTGATCGGGAGAAGCGTACGCAGCGATTCCGTCATCGCGGGAAGGCTGAGCCGATGGGCGAGTCCGGCGACGCTGGGTGCCTGCATCAGCATCTGGACGGAGACATCGACCCCCATGGCCGAACGGATTCGGCTCACCAGTTTGACCGCCAGAAGTGAATGTCCACCGCGTTCAAAGAAATTGTCCTCGACGCCGATGTGAGGCACATTCAGTTCGTCGGCGAAAATCCCGCACAGGATCTCCTCCTGGACCGTCGACGGCCCCCGGCCCCCGTCGGCCGGCTGATGATCCGGCGCGGGCAGGGCCCTGCGGTCGAGCTTGCCGCTCGCCGTCAGCGGCAGAGCTTCCAGGACCACCAGGGCGGACGGCACCATGTACTCCGGCAGCAGCGCGCCGAGATGGGCGCGCAGGGCGGCACTCTCCGGCCGGGGAGTGTCACCGCCGGCGGGGACGAGGTAGCCGACCAGGCGCTGGTCGCCGGGGCGGTCCTCCCGTACCGTCACCGCTGCCTGGGCCACGCCCGGGTGGGCGAGCAGCGCGGCCTCGACCTCCCCCAGCTCGATACGGAAACCGCGTACCTTCACCTGGTCGTCCGTACGGCCCAG
>NZ_WWJY01000591.1 GCF_009865405.1 Streptomyces sp. SID3212 | reverse complement strand
AGGGCCAGGAGTTGGCTGCCGCCCGGCCGCCGCCCGGACAGCGCTCCGCCGGCCCCGTAACGTCCGTACGGCCCCGGCGGCCCGGCCCCCCGGAGGGAGCAGGCCGCCGGCCGCCGCGACACCCCTGCGGGACATCAGCGCTCGTCCCCCAGCGGGGTCTGGATCTGGAGCGTCTTGCGCCGCGCGATGCGCACGGCCCGGCCGGGGATCAGCTCCCGCCCCTTCACACTGCCGAAGAGATACCCCTCGCTCGGCGGGCACGACATCAGCAGGCCCGGTGTGTTGACCTCCAACAGCCGCCGCAGCAAAGCCTCGTTGAGGCCGCGCCCGGCACCGGCCGAGGAGCGGGCCACGACCATGTGCAGACCCACCTCGTGGCCGAGCGCGAGATGGTCGAGCAGCGGGGCGAACGGCTGCGCCATCGGACCGCTGCCGATCATGTCGTAGTCGTCGACCAGGATGAACAGCCGCGGCCCCGACCACCAGTCGGCCAGCCGCATCCGCGACGGGGCGATGTCCTCCCCCGGGACACGCTGCCTGACCGCCCTCGCCACCCCGTCCACGAGGTCCTTGAGGATGTCCATCGACACCGCGTGACCCAGGCGGTACGCCTCCGGGACGGCCTCCACCAGCTCCCGCCGGTAGTCCACCGTCATGATGCGCGCCTCGGCCGGGGTGTACCGCTCGGTGATGCCCTTGGCGATCACCCGCAGCAGGTTGGTCTTGCCGCACTCGCTGTCGCCCACCACGATCATGTGCGGGTTCTCGGAGAAGTCGTGCCACACCGGGGCGAGTTCGTTCTCGTCCAGACCGATGGCGACCCGCAGGCCGTTCTCGCCCACGGGCGCCGGCAGGTCGGCGACGGGCAGGGCGGTCGGCAGCATCCGCACCCGGGGCGCCGAGGGGCCCGTCCAGTTCTCGCTGATCGCGGCGACCAGGCCGGCGACACCGTCGGCGAGGTCGTCGGCGTCCTCGACCCCGTCGACACGCGGCAGCGCCGACAGGTAGTGCAGCTTGTCGGGGGTCAGGCCCCGGCCGGGGCTGCGCGGGATCGTCGCCGCCTTGCGGGAGTCGATCTGGGAGTCCATCGCGTCACCCATGCGCAGTTCGAGGCGGGTGCCGGTCTGGTCCCGTACGGACGACGACAGCTCCACCCACCGGCCCGTGGTGATCATCAGGTGGACACCGTAGTTGAGGCCGCGCGCGGCCAGCGCGTTGAAGGTGGGAAGGTGCCGGTCGAAGTCCTGGCGCACCGTGGACCAGCCGTCGACCACCAGGAAGATGTCGCCGTGCGGTTCGTCAGGGAACTCGCCCGCCGCCCGCCGCCTGCGGTACGTCGGCATGGAGTCGATGCCCTGTTCGAGGAAGAACCGCTCCCGCTTGCTGAGCAGCGTGCTGACCTCGGCGATCGTACGGCCCACCCGCTCGGCGTCCACCCGCGCCGCCACCCCGCCCATGTGGGGCAGTTCGTCGAGGGCGGCGAGGGTGCCACCGCCGAAGTCCAGGCAGTAGAACTGCACCTCCCTCGGTGTGTGGGTCAGCGCGAGCGCGGTGATGAGGGTCCTCAGCAGGGTGCTCTTGCCGCTCTGCGGGCCGCCCGCGATGGCCACGTGGCCGCCCGCCGCCGACAGGTCCACCGTCAGCAGATCACGGAGCTGGTCGAACGGCCGGTCCACGACACCCACCGGGACGGCGAGCCGGCCCCGCAGCGGCCAGTCGGCCGTGGTGAGACCGAAGCGCGGATCCGGCGCCAGCGGAGGCAGGATCTGGTCCAGACTGGCCGGCGCGGACAGCGGCGGCAGCCACACCTGGTGGGCGGGCGGCCCCGAACCGCGCAGCCGGTCCAGTGCCACCGACAACAGAGTCTCGCCGTTCTCCTCGTCGCCCTCCGGCTCCTCCTCGCCCCCGCCGGAGACGTCCGGGTCCGCGGGCGCGCGCGGCACCACCCACTCCGCCGTCCACGGCACCACCTGGCGGGCCACCTGCGCCTGCACGACGGCCCGGCGGCGCTGGTACGGCCCCGAGACGTACGCGGCACGGAACCGCGTCAGCGCGTCCACACCGCTCTTCAGGAACCCGGCGCCCGGCTGGGCCGGCAGCTCGTACGCGTCCGGCACCCCCAGCACCCCCCGGCTCTCCATCGCGGAGAACGTCCGCAGACCGATCCGGTACGAGAGATGGCTCTCCAACTGGTGCATGCGGCCCTCGTCCAACCGCTGCGAGGCGAGCAGCAGATGCACCCCCAGCGAGCGCCCGAGACGGCCGATCATGACGAACAGCTCCATGAAGTCCCGGTGCGCGGACAGCAGTTCGCTGAACTCGTCCACCACGACGAACAGGCTGGGCAACGGCGCCAGCGGCACACCGGACTGCCGCGCCCTCTCGTACTCCAGGGCCGACGTGTAGTTCCCGGCGGCCCGCAGCAGCTCCTGACGGCGTATCAGCTCACCGTGCAGGGCGTCCTGCATACGGGCGACCAGGGACACCTCGTCGGCGAGGTTGGTGATGACTGCCGAGGTGTGCGGCAGTTCGTCGAGCCCGAGGAAGGTGGCACCGCCCTTGAAGTCGACCAGGATGAAGTTCAGCGTCTCCGACGAGTTGGTGAGGGCGAGCGAGAGGACCAGGGTGCGCAGCAGCTCGCTCTTGCCGGAACCGGTGGCGCCGATGAGCATCCCGTGGGGACCCGTACCGCCCTGCGCGGACTCCTTGATGTCCAGCTCCACGGGCCTGCCCTCGCCACTGACCGCGATGGGGACGCGGAGCCGGGCGCTGCCCGTGTACCGCTCCCAGAGGGTGGCCGGCTCGTGCTGGTGCAGATCGGGGATGTTCAGCAGCGCGGTCAGCTCGACGTCGTCCGAGAACGGCTTGGAGTCGTCGCCGCCCATGCTCATCCGGTACGGCGCGAGCAGCCGGGCGAGCGCCCGCGCCCCCACCGGACCGAACCTGTCGGGCCTGCCCAGCACCGTCGACTGCTCCTTGCGGTCGCGGTCGGTGCGGACCAGCGCGACGCTGTCCTCCGCCACCTCCAGGCGCAGTGTGGTGCGCCCGGGCTTCCAGGTGAGGGCCCCCGTGATGTCGAGGACGACGGCGTTGCGGAACCCGGGGCCGTCGAAACGGTGGCCGGCCGGCAGGGCGCAGCCGTCGATCACGATGACCGTGTACGGCTCCTCCCGGCCCGGGGCCGCGTCGGGATCGGCGCCCGGACGCTCCTGGAACTCGACACCGAGCAGGTTCTCCAGCTCGTTGAAGGCCGACGTGATCATACGGGTCGGGCCCGCGCCGTCCTCCTCGTACCGGTGCAGACTGTGCGGGAGCCACTTCGCCCACTCCCACTCCGACCGCCGCTCGTCGGACACGCACAGCGCGATCCACAGGTCGTCGGGGGAGTGGAAGACCGCCAACTGGCCGAGCAGGCCCCGCACCAGACCGCGTATCCGCTCCTCGTCACCCCGGAACAGCACCTTCGACCAGGCGCGCAGATAGATCGCGATGGGCTGGTCCCGTACGGTCGAATAGGCCCGGGTGAAACTGCGCAGCGCGTGCGCGGACAGCGGTTCCAGATCCTCGACGGGCTTGGTGGACAACGGGATCAGCTTCATCGCCAGGCGCTGGTCACCGACGGCCATCCGCACTTCCGCGAAGTCCTCGTCGGACGTCCGGCGCTCCCACAGCCGCGACGTCCGCACGAAGGACGACAGCGCGTCGGGCTCGGGATGACGCCAGGCGAGCGCCCGCTGCTGGTCGACGATGGAGGCCCGTACCTTGCGCCGCGTCTGCCGCAGATAACGCAGGTAGTCGCGGCGTTCGCCCTTCATCCGCTGCTTGCGGTCGGCGTTGCGCTTCATCACCTGACCGATCATCATGCCCGCGGAGGCGACCACCATCACACCGAGCGCGATATAGATGAATCCGCCGCTGGACTTGGCCATGCCGGGCCGCATGAACATCAGCATCATCGACACCGACATCAGGGCCATCGGCAAGTAGGTCCACACCGCGGAACTGTCCGGGACCACTTCGGGAAGGGTCGGCGGCTCCTGAAGGCTCAGATCCCCCGACGGCGATTCCGGACCTCTACGGCGTGCCGGCCTGCGGAACAGGATCACGCTCAACGAATGGCCTCCTGTGCGATTCCGAACAATTCCATGACAACAGCGCGGGACGGTCCGCCTTTACCGGAGTTCACCCGGTCTTCACCGGAGTTCACCCGATACCGGGGTCCACCGGAACAACGGCCGCCCCTAAGGCATTCGAAGTCGGCTGCCGGAAGGGCGAGTTGCCTCGCAATGCGGATGAAGTAGAGTCTCGCGCGATGCCGCCGGTTTCCCCAATGGGCTCGTCGGCACCCACACGCCCGACTTCCTGTCACATTCAGCGGAAAGCGTGAAACCCAAGCCCATGACAGAAACCCAGACGGCGAATCTGTGCCGCGTCACCGTACGCGCTCCGACGAGGATCATCGACCTGGCGGTGCCCTCCGACGTCTCCGTTGCCGACCTGCTGCCCACAGTCGTCGGTTACGGAGGCGAGGACCTGGAGGAATCCGGCCTGGAGCACGGCGGCTGGGTGCTGCAACGTCTCGGCGGCCCACCGCTCGACCCCGAGAGTACCTTGGACTCCCTCGGCCTGCGCGACGGCGAGGTGCTCAGTCTGCGACCGCGTGCCGAGGCGCTCCCCGAGGTCCACCTCGACGACCTGGTCGACGGCATATCCACCACCATGCAGAACCGCCCGCACGGGTGGAGCCCGGCGGCGGGACGGCGCCTGCTGCTCGCCCTGGCCGCCGCCACCCTCACGCTGGGCCTCGTGCTCCTGGGCCTGCCGGGCTCCCCCGGCTG
>NZ_WWJY01000590.1 GCF_009865405.1 Streptomyces sp. SID3212 | reverse complement strand
GGTGCAGGCGACCCGAGACCGCCGCGCCGCGGACCGCGGTGTCACCGCCTGGGCCCGCGACAACGGCGCCGACCTGCGCGGCCTGGCCGGCCGGATCACCGCCCTCACGGACCTGCCGGTCTCCTCACAAGGCCTGGTCGAGGATTTGCACCAGGCCCTCGCGGACAACGACCCCTCGGCGCTCCTGGCCCCCCTCGCCGCCACGGGCCCGTCCCTCCGCCCCGGCCACCCCGAACTCGCGGACCAAGTCGACGCCCTCACCGACCACACCGACCGCCTGCACCGGGGCACCACCGGCCCCGCATAGCGCCCCCGCCCTCGCCGCCGCACCAATGGGCCGCAAGAACGACAAAGCCGACTGGGGGACACAGAGCCGGCCGACACCCGATTGTGCCCGGGCGGTGAGCGACCGTGCACGCGGTGTTGACGGTGTGGAGGGCGCTTGCACATCCTTGGCACGCACTGCCGCTGGTTGTCGAAGTCATGCCGACCCCCAGGAGGGGATGACCCATGCGCACGTTACCGACGATGGCTCTTGCAGGTGCCCTGCTCGCTCTCGGCTGCTCGCTCGCCGGAGCCGGCACCGCCGGGGCCGCCGGGGCCGGGAGCGCGCCGTCGGGCGCGGGCACGGCGCAGGGCGCGGCCAACCGCGTGCTCTGCTACCAGGCACACGTCGCGGGCGTCGGCTGGGAGAGTGGGTACTCCTGCAACGGAGTGACGTCGGGAACCACGGGCGAGGGCAGAGCCGTCGAAGCACTGCGCTTCATCACGGCCGGCATGTCCGGCCTGTGCGCGCGTGCGCACGTCTCCACGATCGGCTGGCAGTCCTGGGTCTGCGTCGACGACAGCGAGACCCTGGAGATCGGCACCACCGGCCAGTCGCTGCCGATCGAGGCCGTCGAGTTCCAGACCCAGGGCGGAAGCGTGGCGGCCAACGCGCACCTGAGCGGCTACGGCTGGCAGGGCTGGGTGGCGGGCGGCCGGATCACGGTCGGCACGACGGGTGCGAACCGGTCGATCGAGGCGATCATGGTCACCCCCTGACCCGGGCGACCCCGATTCTTCGAGTCTTTCGGCTCTCCGGCCGGCGGAACGGCGCGACGGGTCCGCCGGCCTGAGGCAGGCCGGCGGACCCGTCGCCCCGCTACTTCGCCTCGCTCTCGGCCGGCTCCTTGGTGAAGGCCGCCGCCGTGGTGCGCAGCGGCACCTCCTTGATGAAGAAGGCCAGGATGAAGGCGAACACCAACACCACGGCACCCACCAGGAACGCGACCGTGACCGCGTTCGTGAAGCCGACCCGGAAGGGGTGGGCGAGAACCGGGTCGAGGTGGTTGAGGAACGACGTGTTGTCGAGTGTGCCCGCCGAGCCGGAGGACGCCGACGTCAGTGTCTTGAGCTGGTCGGGGTGGGCCTTCGCGGCGGCCTGGAAGGCCGCTGTGCCGCGTGCGTCGGCGAAGGCGTCGCTGATCTTGCCGCCCACCACGGAGTAGACGATCGACAGGAACACGGCGACACCCGCCGTACCGCCCATCTGCCGGAAGAACGTGGTGGACGAGGTGGCCACGCCGATGTCACGCGGCGGTACGGCGTTCTGCATGGCCAGCACGATGGTCTGCATGTTCAGCCCGAGCCCGGCGCCGACCACGAACATCGAGACGTCCGTGTAGACGAGGCCGCTGTCGGCCGACAGCCGCCACAGCATGAGCATGCCGATGACGAGCAGTGCGCCGCCGATGATCGGGAAGATCTTGTACCGGCCGGTACGTGAGGTGATCTGACCCGCGACGACCGAGAGCGCCATGATGCCCAGCACCAGGGGGAGGGTCAGCAGACCCGCCTTGGTCGGGGAGTTGCCCTTGACGAGCTGGAGGTACAGCGGCAGCAGCGTGATGCCGCCGAACATGCCGATACCGATGATCGTCGACTGGGCGGCCCCGACGGCGAACACGCCGTTGCGGAAGAGCCGCATCGGCAGCAGCGCGTCGTCCCCGGCCCGGTGCTCGGCGACCAGGAAGCCGACGACGCCGAGCACGCCGATGACGTAACAGGCGAGCGAGGAGCCGGAACCCCAGCCCCACGTCCTGCCCTGTTCCGCGACGATCAGCAGCGGCACCAGCGCGACCACGAGCGCGATGGCGCCCGCGAAGTCGATGCGGTGCTCGCGCCGGTTGTGTTCCAGATGGAGGACCTTGGCCACCACGATCAGCGCCACGACGCCGATCGGGACGTTGATGAGGAAGATCCAGCGCCAGCCGTCGATGCCGAGCAGGGTGTCCTGGCCGGCCAGCGCGCCGCCGACGACCGGGCCGAGCACGCTGGACGTACCGAAGACGGCCATGAAGTAGCCCTGGTACTTCGCGCGTTCACGCGGCGCGATGATGTCGCCGATGATCGCGAAGGCGAGGGAGAACAGGCCGCCGGCGCCTATGCCCTGGAACGCGCGGAACCCGGCGAGCATGTACATCGAGGTGGAGAGGGTGCAGAGCGCCGAGCCGGTGATGAACACCGCGATGGCGAAGAGGAAGAAGGGCTTGCGCCCGTACTGGTCGGACAGCTTGCCGTACATCGGCGTGGCGATCGTCGACGTGATGAGGAACGCCGTGGTCACCCAGGCCTGGGCGGTCAGCCCGTCGAGGCTTTCACCGATCTTGTAGATCGCGGTCGAGACGACGGTCTGGTCCAGGGCCGCCAGGAACATCCCGAGCAGCAGGCCGGAGAGGATGACCATGATCTGCCGGTGGCTGTAACCGGTTCTGGGCGTCTCCCCCGTACCGACCGGGCCGATATCGGCGGACGCGGCGCTGGTGGAACTCATGCGGTGCTCTCCTCTCGGCCCGCCGCCGGGCCGAGGCCCTTCCAATCCTTGTCGGCGAGCACGTTCTTGTACGTTTCGAAGTCGTCGATGAATCGCACCAGCAGTGCGGCCAGCCGCTCACGGTCGTGGTCGTCCCATGCGTGGAGCATTTTCTCGAAGTGCACGTCACGCGACCGGGTCCGGTCGGCGACGGTGTGCCGGGCCTTGTCGGTGGCCACCAGGAGGCAGGCACGGCCGTCCTCGGCGTCGGCGCGCCTTTCGAGGAAGCCGTCACGTACGAGCTGGGCCACGTGACGGCTGACGGTGGAGGGATCGGACTGGACCAGCTCCGCCAGCCTCTTGACGCGCATGGGTCCGTTCTTGACGAGGGCGCCCATCACGATCTGGACCGACCAGTCGACGTCGTCGCGGGCGCGGTCCAGCAACTGGGCGCGCGTACGGATGAACATCCGCATGAGGCGGTCGACACCGTCGGCGAGCTGCCGGACGGTCTCACCGCTGCCGGACCCCTCGGACGACGAGCCGGGATCCCCTTCCTGGGGCGGATCGCCCACGCTCGCACCTCCCCTCACGTCAGCAACCAGTTGCGTGCATCACGCAACTATATCCTGTCCTGGCGGTGCCCCGACGCACCGCTGCCGGCCGTACGCCGGTGGGCACGCCTGGTGGGCGGCGCGTTCATGGGAGGCGGTGGTTCAGCCCGCGACGGTCACGCTGTGTTCAAGCAGGCCGCGAAGACGATGGTGTCGTCCTCCTGCTCGGCTCCGAATGCCGCCAGCAGGCTGTCGCACAGGTCTTCGGGGTCGGTCGGCCCGGCGAGCGCCGCGAGGCGCAGTGCGTCCAACCGCTCGGACAGATCGGTGTCGCGGGTCTCGATGAGCCCGTCGCTGATCATCAGGAGCCGACTGCCGGACGCCGTGTCGTGGACGGTGGCGGGGGGCTGCGGGAGGCCGATCCCGAGCAGCGGTCCGTGTTCGGAGAGGAAACCGGCCTCGCCGTCCGGCAAGATCAGCAGCGGTGGAAGGTGGCCGGCGTTGGCGACATGGATCCGCGCGTGGCCGGGTTCGACGAGGATGACGCACACCGTGGCCGTCCACCCCCGGTGATGGAGTCCCAGGAGGTGGTCGAGGCGTTCCAGCAGGACGTGCGGAGGGTGGGCCTCGGCGGCGTAGGCACGCAGGGCGTGACGCAGTTCGCCCATGACGATCGCGGCCTGGAGGGAGTGGCCGACGACATCGCCGACCGCCAGGAGGAGGCCCGCGGGGGTGGTGACGGCTTCGTAGAAGTCGCCGCCGATCTCCTTCTCGGCGGCGGCGGGCAGGTAACGCACCGCGAGCCGCGCGCCGGGCACTTCGGGCAGGTGTTCTGGCAGGAAGGTGCGCTGGAGGGTCAGGGCGAGCTGGTGTTCCTCCCCGTACAGAGCGACGACTCCGCGGTTGGTCTCTTCGAGTTCGGCGCTCAGCTCCGCGTACAGGGCCATGACGCCCTGGTTGGTCTCCACCAGTTCCGCGTTCAGGCCGGCGAGTTCGTCGCGCTGGGCCCGGGACTCCTCCAGGGCGGCCATGAGGTCCGCGGTCTGCGCCCGCAGGTCGTCCAGGGGGCCGGCGGCGGGCGCCTCTGCCCGCAGGGCCGCCCGGACGGCCTTCGCCGACGCTCTCGGGCCGGCGAACGCCGGCAGGGCGCAGCTCACCTCGATGCGGCGGCCCGGCGACTCGGAGTGGTAGCGGGTCTGGGGCAGCAGCCGCCCGACCGCGTCGAGGGACTCCGTGCTGGGGACCCGTTCGTCCGCCCAGATGAGATCGACCCGCAGCCGCAGCGACGCCTCGTCGAGCAGGAAGCAGGCCGTCATCGCCGTTTCGGGGCGCAACAGGTCGCGGCCCAGTTCGCTCAGCGCGGCGGCCAGCCGCACCTGGTCACGCGGTTCCAGGCCGGCGGCGACCGCAGCGGTCTTGGCCTGGCGGCGCAGCGCGAAGACGTCCTGTTCGGACACGAGCGAGACGCTCATCAAGGCGGTGGGCACGGTCACCAGAGCTCCTTGGCGACCACCACGCTGGCGTCGTCGCGGCGCGTGCCTGCCTGGCGCATGAGTCCGGTCGCCAGCACGGTGGCCCGATGGGTGAGCAGGCCGGACAGGTCGGCGGGGGTCCAGCGTTCCGTGAGCCCGTCGGAGTGCATGACCAGGGCGCCGTGGGCGGGCAGCGGGTGCTCGTACGTACGGGGCACGTGGGTCTGGTGACCCACGATGCCCGGATGGGACAGCAGATTGCTCCGGGTGGTCGCGGTGACCAGGGCCGCGGTGATGTTGCCGATCCCGCAGAACAGCAGTCGCCCGTTGTCCGGTTCGATGCGGGCCACCGCCACCGCGGCTCCGCGGGTACCGCGCAGGGCCCGGTGGATGTCCTGCATCGCCTGCTCGGGCAGGCGGCTGTCACTCGTACGGAAGGCCTGCACCGCCGCCTGGCCGGCCAGGGCGGCCATCGGACCATGCCCCAGCCCGTCGCAGAGCATGACCATGACGCCCTGGCCGGGGCCCGCGACCGCGGCGCGCACGGGCACCGTACGAGGCGATTCCCGGGGCCGGACCGGAGAGCGGGAGAGCCCGGTGGCGCGCGCCGGTGACGCGAGGCCGGTGAGGGCAGCCCAGCTGGTGGCGGAGGGGGGCGCGTGGCCGGCGTCGGGGACGGTCCGCGTACGGGCGCGGCCCCCGGTCTCTCCGGTGTCGCCCTCCGGGCGGTGGGGATCGACACGGGTCGCCCAGGCGTCCCCGCAGACCCGTTCGCCGCTGATGGGGCGGGTGAGGCCGCCCACGGCCGGCTCCCGGCCGCTCAGGTCGCGGGGCACGGGGCGGGGCCAGAACCGGGCGAGCTGAACCGTCCCGTGGCCGGGCCGGGAGTGGACGTCGAAGACGTCCGCGAGCCGCCCGATCGCTCCGAGCCCGATACCCAGGGTGCCGACGCTGGACACGCCGTCCAGCCGGGCCGCGGGCACGTCCGGCATCCCTGGCCCGTTGTCGACCACGACCACCTCCACCCCCGCGGTGTCCGCCGTGCGCACCGCGCGCAGCAGGAGCGACCCGTCGACGGAGTGCTTGGCCAGGTTGGTCACCAACTCCGCCACGGCGAGGCCCAGTTCGGCGGTGCGCCGCTCACCGAGTCCGGTGCGCCTGCCCAGCGCCGCCGCGGCGCCCCGTGCGCCGTCGGCCTGGTCGCGGAACCACGCGACGTCCTCGCAGTCGACGAGGAGGGGGCCGGTTCTCACCTGGCCCACTTGGTGATCGTGACGGTTGTCCCCTGCCCGGGGGCGCTGTCCAGGAGGAAGTCGTCGACCAGCCGCCGGGAGCCCGACAGCCCGAGGCCCATGCCGTTGCCGGAGGTCCAGCCGTCGGTCAGGGCCAGATCGATGTCCTCGATGCCGGGTCCGTGATCCACGAAGGCGACGCGCACGCCGCGCCGGCCCCGCTCGGAGACCAGAGCGGCTGTCATGGTGCCCCCGCCTCCGTAGATCAAGGTGTTACGGGCCAGTTCGCTCGCGGCCGTCACCAGTTTCGTCTGCTCGACCAGTGAGAGCCGGCACTCCTGCGCCAGCGTACGGACAAGCTGGCGCGCCAGTACGACACCGTCGTTGGCGGTGATCGACAGCTCCTGCTCGGTCACCGCAGGGCCTGGTCGGGATCTGCCGTCCCGTCAGCGGCCACCTCGGCGCCGTCGGGGCCGGTCCCGGCCCCGGAGTCCGGACGCTCCCGGGAACGTTCCAGCGCGCGCAGCCCCTTCTCCAGGGTCAGCGCGGTGGTCACCCCTCCCAGCGACAGACCCAGCTCGACCAGCGTGATCGCCACGGCCGGGCGCATACCCACCACGACGGTCTCCGCGTCGAGCATGCGCGAGATGGAGGCGATGGTGGACAGCATCCGGCCGACGAAGGAGTCGACGATCTCCACTGCGGTGATGTCGATCACCACACCGTGCGCCCCGGTCTCCACGACCTTCGCGGCCAGATCGTCCTGCAACAGCATGACGGCGTGGTCGTCCAGGTCGGTCTGGATCGACACCAGCAGTACCTGGCCGATGCGCAGGACCGGCACCCGCTCGCTCATCGGCTCAGCCCGTTCTTCCCGCCGGCGGACAGGGTGGTGCCCGAGCGGCGCAGCGCGTGCCGCAGGGCGTCGGCGAGCGTGGCCTTGGTGGTGATGTCGCCGAAGTCGATGCCCAGGGCCACGATGGTCTGCGCGATCTGGGGCCGGATGCCGGAGATGGTGCACTCCGCGCCCATCAGCCGGGCGGCCACGACCGTCTTCAGCAAGTGCTGGGCGACCTCGGTGTCCACCGCCGGGACACCGGTGATGTCGATGATGGCCTGCTCGGACCCCGTGTCGATCAGTGCCTGGAGCATCTTCTCCATCACGACCATCGTGCGCGCCGAGTCCAGGGTGCCCACCAGCGGAACGCCGATCACGCCGTCCCAGAGCTTGACCACGGGGGTGGACAGCTCCAGGAGCTGCTCGGCCTGGGCGCTGATCAGCTCCTCGCGCGCCTGCGTGTAGGTCTCGATCGTGAACAGCCCCAGGCTGTCCAGAAGACGGGACAGCTGGAGGTAGGCACGCAGATCCTTGCCATCACCGTCGGTGAGCGTCGGCTCCAGGACGTTCTTCAGCGCGAGGATGCTGACCGCCGTCTCCGACGGGGTGAAGCCCTGACGGGCCCGGTTGCGTGACAGCTCGGTGAGGAGCGCGCGTACTTCGCCGAACGCTTCGCCGTGAGCGTCCAGGCTCGCGTGGCCCAGAGCGGCCAGCAGAGCGGCGTACAGCTCACGCAGTTCCTGTTCGACCTCGCTACGGCTGACACGCCCACCCAGGGAGCCGGAAACCTCCGCCACCCAGTTCGCGGCGAAATCGTCGCCACCACCGGACAGCAGGGCCACCAGACGCCCCGTAACGTTTTCACCAGCCACAACGCACATCCTTGCTCGATACGAACACCTACAGGCCTCCCGAACACTAGGCCATCGGTAGTACTTCCCGGCACTGGCCTCACGATCTCCAGCCCCTGTCCGGCTGCCCCGGGGACCCGCCGCCCAACCAACTGGTCCCCGAACGACGGAAAGGCGGTACCGGATTTCTCCGATACCGCCTGCGACCTGCCGAAAAGCAAGTCGGGACGACAGGATTTGAACCTGCGACCCCTTGACCCCCAGTCAAGTGCGCTACCAAGCTGCGCCACGTCCCGAACCACGCTGACCTGGGGTTTCCCCTGGCCGAACGCGCATGAGAACAATACCGCACTCGGACCGGTGGTCACGAACCGCTTTTCCCGCGCGGCGGGCTTGACCTCAAGCTTGGTTGATGTTGGAGCGTTGGCCGCATGACGAAGACATCGAGCAGGACGTCCGGGAGCGCCCCGGCGCACGTCCTCGGGTATCAGGATCTGAACCGGCTGCTGGCCCTGATGACCGGCGACGAGAAACACGGGCCCGCCGCGACCTCCACCCTCGACACGCTCTGGGTGCTCTACGACCGCGTGCTGCGGGTCACGCCCGCGACCGCCGGCGCGCGTGACCGCGACCGCTTCCTGCTCTCGAAGGGGCACGGGCCCATGGCGTACTACGCCGTGCTCGCCGCCAAGGGGTTCCTCGACGAGGAGCTGCTCCCCGGGTTCGGTTCGTACGACTCGCCCCTCGGCCACCATCCCGACGGCACGCTGCTGCCCGGGGTCGAGATCGGCAGCGGCTCGCTCGGGCACGGGCTGCCGCTCGCCGTGGGGACGGCGCTCGGGCTGCGGGCTCAGGGTCTCACCGACCCCCGGGTGTGGGTGCTGATCGGTGACGCCGAGCTGGACGAGGGCAGCAACCACGAGGCCGTCGCCTTCGCGGGGCCCGCCGGGCTCGGGCAGCTCCACACCGTGGTGATCGACAACCGCTCCGCGAGCCACAGCCGGCCCGGCGGGATCGCCGCGCGGTTCGAGGCGGCCGGCTGGTCCGTACGGACGGTCGACGGCCGGGACCACGAGGCGTTGTACGGAGCCTTCACCGCACCGCACGACGGCGTTCCCCTGGCGGTCGTGGCCCAGGTGGAGCCCAAGTCATGAGCGTCGGCGAGTCCCTCCGTACAGAAATCACGGAAATCACGGACCCCTCACGAACTTCCGGAGTTGTTTCCATGGACACCATGCGGGAACGGTTCATCGCCACCACCTCCCGGCTGCTCGACGAGGACCCGCGCCTCGCCGTCGTGCTCGCCGAGATCAGCAGGGACGGCTTCACCCGGGCCGCGCGCCGCCATCCCGACCGGGTGATCAACGTCGGCATCCGCGAGCAGCTGCTGATCGGGGTGGGTGCCGGGCTCGCCCTCGCCGGGCTGCGGCCGGTCGTGCACACCTTCGCGAGCTTTCTGGTCGAACGGCCCTTCGAGCAGGTGAAGCTGGACTTCGGGCACCAGGGCGTGGGCGGTGTGCTGGTGAGCGCGGGTGGCTCGTACGACTGGCCGGCCGGTGGTCTCACCCATATGTCGCCGGGCGACGTGGCGCTCATGGACACCCTCGACGGCTGGCACATCCATGTCCCCGGCCATCCCGACGAGGCCGAGGCCCTGATCCGGCGCGCCGCCGCCGGGGACGGCCGCGACTACGTGCGGCTGTCCGAGCAGAGCAACGCCCGGCCGACGCCGCTCACCGGGCCGGGGTTCCGGACCGTGCGCGAGGGGCGCGGCGGGGTGGTGGTCGCCGTCGGGCCGATGCTGGACAACGTACTGGCGGCGACGGAGGGGCTGGACACGACCGTGCTGTACGCGACCACCGTGCGGCCCTTCGAC
>NZ_WWJY01000589.1 GCF_009865405.1 Streptomyces sp. SID3212 | reverse complement strand
CGCGGATCCTCGCCTCCTGGGACCGTGATCTCGACGCGCTCGCGCGTGAGCTGCGCCGCGCGCGGGCGGGTGTCCGTGACGTCCCCGTACCACCGTCGCTCTCCGCGTCCCAGCTGATGCGCCTCGCCGCCGACCCGGACGGTTTCGCCCATGAGCTGGCGCGCCCCATGCCCAGGCCGCCGCAGCCCGCCGCCCGCCGGGGGACCCGGTTCCACGCCTGGGTGGAGTCGCGGTTCGAGGAGCTGCCGCTGCCCCTGCTCGGCCCGGACGAGCTGCCCGGCGGGGACGAGGACGAGCCGGAGATCGCCGACGAGCGTGACCTGGCCGCGCTCAAGGCGGCCTTCGAGCGGACCCCGTACGCGCGCCGTACGCCGTACCGGGTGGAGGCGCCGTTCCAGCTGACCCTCGCGGGCCGGGTGATCCGCGGCCGGATCGACGCCGTCTACCGCACCACCGACCCCGGGACCGGCACGGACACGTACGAGATCATCGACTGGAAGACCAGCCGCGCCCGTACCGCCGACCCCCTCCAGCTCGCCGTCTACCGCCTCGCCTGGGCCGAGCAGCACGGCCTCCCGCCGTCCGCCGTCACCGCCGCGTTCCTGTACGTACGCACCGGTGACGTCGTCCGCCCCGACCGCCTCCTCTCCCGCAGCGAGCTCGAAGCGATCCTCACCGGCGGGGACGGCGACAGCGACGCGGACGGGGACGCGGACGGGGACGCAGAAGGGGACGCAGAAGGGGACGCAGAAGGGGACGGAGAAGGGGGCGCGGACGGCGACGGCGACGGAGGACGGACAGCAGAACGGACGACCGCCGGATCCGGTTAGGCTCGATGTCATGAGCGACACCCCGGACAGCGTCGTCCGTACGTACATCGAGTCCCACCGCGCCGCGTTCCTCGACGACCTCGCAGACTGGCTCCGTATCCCGTCCGTGTCCGCCCAGCCCGATCACGCCTCCGACGTGCGCCGCAGCGCCGACTGGCTGGCCGCCAAACTCCAGGAGACGGGCTTCCCCGTCACCGAGATCTGGGAGACCCCGGGCGCCCCCGCCGTCTTCGCGGAATGGCCCTCGGACGACCCCGCGGCCCCCACCGTGCTGGTCTACGGACACCACGACGTGCAGCCCGCCGCCCGCGAGGACGGCTGGGCGAGCGACCCCTTCGAACCGGTCGTACGGAACGGCAGGATGTACGGACGCGGCGCCGCGGACGACAAGGGGCAGGTGTTCTTCCACACACTCGGTGTCCGCGCCCACCTCGCCGCCACCGGCCGCACCACCCCCGCCGTCCACCTCAAGCTGCTCGTCGAGGGCGAGGAGGAGTCCGGCTCCCCGCACTTCCGCGCCCTGGCCGAGGCCCGCGCGGCCCGCCTCGCCGCCGACGTCGTGATCGTCTCCGACACCGGCATGTGGGCCGAGGACACCCCGACCGTCTGCACCGGCATGCGCGGCCTCGCCGACTGCGAGATCGAGCTGTACGGCCCCGACCAGGACATCCACTCCGGTTCCTTCGGCGGAGCCGTCCCCAACCCGGCCACCGTCGCCGCCCGTATCGTCGCCTCCCTCCACGACGCGGACGAACGGGTCGCGGTCCCCGGCTTCTACGACGGCGTCACCCCGCTCACCGACGAGGAGCGCGCCCTGTTCGCCGCGCTGCCCTTCGACGAGGAGCGCTGGCTGCGTACGGCCAAGTCCCACGGCACCCTCGGCGAGGCCGGGCACTCCACCCTGGAGCGGATCTGGGCCCGCCCGACCGCCGAGGTCAACGGCATCGGCGGCGGCTACCAGGGCCCCGGCGGCAAGACGATCGTGCCGTCCTCCGCCCAGGTGAAGCTCTCGTTCCGGCTGGTGGCGGGTCAGGACCCCGACCGGATCGAGCGGGCCGTACGGGAGTGGATCGAGGCCCGCGTCCCGAACGGCGTCCGCCACAAGATCACCTTCGGCGCCGCCACCCGCCCCTGTCTGACCCCGCTCGACCACCCCGCCCTCCGGTCGCTCGTCCGGGCCATGGGCCGCGCCTTCGAACGCCCGGTCCTCTTCACCCGCGAGGGCGGCTCGGGACCCGCCGCCGACCTCCAGGACGTCCTCGGCGCACCCGTGCTCTTCCTGGGCATCTCCGTACCGTCCGACGGCTGGCACGCGCCCGACGAGAAGGTCGAACTGGACCTGCTGCTCAAGGGCGTGGAGACCACCGCCTACCTCTGGGGCGACCTTGCCGCCGCTCTCCGCTGAACAGAACCCATCCATCCGGGGGAGTTGGAAGTACCTGTGAGCACCATCAGCAGTGCCGATCTCGCACACCGACCGATCGGTCTCACCGCGCCCAGCGGTGTCGACCGCGCCGCGCACCACCGTCTCGACGAGGCCTGGCTCGCGGCTGCCTGGAGCCACCCCACGACCCGGGTCTTCGTGGTGTCGGGCGGACAGGTGCTGATCGACGACACCCCCGACGGCCGTACCGAACTGGTCATGACCCCCGCCTTCGAGGCGCCCGTCACGGAGACCCACCGCTACTTCCTCGGTACGGACGAGGACGGGGTCAGCTACTTCGCGCTCCAGAAGGACGCGCTGCCCGGCCGCATGGACCAGTCGGCGCGCGCGGCGGGCCTGCGGGAGGCGGGGCTGCTGCTGTCGCAGCGGGACGCCGGCCTGATGGTGCACGCGGTCGCGCTGGAGAACTGGCAGCGGCTCCACCGCTTCTGCTCGCGCTGCGGCGAGCGCACGGTGATCGCGGCGGCCGGCCACATCCGCCGCTGCCCGGCCTGCGGCGCCGAGCACTACCCGAGGACCGACCCGGCGGTGATCATGCTGGTCACGGACGAGGAGGACCGGGCGCTGCTCGGGCGGCAGGTGCACTGGCCCGAGGGCCGGTTCTCCACCCTGGCGGGCTTCGTGGAGCCGGGGGAGTCCATCGAGCAGTCGGTGGCCCGCGAGGTCTTCGAGGAGGCCGGTGTCACGGTCGGCGAGGTCGAGTACGTGGCCAGCCAGCCGTGGCCGTTCCCGTCGAGCCTGATGCTGGGCTTCATGGCGAGGGCCACGTCCTCGGAGATCACCGTGGACGGCGAGGAGATCGAGGAGGCGCGCTGGTTCTCCCGGGAGGACCTGCGGACCGCGATCGAGACGGGCGAGATCCTGCCCCCGGCGGGCATCTCGATCGCCGCGCGCCTGGTGGAGCTCTGGTACGGCAAGCCCCTGCCGAAGCCGCTGCCGCGGTAGGAGCGGCGTACTCCCCTGACCGCACAGCACCGATCCCCTCCGAAGCGTCGGCCTCGGAGGGGATCGGTGTGTGCCGGAGGAGCGGGGCGGGTGCGGGGTCAGGCGCCGAGCGCCTGCTTCACCTGCGCGAGGCTCGGGTTGGTCATCGTGACGTCGACGCCGCTCGGGGCGACCACGACGACGGTCGGCACCGTCTGATTGCCGTTGTTGGCCTTCTCGACGAAGGCCGCGGAGGCGGCGTCCTGCTCGATGTTGATCTCCGTGTACGCGATGCCCTCGCGGTCCAGCTGACCCTTCAGCCGACGGCAGTATCCGCACCACGTGGTGCTGTACATCGTCACAGTGCCCGCCATGTCCCTCGCGCTCCTCTGTTTCGGTCTCGCTCTGTGCGTCGGCTCCAGGCCGTGTGCCCCGGTGGGTGCACCGGCGCAATGCGTGGAACGTACGCGGGGCGGCGGCCATTCCCGCGAGGGCGGGGGCCGTCCGCGCGAGGGGGGCGGCCGTCCATGTGAGGGCGGCGACCGTTCCCGTAACGGTCCGGACCGTATTCGTATGACAGACGCGGCACAGCTGTGGACAACGGGAACAGCCGTCCCCGGCGACCTGACAGCATGGCGGGGTGACAGCAGCAACGCATTCCCCACTGTTCCCGCAGGACCCGCACGAGGGCAGGACCGCCGGTCCCGGCCAGATCGTCGACCCGCCGCGGGACGCCGACGCGGTGCTCGAAGGGCTCGACCCCGAGCAGCGCGAGGTCGCGACGGCCCTGCACGGCCCGGTGTGCGTGCTGGCCGGGGCCGGTACGGGCAAGACGCGCGCGATCACCCACCGGATCGCGTACGGGGTGCGGGCGGGGATCCTCCAGCCGGGCAGCGTGCTGGCCGTCACGTTCACCAACCGCGCCGCCGGGGAGATGCGCGGGCGGCTGCGCCAGCTCGGCGCGGGCGGGGTCCAGGCGCGGACGTTCCACTCGGCGGCGCTGCGCCAGCTCCAGTTCTTCTGGCCCAAGGTCGTCGGGGGCGAGATGCCGAGGCTGCTGGAGCGCAAGGTCCAGCTGGTCGCCGAGGCCGCGGCGCGCTGCCGGATCAGGCTGGACCGCAACGAGCTGCGGGACGTCACGGGCGAGATCGAGTGGGCGAAGGTCACCCAGACCGTGCCCGCGGACTATCCGGCGGCGGTCGCCAAGTCGCTGCGCGACGCCCCGCGCGACGCCGCCGAGATCGGCCAGATCTACGGGATGTACGAACAGCTCAAGCGCGACCGCTCGGTCATCGACTTCGAGGACGTCCTGCTGCTGACGGTCGGCATCCTCCAGGACCGGCACGACATCGCCGACCAGATCCGCCGTCAGTACCAGCACTTCGTGGTGGACGAGTACCAGGACGTGAGCCCGCTCCAGCAGCGCCTCCTGGAGCTGTGGCTGGGGGACCGGGAGAGCCTGTGCGTCGTCGGCGACGCCAGCCAGACCATCTACTCGTTCACCGGCGCGACCCCGGACCACCTGCTGAACTTCCGCACGCGCCACCCGGGCGCCACGGTGGTGAAGCTGGTCCGTGACTACCGCTCCACCCCCCAGGTCGTCCACCTGGCCAACGGTCTGCTGAACCAGGCGCGCGGCCGGGCCGCCGAACACCGCCTGGAGCTGATCTCCCAGCGGGGGGCCGGCCCCGAACCGGTCTACACGGAGTACGCGGACGAGCCGGCGGAGGCCGAGACCACCGCCCGCCGGATCCGCGACCTGATCGCCGCAGGCGTCCCGGCGGGCGAGATCGCCGTGCTGTACCGGATCAACGCCCAGTCGGAGGTCTACGAACAGGCCCTGGCGGACGTGGGGGTGGCGTACCAACTGCGCGGCGCCGAGCGCTTCTTTGAACGCAAGGAGGTACGGGAAGCGGGCGCCGCCCTGCGCAGCGCGGCGCGCTTCGGGGGCAACGACGCCGTGCTCGACGACGTGGTCGAGCTGCCCTCGCAGGTGCGTGCCGTGCTTTCGACCTCCGGGTGGACCACGGAGCCCCCGACGGGTTCCGGGGCGGTCAGGGACCGGTGGGAGTCGCTTGCCGCGCTGGTGCGGCTGGCCGAGGACTTCGTCCGGGCCAAGCCGTCCGCGACGCTCTCCGACCTGGTGGCCGAACTGGACGAGCGCGCGGCGGCGCAGCACGCGCCGACCGTGCAGGGCGTCACGCTCGCCTCCTTGCACTCGGCCAAGGGCCTGGAGTGGGACGCCGTGTTCCTGGTCGGGCTCACCGAGGGCATGATGCCGATCACCTACGCGAAGACCGACGAACAGGTCGAGGAGGAGCGCCGTCTCCTCTATGTCGGCGTCACCCGCGCGCGGGTGCACCTCTCCCTCTCCTGGGCGCTCTCCCGCTCGCCGGGGGGCAGGGCCTCCCGGCGGCCCTCGCGCTTCCTGAACGGGCTGCGGCC
>NZ_WWJY01000588.1 GCF_009865405.1 Streptomyces sp. SID3212 | reverse complement strand
CTCGTCGGCGCTGGGCCGCAGCGCGTGGGCGTCGGCGACCACGCCCACCACCCGGTCCGGCAGGCCGGAGCTGTCGGCCACCACGCGGCAGCGCAGTTGGAGCCAGCGCAGCTCGCCGGTGATCCGGCGGACGCGGAACTCCAGTTCCCGGCTGCCCGAGGTCACCTTGCCCGGTTCCATCAGGGACATCAGCGCGGGCAGGTCGTCTGGGACGGAGTGCGCCAGGAGGGTCTCCACGCGGCCGTCGAAGTCGTCCGGCGCCATGTCGACCAGTTCGAGGACCCGGGCGTCCGCCTCGATCCGACCGGTGCGGAGGGCGAGGCTGAACTTCCCGATCCGCAGTGCGTCGGGAGGGGCGGCGGGCAGGACCGGCGGCGGCGGGCGGCCGGCGGTCAGGACACTGCCCGGCTCCCCGTGCGCTTCGAGGCGCGCGGCGACCTGGTCGGCGTACACCTCCAGGAAATCGCGCCGCTCGACGTCAAAGCCCCCTTCGTCGTCGTCCACCACGAGCAGGCAGCCCAGCCGCCAGGGCAGCGCGCCCAGCGAGATGTCGACCGGGAGGGTCCGCTGTCCCGTCTCGCCGTACGAGGCGAGTTCGCCGGGACCGAGCCAGAGGGGGTGCCCGGTGCAGTACGCGTCGGCGACCGGCGACCTGCTCGACAGGGCGTACAGGTCCGGCAGCGGGATCCGGTCGCGCAGCCGCCCGGACGACTGGGCCAGCCGCAGCGCCCTTCCGCCCGCGTCCAGGACGTAGACGGCGACGAGCGCGGCGCCGGCGAACGCCAGCATCTGCCCGGCGACGGCCTCCTGCTCGTCCGTGCCCGGCGGCAGACCGCTGTGGGCCCCGCCTGCCGGGTCCGCCCACAGCCTCGGGACTTCGACCTCGGTGCCACCATCACCGGACATTCCGCAGTATCACCTACGTCCCATCATCCACTCGCGGCGTACGTGGGGGCCAGTCCGGCGGCGCCACCGGTACGGGGACCTTGGTGTCATCCGTACGGCCCGGGGCGTCGTCGTGCCGGCTACCACCCAGTTTTGCCGCTGACCCGCGCGAGCGCCATCACCGCGACGCCACGAGCTGCCCGCCGGAGCGGGACCGGCCGGCCGGTCCGGGGGACCGTTCGTGCCGGGACCGGGGGACCGCCGCGCCCTCCTGCCCTAAAAGGATTCGCCCGGGCCGGTCCGCAGCAGCATGAGGGAGGTGTCCAGCGCCGCCTCCAGGTGGGTGATCGCTCCCGTCGACATCAGGATCGCCACCCCGCCCTGGATTCCCGCGACCATCGCCGCCGCCGTGCGGTCGGCGTCGAGCCGCGAGTCGGCCCGGCCGCTCTCCTGCATGCGCACCACGCCGGCCCGCAGAGCCGCCTGCCACCGCTCGATCAACTGTCCGGTGAGCGCCTGCGCCGCCGGTGTGGCGCGGCCCAGTTCGGTCATCAGCACCCCCAGGGGGCAGTGGACGCCCTGCCGCTCGTAGCGCCGGACGACCGCGTCCCGCCAGTCCTGCCACGCCTGCCAGGTGCCCAGGTCGGAGAGGTACGGCTGCTGGTCGTCCAGGACCTGTCCGGCCTCGTGGGCGGCCACGGCGAGCAGCAGCTCCTCCTTGCCGCCCGGGAAATAGTGGAAGATCTGGCCCTTGCTGGTGGAGGTGCGGGCGCGGATGTCGTCCAGCGTCGTGCCGGCGGCGCCCCTGTCCCGGATCTCGGCCGCCGCGCCCTCGACGATGCGGTTCCTGGTCGCGGCTCCCTTGGCGGTCGGTGTGACCCTCCCGCCCCGCGCGGGCCCGTGTCGCTCGGGCATGAGTCTCCTTTTCTGGACTTGCCGGTCCATTTTATGCCCGCGAAGGTGGGGAGCCGACCGAGAGGAAGGTGCGTCACGTGCGAGCGATAGTGGTGGAGCGGCTGGGAGGACCGGAGGAGCTCCGGATCGCGGAACGGCCGGACCCGTCCCCCGGGCCCGGGGAGATCCAGGTCGGCGTCACCGTGGCCGGGGTGAACTTCATGGACACCGGGGTGCGCCGGTTCGGACCGTCGGCGGGCCGGGTTCCGTTCGTCCCCGGCGCCGAGGGGGCGGGACGGGTCACCGCGCTCGGTGAGGGCGTGACCGGACACGCCGTCGGGGACCGGGTCGCCTGGGTGGGCGGCGGCGGCTCGTACGCCGAGCGGCTGGTGCTGCCGGCCGCGCGTGCGGTGCCCGTACCGGACGGGCTGTCCGACGAGACGGCGGCCGGCGTGATGATGCAGGGCATCACCGCCCACCACTTCACCACCGAGGCGGCGCCCGTGGAGCCCGGGCAGGTGACGCTGGTCCACGCGGCGGCCGGCGGGCTCGGCCAGAAGCTCACCCAGCTCGTCAAGGCGCGCGGCGGTCGTGTCATCGGGCTGACGTCGAGCGCCGCGAAGACGGACGTCGTACGGCGGGCCGGGGCGGACCACGTCGTGGTCTCCACCGGGGGCGCGTTTGTCGAGCGGGTCAGGGAACTGACCGGCGGGGAAGGCGTCCACACCGTGTTCGACGGCGGGGGAGAGGCGACGTTCCGGGCCTCGATGGAGGTCCTCCGCCGGCACGGCACACTGCTCTACTACGGGCCGTTCATCGGCGCGGTGCCCGTGGTGAGCCTGCGGGACCTCCCCCGCAGCATCAAGCTCTGCTACCCGGTCTTCCTCGACCACATCCCGACCCGTGAGGCGTTGCTGCGCCACACCGCGGAGATCTTCGGCATGGTCCTGGACGGACGGCTCCGGGTGGACATCGGCGGGCGCTACCCGCTGGAGGACGCCGCGCGGGCGCACCGTGACCTGGAGTCGCGCGCCACGACCGGCAAGCTGCTGCTTCTGCCCTGAGGCGTACGGCTCAGGCGGGATCCTGGGTGGCCTGGGGCCGCGGAGGCGTACGGGTCAGCAGTGCGGAGAGGTCGTGCACCTCGGCCTCCGCGCGCCGCGCGGGGACGCCGGCGGCGATCAGCGTGGCCGTCGCCGTCGCCGTACCGTCGTCCTGCCAGGCCTCCGCGCCGACGCTCTCGATCAGCGACAGCGCCATGGCTTCCAGGGCCGCGCTGAGGACACGCGGGGGCACGTGCGCGGGGAACGCGCCGAGGGACTGTCCCCGCTCCAGGATGCTCGTGACCTTCTCGCGCGAGGGCGCGAGCAGTTCGGAGACCCGCTCGACCCCCAGATCGCGCCGGGCCAGCCCGATCAGCATCCGGTAGCGGTCCCCCACGGGCCAGATGCCCAGGACGAACCGGGCCAGGGCCCGCTCCGGCGGGTCGTCCGGCGACACGGAGGTCTTCACCGCCTCGCCCAGGACCTGCGACACCTCCTGGGCGACGGCCTCCAGCAGGGCGGGGCGTCCCGGGAAGTGCCCGAAGACGGTCCTTCGTACGACTCCGGTGGCCCGGGCCACGTCCTCCAAGGTCGCGTCGGGGTTGCGGCCCAGTTCGACCTGGGCGACGGCCAGGATGCGGGCCCGGTTCGCACGGGCGTTGCGGCGCTGGGGCTCGGGGGCGGTCTTAGTCATGGGAGATCCAGTCTGCACATCGATGGGCAGAGCCGCAATCTTCAGACGCGGCCATGACGCGGGGGTGCGGCGCGATATTTGCCCACGGGTGAGCAAGAAGCTAACGTGCACATCGTTGAGCAAATAAGAGCTGTCGCTCCCTGAAGGAAGCCCCCATGCCTCTCCTCGCCTCGACCCCGGTCGACCAGATGCGCACCCCCTACTCCAGGAGGTGGTGGGCGCTCCTGGTGCTGTGCCTGAGTCTCCTGATCATCGTGATGGCCAACACCGCGCTCATCGTGGCCGCGCCCGACATGACCCGGGACCTCGGCCTGGACAGCAGCGGGTTGCAGTGGGTCATCGACGCGTACACCGTCCCCTACGCGGCGCTGATGCTGCTCCTGGGCGCGATAGGCGACAAGTACAGCCGCCGGGGCGCGCTGGTGGCCGGCCTCGTCGTCTTCGCGGCGGGCGCCGTGACGGGGAGCCTGGTCGACTCCACCGGGGCCGTGATCACGGCCCGGGCCGTCATGGGGGTCGGAGCCGCGGTCATCATGCCGGCGACCCTCTCCCTGCTGGTGGCGACCTTCCCGCGCGAGGAACGGGCCCGGGCGATCACCGCCTGGACCGCCACCTCCGGCCTCGGCGTCGCCTTCGGGCCGCTCATCGCCGGATGGCTGCTGGAGGACCACGCGTGGGGCTCGACGTTCCTCATCAACGTGCCCATCGCGCTCGCGGCGATCGTCGGCGCCTTCGTCCTGGTCCCGCCGTCCCGCGCCCGCGACATGGGCCGGATCGACGTCGTCGGCGGCCTGTTGTCCATCGTCGCCGTCGGAGCACTGGTGTACGCCATCATCGAGGGGCCGCACTTCGGATGGGGTACGGGTCCGGTCGCCGCGGCCGTCCTGGCGGGCCTGGGGATCGTCGGCTTCGTCCTCCGGGAACTGCGCCATCCGCACCCGGTGCTCGACGTACGCAAGTTCCGGGACCGCGCGTTCAGCGGATCGACGATCGCCGTCCTGATGTTCTTCCTGGGCACGTTCGGCGCCCTCTACTACATCACCCAGCACCTCCAGTTCGTCCTGGGCTACAGCCCCCTCGAAACCGGCGTCCGCATGCTGCCGCTCGCCGCGGGCGTGTGTGTCGCCGCGGCGGTGACCGGGCGCCTGACACCGCTGCTCGGCATGCGGACGACGGTGGTCACGGGCATGGCCGTCGGCACGGTCGGCGTGCTGTTCCTGACCCGTATCGACGCGGGTTCCACGTACGGCGACTTCCTCGCCCCGTTCGTCCTGCTCGGCTTCGCCGTCGGACTGAGCGTCGCGCCCTGCACCGACACCATCATGGGCTCCTTCCCCGAGGACCAACTGGGCGTGGGCGGAGGCGTCAACGACACCGCCCTCGAACTGGGCGGCTCGCTCGGCATCGCCATCCTCGGCTCCCTGCTGGCGACTTCGTACCGCGACAACCTGACGGACGCCGTGGGCACGGCACTTCCCCCGGAGCCCCTCGACGCCGCCCGCGACTCGATCGGCGGAGCCCTCGCCGTGGCCGGGGAACTGGCCCACAACCCCCAGGCGACCCCGGCCCAGGCACAGGGCCTCGTCTCGGCGGCCCACGCCGCGTTCTCCGACGCCATCGCCACCACCAGCCTGGTCGGCGGCATCATCATGGCGGCCGGCACGATGATCGTCCTGGCCCTCCTCCCGGGCCGCAAGCACACCGGAACACGCGACGCGGCTTCCGGAGCCGACCGTGCGACGACGCCGGTGGCGTAGCGGGATCCGGCGCGGAACCCGTGCGGGGGAGCGGCGGCGGTACTGTGCCGGGCAGGCGAGCGGGCGGGGGCACGGGGTATGGGCGGAACAAGCGTGTGGCAGATCGCCTGCCGACTGGCCGGAGCGGCGCTGCTCGTCTGCGCCGCCGGTTGTGGCGGAGCGTCAGGGACTCCCGGGCCAGAGGCGCGAGCCGGCTGGCGGGACTGGGTCGTCGGGTCCGCCGGTCCGGCGCCGTCGGGCAGGTGCCTGCCCACCGAACGGTTGTTGCTGTGCCCCGTGGCACCGGCCGGCTTCGTGGCGCGCTCCGCCTCCACCGGCGAGGTCGTGTGGCGCGTCGGCGCGGACGCGGCGAAGGGCAGGAACGCCGGGGCCGCGGTGGACGGGAACCGTGCCGTCGCCGCCGGTGGACGCACCCTCCGGGCCGTCGATCCGGCCGCCGG
>NZ_WWJY01000587.1 GCF_009865405.1 Streptomyces sp. SID3212 | reverse complement strand
CCCGCCGGCCCCGCCGTCCACGAGGCCCCCGTCTCCCCCCGCCCCCATCACCAGGCGGCCAGTTCCACCCACGCCCAGGGCGCCGCTGTCGGATCCCCCGGAGTGGGGGCGGGCAACCTCCTCCAGGCCCCCCTTGAGCTGGCCCTGAACGTCTGCGGCAACACCGCCGACGTCGTCGGCCTCCTCAACCCGGCCTTCGGCAACAACTGCGGCAACGGCACCGTGGCGCCCCCGCCCCCCGGCCGCCACGTGCCCCCCGTCAAGCCGCCCGTCGACGACAGCTCCGTGGTCCCGAACACGCCCGTCACGCCCCCGCACACCCCCCACACCCCCTACACCCCGCATGCCCCGAACAGGCCGGTCCCGCACCACGCCGCCCCGCCGGTGGTCCCCGCGCAGTACCACCCCGCCACCCCGCCCCGCGCCGAGGCCCCGCAGCTCGCCGAGACCGGCAGCGACCACCTCCTCGCCGCCGCCGCGATGAGCGCCGGCCTGCTGCTCGGCGGCGGCATCCTCTACCGCCGCAGCACCGCGAAGGTCCGCGTCAGAGGCCAGTACTGACGGCCCGCAGGGCCACTCGTCCGTCGCCGGACGGCGTCTCCCCGAACCCGTCCGGCGATCGGTGACCCCGCACGATCCACGACCGCGCGCGACCAGCTGACGCGCCGTCCGTTCCCTCCCCCGGCAGGAACGTTCCGTCCCGACCGCGCCCCGCCGCGCCCTGCCGTTGCCTTACTCTTCGCCGCCGCGTTCTGCATTTCGGTAACCCATGCGGGGGATCAAATGCACGAACGGGCTACTGGAAAGCCAACCCGGGTTCCCCATCGGCTTATCAGAAATACTTTTGAACCAGTAGCTGAGCAATGGAAGCTGAGGCTCGATCACGAGGAGCGGACATGTCCCGACGTCGACGGCTGGCGAGCACCTGTCTGGGTGCGGTCACGGCAGGCCTTCTTGCCACAGGCGCGGGGCTTCCGTCGCCGACCGCCACGACGGGACCGGTGGACCCGCCGGACCCGAAACCGCCCCAGGCCCCGGCGCCCGCGTTCGGCGCCTATCTCGACTACGGGCCGAAAGGGGTACGGCGCATCGCCGAGATGCAGAAATGGCTCGGCGGTACGGAATTGCGCGTCGGGCACACCTACCTCCCCGGCGACGTCTGGTCCAACATCGAGGGCAGCCCCGGCTTCCTGGAGGACTGGGCGGAGTGGCGCAAGGCCGGGGCCGACCGGCTGTTCGTCCTCAACGTCCCGATGCTGGAGCGCAACGAGGACCGCGTCCCCGACGGCCTCGTACGGCGTGAGCTGCGCAAAGGCGCCCAGGGAAGCTACGACGGCCACTTCAGGGCCCTCGCGGAACGGCTCGTCGGCCTCGGCGTCCCCGACACGGTGATCGTGCTCGGCTGGGAGATGAACGGCACCACGTACACCCACCGCTGCGGGCCCGACCCCGAGTCGTGGAAGAAGTACTGGAAGAACATCGTCACCACGATGCGCGCGGTGCCCGGCCAGAAGTTCCGCTTCGACTGGGCGCCGAACCGGGGCAGGGACGCCGTTCCGTGGACCGAGTGCTATCCCGGCGACGACGTCGTGGACATCATCGGAATGGATTCGTACGACCAGCCGCCGGGCCGGACCTTCGACGAGCAGGTGAATGAGCCGTACGGCCTGCGACAGCACATCGACTTCGCCGCCGAGCACAAAAAGGTCGTCTCCTATCCCGAATGGGGTCTCTACCGGAACGGCGACAATCCCGACTACATGCGGCGCATGCTGGAGTGGATCGACACCCACAAGCCGCTCTACAACACCGTCACCGACTATTGCCCGCACGGCGTGTGGCAGTGCGACAAGAATCCCCGGTCGTCGAAGGTGTTCCGCTCCATGTTGTACGGGAGGCTGCCGGAGCCCGTACCGACAACGCCTCCCGTACCGACGCCGACCGTCCCGACCCCGACGGTCCCGACACCCACCGTCCCCGTCCCCACCGCCCCCACCCCGCCCGTCCCGCCCCTCCCGCCGGTGCCCCCCACACCGGGCAGCTGCACCCCGATGAACCTCGGCAGCTGGGTCGAGAGCTGGATCGGCGGCAAGATCTGCCTCCGGGTCGACTGGTGGGAGCGCAAGAACCCTGACGCCTCCTGATCCGGTGCCCCCCGGCGGCGGGGCGGCGGCACGGCGGACCGGACCGTATCCGGGTCACGCCTTGTCGCCGCCCCGCCGCAGCCGTTTCACCAGCGCCGCCGCCCGGCCCCGGCCCGCCGCCCGGGCGGCCAGCAGGTGCAGCCACGGCGTCAGATACGTCCTGGCCAGGAGGAAGCGCTGGTTGCAGACGGTGTCCGGGCGCCAGTGGTGTTTGTACGGCTCGTTCCCGCGCAGCATGCTCAGCGTCGTACGCCCACTGGCGCTGATCTGCCGCGCGCACGTGCGCAGCAGCATCATGGCGACGTCGACCTTCTTGGCGCGCAGCACCGGATCGGCCCCGTAGAGGTAGCCGCCGGCCAGCTGGGACGACATGAGGGTCAGGTCGGAGGCGACCAGTTCCCCGGCCAGCCGGAATTCGGTGATCATGGCGTCGCCCTGCTCGACCATGGACGCCACCGAGCGGGTCAGGTGCGCGGCGAAGCGGGTGCTGAGGTGTTCGGGGGTGACCCCGCGGCCCTGCCACTGGAGCCGGTGCAGTTCCAGGAGCCGTTCGACCGCGCCGGGGATCTCGTCCTGGGGTACGACCCGCTCCTCGATGCCGAGCGCGTCGAGCTTGCGCAGCTTGGCGCGGGCGCGCTGGGCGCGGGCGGAGGCGAGGCGGCCGAGCAGCTCGTCCATGGGGACGGCGGGCAGCTCCAGGCAGGGCGAGTCGGCCAGCTGCCTGCGCGTTCCGGGCCAGCAGGCGTGGACGCGTTCCGCCGCGGCTCCGGGCCGTACCTCCCGCAGGTCGATCACGGCGGTACGGGCCGCGCGGGCGAGGGCCTTCGCGAGGGCGGCGGCAGCGGCGTCGGCGCAGCTGTCGTCCAGCAGGACGTCGGAGAAGTCGGAGATGGAGCCGCCGAGCTGGATCAGTACGGGGAAGGGCCGGTGGATCAGCATCAGCGGGGCGGCGGCGACCAGGACCCCGCCCCGGCGGACCAGGACGACGCGCAGGCGGCCTGGGGTGCCGTACGACAGCCACCAGGAGTGGAGCCAGGCGTGGCTCTGGAAGGGGGTGGCCGTGCGGGAGCGGCGGTGGAGGTCGTTCCAGGCGGGGGCGAGGGCGGCGAACCCGTCGGCGTCCCTGACCAGTTCGGTGGTGAAGACCGAGCGGGAGACGGACCCGGCGAGGGGTGAGGAGACGGTGGTGGAGGGGGTGACCCGGGCGGGGGTGGCGGGAGCCTGGGCCGTGGTCCTGGTCGTGGGGGACGCGGGCGTCGTGCGTGTCTTCGGTGGGGTGGCCATCACACCGTTTCCGGTTGGGGCTGGGGCTGGGGGGAGTGCGACGGGGATTCCGACGCCGACGGATGCGGTACGGACCCGTAGGCCGCGGCCGTCCGCCTGCGCTTGGGCCTGACCAGCAGGCCGAGGCCGCCGAGAAGGCCGCCCGCGCTGCCGCCGACCAGGGCCGCGAGGGGCGCGGAGGGCGAGACCGGGTCGGTCGGTTCCACGGCGCGGGAGAACTGGAGCACCTTGACGTTGGTGCTGGTCTGGAGGTGCGAGCCGTTGACGACGAGGGAGCGGGCCACCCCGTCGGCCATGCTCACCGCGACCGACGCGTCGGAGGACGTGGCGGTGACGGAGATCATCGGCGCGTCCGGTGAGGTGGACGTCCGTACGTTCGCCTTGAGGGTGGCGGCGGGCACCCCGGCCCACACCTGGGCGTCCCCGAGGATCGCGACCTGCGAGGCGACCCGTCCGTACGCCGTGGCGAAGCCGAGGGCCGCCGCCGGGTCGGACTTCTCGGTCGGGACGACGAGGACGTAACTGGTGGCGCTGTACTGCGGGGTGCCGACCGCCCCGTACACCCCGCCGGCCAGCGCGCCGAGCGCCGCCGCGGCCGGCACGACCGTCCACAGCGGCGGCTTCCTGAACCGTGACGGGGCCGGCGGGGTCCGGTCGCCCTCGCCGCGCGGAGCACTCGATTCCTTGGTCATGGGCAACTCACTTCTCGGGTGGGAGCCGGGCCGCGCAGCGCGTTCTCGTAGACGGCCATCAGCTGTTCGGCACTGCGGGAGATGTCGTAGTGGCGCGCGGCGGCCGGGACGGGCAGGCGGCGGTCCCCGGATCCGCGGGCCGCGTCCTGGAACCGCCGCAGCTCCGCGATCAGTTCGGGAACGTTTCCGCTGATCTGCCGCGCGCCGGGGGCCGCTTCGGCGGGGAGGTCCTCCAACGCGGGGCAGGTGACGTGCAGGACGGGCAGTCCGGCGGCCAGCGCCTCGACCACCGCGAGTCCGAAGGCCTCGTCCTGGGAGGTGGAGACGAAGACGTCCATGGCGGCGAGCAGCGCGGGCAGGTCGGGCCCGTCGGCGGGGTCCGTGATCGAGGGCCCGGCCCCGGTGTAGGCGTCCGGCGGCGGGTCCTGGCACGCGCCGTGCAGCAGGATCCGGTCCGCGGCCCCCCGTACGTACGCCAGCCGCTGGAGCCTGACCTGCTCGGCGCCCTCGCCGACGAGCAGCAGGCGCGCGCCCGGCAGGTCGGAGACGGCCCGCACGAGCGTGTCGAACCGCTTGCTGCCCGTCAGCCGGCCGACGCCGCCGACCACGAAGGCGTCCTGGGGCAGTCCCAGCCGCTCGCGGGCGGCGCGGCGGGCGGCGGGGTCGTAGGCGAAACGGTCGACCTCGATGCCGTTGGGGACGACGTGGATGCGGTCGCGCCGTACGCCCCAGCGTTCGAGCCGCCGGGCGACGGTCGCGGAGACGGCGACGGTGGCGGTGCCGAGGCGCTCCCCCGCGAGGTAGAGGGCGCGGGCTCCGGTGGACAGCGGGCGGCCCTCGATCTGCGCGGCGCCGAGGGAGTGTTCGGTGGCCACGACGGCCCGTACGCCCGCGAGACGCGCCGCGAACCGCCCGTACAGGCAGGCGCGGTAGAGGTGGGTGTGCACCAGGTCGTACCGACCGCGCCTGACCAGCCCGGCGAGCCGGGGCAGCGCCCCGACGTCCCGGTTGCCGGTCATCGCGAGGTCCCGGACGCGGACCCCGTCGGCGACGATGCCGCGCGCGACCGCGCCCGGGTTGGTGAGGGTGATGACGTCGCTGTCGGTGGGCAGCTCCCGGAGCATCAGGCGCAGTTGCTGCTCGGCGCCCCCGATGCCGAGACCGGTGATGACGTGCAGGACTCTCATGGGCGGGCCTGCTCGGGCTCGTAGGGGGCGGCGTACGGGACCGGTTCGCGGCGCCAGCGGTGCAGCCGCCGCTTGAGGTGCAGGCGCGGGCCGGTGTCGTTCTCGCCGACGTGGATGCGCGGGAGGGCGAAGAGGCCGGTGAGCGGGCCGGGGTCGATGCCGACGGCGTACGCGTACCCCGCCTGCCGTACGGCCCCGATGACGCGCTCGTCGACCGTTCCGTACGGGTAGCAGAAGCCGGTCACCTCGGTGCCGGTGATGTCCTGGAGGAGGGCGCGGCTCTGCGCGGTCTCGGCGGCGAGCGTCTCGTCGTCGGCCACCGTGAGGTCGACGTGGCGCAGCCCGTGCGAGCCGACCTCCATGCCCGCCTCGGCGGCCAGCCGGACGCCGTCCTCGGTGAGGAGGGGCTTGCGGGGGCCGAGGCTGTCCCACTCGTTCTCGCCGCCGAGGCGGCCGGGCAGGACGTAGACGGTGGCGGTGAAGCCGTACCGGTGGAGCAGCGGCACGGCCGCCTCGTTGAAGTCGGCGTACCCGTCGTCGAAGGTCAGTCCGACCATCCGGGCGCCCCGGCCCTCGGCGCGGGCGCGGAGCAGCTGCGCCATGCCGACGCCGGCGAGGCCCCGGCGGCGCAGCCACCTGAGCTGGCGTTCGAGACGTCCGGGCGAGACCGTCACCTGGTAGGGGTCGTCCGTGTGGTCGGCGACCGAGTGGTACATGACTGCCCACAAGGGGCCTGCGGACGGTGTGTCAGCGGGCATGAGCGAGCTTTCGTGTGACGGGACGGAGGACGGTGTCGATCTCGGGGGCCCGCAGCGCGTGGGCGATCCCGAGGAACACGACGGCGATCACCACGAACGCGGCCGTGGCGCCGAGGACGGGTGACGGGACGAGGGCGCCGCACAGCCAGCCGGAGCCGGTGGAGGCCGCTGCGGCGGCGATGAGTTTGACCAGGGCGCCGGTCATGTACCGGGTCCTGAGGGGGACGCTGTGGCGGGCGAGGCCGTGCAGGAGCAGCGCGGCGGTGACGGTGATGCCGAGCGCGTTGGCGGCGGCGATGCCGAGGACGCCCCAGACCTGGACGAGGAGGGCGCCCGCGACGGTGGTGAGGGCGAGGCCGACGAGCATGGCCAGGGCCGGGAACCAGAGGGGGCGGGCGGCGGAGAAGTAGCAGCGCACCAGCGCGCCGACGAGGGTGTGGCCGAGCAGGCCGAGCGCGTACACCCGCATCACTGCGGCGGTGGCGGCGGTGTCCGCCGCGTCGAACGCGCCGCGCTGGAAGAGGACTTCGATGATCTGCGGCGCGCAGGCGATGACGGTCGCGGCACCGACCAGGACGATGATCCCGGCCATCGCGAGGTCCCGTTCGACGCGGCGGCGCGCCCGGTCGGTCTCCCCCGCCGCCATGGCGCGCGCGACCACCGGGAAGGTGACGGTGCAGAGCATCAGGGAGAGCACCATCGGCATCTGCGCGACCTTCTGCGCGTAGTTGAGGTGCGAGATGGCCCCGGCGGGCAGCGGCGCGGCGAGGAACCGCTCGATGAGGACCTGCGACTGGCGGCTGAGCGCGAACACGATGACCGGCGCGAGGAGTCCGAGCGCGACGGGCGGCACGCGGGGGGTGCCCTTGGGCTCCCGCCCCGTCACCGGGCGCCGCTCCTTGAGCCTGCGCCACAGGGCCGGGCTCTGGACGAGGACCATCAGGACGCCGCCCGCCGCGACTCCGGCGGCGGCGGCCCGTACCCCCATCCGGTCGCTGAGGAGCAGCATCGTCGTGATGATGCCGACGTTGTACGAGGTGTAGATCATCGCGGGCGCGACGAAGCTGCCGTGCGCCCGCAGGGCCGCGCTCATGTATCCGGCGAGGCCGAAGGAGAAGGCGCAGGTGGCGGTGAGCCGGGTGCAGTCGACGGCGACCTGGGGCTCGGGCAGTCCGGGCGCGAGGGCGGCGACCACCCAGGGGGCGGCGGCCACGAGCAGGGCGGCCCCGGCGCTGAGGGCGAGGAACAGCCGGGGCAGGGTCGTGCGCATCAGGACCCGTACGGGGTCGGGTTCCGGGGCCTGGTGGGAGGCGCGGCGGGCGAGCGCGAGGCTGAACGCGGGGACGAGGATGAGCGCCATGGCGTCCTCGATGAGGAGCGTGGAGGCGACCTCGGGCACGGTCCAGGCGACGAGGAAGGCGTCGGTGTCGGGGCCGGCGCCGTACAGATGGGCGATGGTCTGGTCGCGGAGGAGGCCGAGGAGGGCGCCGGCGGCGGTCAGCAGGGCGGTGAGGAAGGCGGCGCGCGCCAGGAACTTCCCGGAGAAGAGGCCGCCGCCGCTCGCGCCGGGGTCGCCGGCTTTCGTGCCGCCCGTCCCGCCCGTGCCGCTCGTTCCGGTCGCGCCGATCTCCCCGGTGGCCGCGCGGGGCGGGCCGGGCTGCGGGGGGATTCCGGGAAGGGACTGCCTGGTCTCGCTCACGCCTGGGCAGCCCCGCTGTTCGCTCGGTGGTGGTGGGGGGCTCGGTGGCCGCTGTTCGCTCGGTGGCCGTGGGGCCCGGGGTCGTGACGCGGCTCCCGGTGGTCCCGCGGCCCTCGGCCGTCCGTCGGTACGGCGGCCGGGTGCAGGCCCCACCAGGCGGCGAGGCCCAGCATCACCGCGGTCAGTACGGTCGAGGGGCCGCCGATGTCCGCGTACCCGAAGTCCACCACCTGCCAGACCAGCAGCCCGCCGACGACCAGTCCCGGCCCCGCGCCGGCCGGGGAGCGGCGGGCGGCGGGCACCCGGCGCAGCACGCACACCAGCAGCGCGGCCCAGCTGCCGACGAGCGCGACCACGCCCACCAGCCCCTGTTCGCTGAGGACGAGCAGGTACATGTTGTGCGGGGAGAGCAGCGGCTGGCGCTGGAAGCCCGCCCCCGCGCCCGCCGTGTCGCTGGCGGCGGAGAGGGCCAGCGAGGAGTGGCTGTCGCGGTAGGCGGGGAAGCCCTTGAGCCCGACGCCGGTGACGGGCCGCTCGCGCCACATGTCGGTGGCGGCGGCCCACATCGTGTACCGGTCGGTGACGGACTGGTCGGGTGCGTCGGTGACCTGGGTGATGCTGCTCAGCCGCTCGGTGATCATCTGCGAGCCGATGCCGAGTCCGCCGACGAGCACCACGCCGAGCGCGGCGGCGGCGAGGACGACGCGGGTGGCGCGGCGTACTCCGGAGAGCGCGAGCTGGAGGAGGAGGGCGGCGGCGGTCGCGATCCACGCGCCCCGGCTGAACGACAGGAGGAGCGGGAAGAAGAGCAGCCCGGCACAGACGAGCGCCACCGCCCGCTGCCGTCCCGTCACGTCCCGGTCTCCGCCCAGCGCGTGCCCGACGCAGATGACCAGGGCGTACGCGACGACGGTCGCCATGCCCATCACATCCGTCGCGCCGAACGTACCGACCGCGCGGATGTCCTCGCCCATGTACGAGGCGCCGGTACCGGTCAGGTACTGCACGACCCCGAGGGTGCCCTGCCCCAGCCCGAGGACCACGACGGACCCGGCGACGACCCGGAAGTCGCGGCGGTCGCGCAGGAGCAGCAGCAGCGCGGCGGGCACGAGGACGAAGATCTGGAGGTAGCGGGCCACGCCGGGCAGGCTGGCGGCGGGGTCGTGGGAGGTGATCGACGCGACGGACACGCCGAGGACGGGGAGTCCGAGGACCAGTGCGGCGGTACGGGTCAGGGGGCGGGCCCGGTCGCGCAGGACCCGTACGAGACAGAAGAGGACGAGCAGCCCGGACGCGGCGTCGGCCACGGTGCCGGACCCGGCGGAACCGTCCCCGGCCGGGGCCGCCGGTACGGCGAGGAGCGCGACGACGGCGAGGGCGGGGAGCAGC
>NZ_WWJY01000586.1 GCF_009865405.1 Streptomyces sp. SID3212 | reverse complement strand
GAGGGCGCGGCGGGGCGGGCGGGACGGGCTGGGCGGGCTGGGCGCGGGCTGCGGTGTCTCCGGCTGTGCGGCCGTCTCCGTCGGCGGGAGGGGAGCGGCCGTCTCCGCCGGGCTGTCCGTGATCTGCTCGGTCATACGTACGTCCCCGGGGATGCGATGTGGTCGAGCTGCTTCCGTACGAGATCGGCGATGGCTGCCGCGTCGAACGGCTCCGAGCCGCTGGCCACGACAGTGACCATCAGGTCGTCGTCGTACGCGACGCACTGCATCCCTTCGAGGTCGATCTTGGCGCTCTTGGGCATGAGGAAGCAGGCGGCCTTCTTGTGGCCCTTGACCTCGGGCCCCTTGCGGGTGCCGGGGCGCTCGGTCTGGGTCGTGAACCAGTCGTGGACGAACGCGCGGTTCGACATCCGTACGAGAAGGATCTCCGCCGTGGCGTCGGCCTCGTCCGCGGCATAGGACCGGGCGCCGATCCCCTTGACGCCCAGCTTGTCGATCTCCTTCTCGAATTCACGGCGCACACCGCCGGACAGACCCTCCCCGACGGCCTTCATGAGGGCCGTCGCCTGCTTGGCGGTGAACTCGCCGTCGTTACCGAACTCCCCGACGTCGGGACCGAGTCCCCAACCGACCGGGACCGGCAGCAGCTTGCGGCCGAGAACGGTGTCCGTACGGCCTTCGCCCGCCCTGACGGCCGGGTCCTTGTTCTCCGACTCGTCGTCGCTGTCCGCGTGGGACCAGAGGGTCGTGGGCGCGGTCCGGTCCGCCGTGTCCACGGTCCTGCTGGTGTACGTGATCCCACCCGCGACCGCGCCGAGGACGAGGACGGCGGGCAGCACGACCGTGACGAGGCGCCGCACGCGCCGACGGGGGGCGGGGGCGGACCCGGGCTCGGGCTCGGGCTCGGGCCGAGGTACGAGTACGGGCTCCGGTACGGGTACGGGGTTCGCTTCGTCGTTCACAGGCGCTCCAACTGCCGCTCGGCCAGCGTGCGGATGTCCTTCTTGCTGATCGGCTTGCTGTCGAAGAGGTTGATGTCCATCATGATGTCGCCCCGGTACGCGACCGCCCTGGCCCGGTACAACGGCAGATAGCCGGGCTTCTCCCGCACCTTGAAGAGGAAGTAGCGGCCGTTGCCGCTGCCCTTGATCGGGTCGCCCGGGTTGCCCGCTCCGCGCTTCGAGGCGGTGTCGAGGAGCTGTCCCCGCGCGATGCCTCTGACGCCTCCGTCGTTTCTGGCCCGGAGGTGGAGGACGCCTTCGTCGGCGCCGGACCGGAACTGGATGAGATTGACCTCGCCCTGGCGGTTCTGCCCCTGTTGCCAGTCCCTCGCGGCGACCCGCCGGAAGCCCTCCTCCAGCAGGCGCTCGAACATGTAGTCCTCGCTCTCGTAGTAGAGCGCGTAGGCGGAGAGCGGGATCCAGCCGTCCTCGATCAGGCTCTCCTCGTTCTCGCGCGACCCCGCCGGCCTGCTGGTCAGCAGCTTGCGCAGATCCCCGTCCCGCCTGACCTGGCTGTCCTCCTCGGCGGACAACGCCTTCACCTTCGTCCCGGCCGGCAGCGCCTTGGCGGGATACGCCAGCCCCGGCTGGGAGAGCGGCGGGAGCGCGGTCGGCGCCCGGTCCGCCTGGATCGTGTATCCGGTCGCCGTACCCGCGACCACACCGAGCAGCGCGGCCACGCCGACGATCAGAGTCGTACGGCCACGGCGACGCGGTGGCTTCGGTTCCAAAAGAAAGTCCCCCCACACAACCTCGGTCGCGGGTTCCATCGACCCGCGCACAGAGCTGACCTGCGAAGGGACGACCTGGTTGTGCGGCGGAAGATTACAGTTCGGCTCATGGAACCGGTGAGAACGCCCCAGACCGCACAGACGACGCAGAAAACCCTTGTGATCAAAGTGACAGCAGGGGCGGACGCGCCCGAGCGCTGTTCCCAGGCCTTCACCGTCGCGGCGGTCGCCGTTGCCAGCGGGGTGCGGGTGTCGCTGTGGCTGACGGGCGAGGCCGCCTGGTTCGCCCTGCCCGGCCGGGCGGCGGAGTTCGAACTGCCGCACGCCGCGCCGCTGCCCGATCTGATCGAGTCGATCCTGTCGGCGGGGGAGATCACGCTGTGCACGCAGTGCGCGGCCCGGCGTGACATCACGCAGGACGACGTCCTGGAGGGGGTACGGATCGCCGGGGCGCAGGTGTTCGTCAGCGAGATCATGGTGGACGGGGTGCAGACGCTCGTCTACTGACGCACGCGGACCACTACGCCGTCACCGGCGCCTCTTCGCCTTCGTCCCCAGGTCCGTCCACGAGTCGTCGTGCCCGTCGGGCTTGTTCGGCTCGTCGTTCCTCGGTGGCTCGTCCCACCAGCGGTCGTCACGGCTCCGGCTGTTGCCGACGATCGCCGCGACGGGCGGGATGACCATGGCCACCACACACATTCCGATGGCCGCCGGGATCGACCAGATCCGCACGAAGGACCAGGCGGAGACGAAGAGGATCAGGCATCCGCCCATGAGCAGGAAGTAGCCGCGACGGCGTCGCGTGTACATGCTTCCAGCGTACGACCCCGGACAGCCCCCGGCCCCGGACGGCGCGGAGGGCCGCACCCCTTCCAGTGGCGTCCAACCCCCTGGGGTGCGGCCCTCCGGCCGGTCAATCCGTCACGCGTTACCCGTTACGCGCGTGCGCGTCGCTCAGACCGCGATCGCGACCTCCGAGAGGCCGCCCGTCTGCGCGACGACCGTGCGGTCCGCCGTACCGCCGGGGACGAGGGCCCGTACGGTCCACGTTCCCTCGGCCGCGTAGAAGCGGAACTGTCCGGTCGCCGAGGTCGGGACCTCCGCGGTGAACTCGCCGGTCGAGTCCAGCAGGCGTACGTAACCGGTGACGGGCTGGCCGTCCTTGGTCACGGAACCCTGGATGGTGGTCTCACCGGGCTTGATCGTCGAGGCGTCGGGGCCGCCGGCCTGTGCTCCACACATACGTTCAGTCCTTACAGGTCGGGACGGATTACTTGTTGGCGCCGAGCTCGATCGGCACACCCACGAGGGAGCCGTACTCGGTCCACGAGCCGTCGTAGTTCTTGACGTTCTCGACACCGAGCAGCTCGTGCAGGACGAACCACGTCAGGGCCGAGCGCTCGCCGATACGGCAGTACGCGACGGTGTCCTTGGACAGGTCGATCTGCTCGTCGGCGTACAGCTCCTTGAGCTCGTCGTCGGAGCGGAACGTGCCGTCGTCGTTGGCGTTCTTCGACCACGGGATGTTGCGCGCGGTCGGGATGTGGCCCGGGCGCTGCGACTGCTCCTGGGGGAGGTGCGCGGGGGCGAGCAGCTTGCCGCTGAACTCGTCGGGCGAGCGCACGTCGACCAGGTTCTGCGTGCCGATCGCGGCGACGGCGTCGTCACGGAAGGCGCGGATGGCGGTGTTCTGGGCCTTGGCCTTGTACGAGGTCTCGGCGCGCTGCGGCACGGCCTCGACCAGGTCGCGGGAGTCCAGCTCCCACTTCTTGCGGCCGCCGTCGAGGAGCTTGACGGAGTCGTGGCCGTACAGCTTGAAGTACCAGTACGCGTAGGACGCGAACCAGTTGTTGTTGCCGCCGTACAGGATGACGGTGTCGTCGTTCGCGATGCCCTTGGCCGAGAGGAGCTTCTCGAAGCCCTCCTGGTCGACGAAGTCGCGGCGGACCGGGTCCTGGAGGTCGGACTTCCAGTCGATCTTGACGGCGTTCTTGATGTGGTTCTTGTCGTAGGCCGAGGTGTCCTCGTCGACCTCGACGATGACAACCTTCGGGTCGTCGATGTGGGCCTCGACCCAGTCGGCGTCTACCAGGACGTCACTGCGGCTCATGCTGTTCTCCTCCGGGGCAGTTACGGCGAGATGGTGCGGGTGGTGCGAGTGGTACGGGGAGCGGCTTCCGGGCACGGGGCGTGGAGGCCTGCGTACGGCGCGTGGGGGCCCTGAACGGAGCGCGCGAGGGCCCGGGGAATGCGGGAGAACCTTGAACTGAAAAGGCCCGCTCAGAGGGTGCGACAGAGCATGGCGGAGACGCGGCACAGGTCTACTGCCCGCCGCTTCGTGAGGTCCGCCTGTCGCTTCATGGTTCCGATCGTAGGTACGTCCTGCCGGACATGTCACCGCCGTGTCAAATGGCGAGACACGATCGCCCATCATGTGAGACAAAATCCGATGACCCCAGGAATCCCGGGGAGAACGGGGTGTTCAGTCCTGCGGGGTGGTCACGTAGGCGGTGAAGGCGGTCCACGCGGTGGGCGACAAGGTGAGACTGCCGACGCCGGTGTCCTTGGAGTCACGGACGAGAACGGCGTCGGCGCGGGCGGCGATCTCGACGCAGTTGTCGCCGCCGCTGCCGCTGTAGCTGCTCTTGAACCAGTCCAGTTCGGTGCCGCTCATAGCGCTCCTCGCATCTGCTCCAGCAGGCTCACGGTGGCCTGGCGGCTCAGGGCCTGTGAGCGCATCTTGCCATAGCGCTGGAGCATGGAACTTACGAGTTTCGGATCCGTGAGAAGCGTGCTGCTGTCGTGGCCTTCGACGTAGCCGATCCAACGATGGTCCGGCGTTTCGGCCAGGTACATCTGTCCGTCGACGCCCATGTGGTCCTCCTGGCGCAGCGGCATCAGCTGTATCTCGACGTTGCGCTGGAGGGCGGCTGCCAGCAGGTGATCGATGACCGTCCTGGTCACCTCGGGACCGCCGAGACGTCTCTCCAGAAGAGCCTGTTCGATGATGAAGCTGAACGCGGTGTTCGGCCTTTCCGTCAGCAGGCGCTGCCTGGCCAGTCGCGCGGCAACCAACTGTTCGATCTCGTCCTCCGCCAGCGGCGGCAGTCGGCGCTCGAAGAGCTCCCTGACGTAGGACTCGGGCTGCAACAGGCCGGGGATCCCCCGGCACTCGTACGCGTACAGCGACACCGCCTCTTCCTCGATCCCGGCCCACTGCCGGAACCAGCTGGCCAGCCCCGCCTTGCGCGTCAGGCTGCGGCCCGCCGCCTCCAGGACCCGGCCCGCCACCGGGCCCAGGACGTCGCCGGCCCGGTCGACCAGACCCCTCGGCGGGTAGCGCTTGCCCTGTTCGATCTTGGCGATGTACGGCGCCGAGTACCGCACCAGCGGTCCGAACTCCTCCTGGGTCAGGCCCGCTTCCGCGCGCAGCGCCTTCAGTACCGCGCCGAAGGTCCTGAGGCTGTCGGACGGTTCAGCCTCGCCCCTCGCGCCGCCACCGTCACCGCTGATGCCCACCATGCCGACCGCCTCCCGCTCTCCCTGCCACCGCCGCGCGTGAAACCTGAATCATCATCATTACGCAGAGTCACCCACCCAGTCCAGCGAGTGAGGCGATACAAGCGGATCTGTACTGGCGGCGTACCTGGGGGCGCGGCGGTCTCACCCACACGCTGGGGCGCATGACAGCACCGCATCCCCAAGCGTCCCTGTCCGTGGGCGCGTTCGCGCAGCGGTTCTCCGCCACTCGGCGGGGGGCGCGGCTCGCGCGGGTTCTTGCCGCGCATCAGCTGGACGCCTGGGGCGTCCCGTACGACTCCGAGGCGTCCGACGCCGTCGCCCTCGTGGTCGCCGAACTGGCCGCCAACGCCGTCCGGCACGGCCGTGTCCCCGGGCGGGACTTCGCGCTGCGGCTCACGTACGACGGCGACGAGGGCCTCGTACGGGTAGAGGTGTCCGACACGCACGACGCGCTGCCCCGCCTCCGCGTGTGGGACCCGGACGCGGACGGCGGCCGGGGGCTCCGGGTGGTCGACGCCCTGGCCGTGCGCTGGGGGACGAGTGGCCGTACGGGTCCGGGGAAGACGGTGTGGGCGGTCTGCGCGCTGGCGGACCGCCCCGGGCCCGGACGATGACGGTCGGGGTCAGCCGGTGAGGGCGACGTCCGTGCCCGTGCCGGAGAAGCGGAGGCCTTCCTCCGTGGCGGTGACCTTGTCGAGCGTGATGCTCGTCGGCAGGCCGTCGATCTTGAGGTCGTACGAGTCGACCAGTCCCTTGATCTGGTCGTCCAGGCCGGGGATCGGCAGTTCGCCGACGTCGACGGCCTCGAACGTGGCGGTGTTGCCGCCCTTGAGCGCCGCCGTGCAGTAGACGGTGATGTCCTGCCCCTTGAGCGCGCCGGCCACGACGTCGGGGACGGGGATGTCCGCGCCCTCCAGGATGTCGGTCGCCGGGCCCGAGACCTTGACCTGGCCCTTGGCGGCGCGTTCGGCGCCCGCGTAGCCGATGGTCGCGCCCTTGGGCGCGGTCCTGGCGAGGTCGGCGTACGAGACGCGGGCCGAGCCGTCGGCCTCGCCGACGGTGGCGGAGGAGAAGCTGCTGTCGAACGCGACGTCCCGCAGCTTCGCGCGGACGTCGGTCACCTTGACGGTCTGGCCGTCCGCGGTGGCGTCGAGGCTGCCGAGGCTGATGTCCACCTCGTCCAGCGAGGAGCCCACGACCTGGGTCAGGAAGGGGAAGCCCTTGATGGAGACCGTGGGGGTGGAGCTGAGCCCCTGGCTCGTCCTGAGTTTGTCGGCGACCTGCCCTTGGGCGAAGTACACGGCGGCGCGGTCCGCCGCGACGAACAGCCCTCCGAAGATCACGACGAGTATCAGCAGTATTCGCAGTGCGCGCATTGCTCGGTTTCCCCCACCCTGATGGTGCTCTGTTCGATTCCGGCCCCCCTGACGACCGTGAGCGTAACCCCCGGCCGGAAGCGCTCTCGCCGGAGGGACCGACGTCGGGCGCGCGCGAACGGTTCCCCACGGGTCCGCCTGTACGGGGGAGTTGGCCCGGCCGCACACAGCGGGCGTACAGGGGGGACACAGGTGGGGGGAGCGGACGGGCAACTCGGCGGCCAAGCGGCCGGGGCGGCGCGTGGGGGGCTGAGCGCCGCCGGGGCGGGAGTCCTGGGCGGCGGGGCCGGGGGCCTTGGGCGGCGGGGCCGGGGGCCTGGGCGCCGGGGCCCGGGGTCGCCGCCGGTGGCGAGGGCGGCCCGGGGGGCCCACCGCGTGGCGGGACCGGTGGCGCCCAAGGCTCCGCCGAGACCGACCCGGAGGCAAAGGCAGGCCAGTAAGGGGGCGTGGCGCGGAGGCGCCCCCGGACCGGAGGCGTCCGACGCGGCGCCGGGGCCACGACCAAAGGCCCTGGGGGACCGAGGCGGGTCCGACCGTTGCCGGGGGCCCAGTGGTAGGGGGGCGGACCCAATGCCGGCGCGCGCCCCGAGGCGCCCGAAGGCGTGGCCGGATCGGTGGCGTCCGGACCGGCGGCGAGGGCG
>NZ_WWJY01000059.1 GCF_009865405.1 Streptomyces sp. SID3212 | reverse complement strand
CCGAAAAGAATCAGGGCGAGCAGAAGAACGAGTAGCAGGGGAACCATAGTTATCAACCTCCAGGACAGCGTGTGCCCTGAAAGGATCCGCTCACGCATATGATCTTATGTAATTCCTACAGCACGCTGAGTCACCTGCCGAGTCTCACCGTCGGTCAGGGCGTGGAGGCCTTCTTCTCCGCCACCAGTTCGCCGACCTTGTCGATGCGGTGTTCCGGGTTGTGCCGGTCGTCGCGCCAGAAGTTCCCGGCCGCGTTGTCCTCCGGTGTCGCACACGTGGAGAGTGTGATCATCGCCTTGGTCGGCTGCTTGCCCGGGAAGCCGGGCACCGCCGCCCGCTGGTCCGCGAGTGAGCTCGCGGAGCGGAAGGAAGTGATCCGGGACTCCGTGATCCTGTACTCGTAGATGATGCCCTTGGCCGTGACGAACACGCGGTCGCCCGTCTTGAGCGACGGCACCTCGCGCAGTGGACCGCCCGCGGAGAGGCGGTGGCCCGTGACGAGGTAGTTGCCGACCTGACCGGGTCCGACACCCCCGTGAGGACCGTACGGACTGGCGGCGATGCCCCGGTCCTGTATCCGCGTGCCGGGCCAGTCGTCGGTCGTGCCCTGGTACGGGACCACCCGCAGCGCCTTGATGTCGATCGACGGGATCGTCAGCGTGGCATTGACGATGCGCGGGGCCGGCGGGCGTGGTGACTGTGTGCGCGGTGATGGCGTCGCGGACCCGGCGTCGGACGTCGCCGTCCCGGTCGGCCGCGTTTCCGTCGGCTGCGTTTCCGTCGGCTGCGTTTCCGTCGGCCGCGTTTCCGTCGGCCCCGTC
>NZ_WWJY01000585.1 GCF_009865405.1 Streptomyces sp. SID3212 | reverse complement strand
CCCTCGGTCGCCGAGACGTGGCGTACCAACAGCCGTCTCTGGTCGTCGCCCGCCCGGCGCACGGTCTTCCTCGCCCTGTGGGTGCCCAACGGGCTGATAGTCGGCTGCGAGTCCCTCTTCGTCCCCTACGACCCCGGGAACGCGGGCCTGCTCTTCGCCTGCGCGGCCTTCGGGATGCTCATCGGCGACACCCTCGCCGGTCGCTTCCTGCCCGCGCGCCGACGTGAGCGGCTGGGCGCCCCGCTGCGCCTGCTGCTCGCCGTGCCCTACGTGGTGTTCGTCTGCCACCCGGCGGTGCCCTTCGCGGCGGCAGCGGCCACCCTCGCCTCGATCGGTTTCGCGTCGAGCCTGCTGCTCCAGGAGAGCCTGATCGCGCTGACCCCGGACGACATCCAGGGGCAGGCCCTCGGCCTCGACACCTCCGGGCGGCTGACCATGCAGGGCGTGGCGGCGGCCCTCGCCGGGGCGGTCGCGCAGTACACCTCGCCCGCGACGGCGATCACGGTCATGGCCCTGTCGTCCGTCGTCGTCACGCTCGCCCTCGCCCCCGGTCTGCGGCCGGAGCGGATCACCGCGGCTCTCGGACCGGCCGCGGATCCGGCGTCCGGAAGCGGCCGGTAGCATGACCCACGGACCCCCGGTCGATCATGCGAGGAGCCGTTTTCGTGCGAGACATCGCTGTATTCAGCGGTAGTGCACATCCCGAGTTGGCGGCCGAGGTGTGCGGGCATCTGGGCGTTCCGCTCAGTCCCGTACGCACCAGTCGGTTCGCCAACGACTGTCTGGAGGTGCAGCTCCAGGCCAACTGCCGGGAGCGGGACGTCTTCCTGATCCAGCCCCTGGTCACCCCGGTCCAGGAGAACCTCGTCGAACTGCTGCTGATGTGCGACGCCGCCCGGGGCGCGTCGGCCAGCCGCATCACCGTGGTCATGCCGCACTACGCGTACGCGCGCTCGGACAAGAAGGACGCGCCGCGGATCTCCATCGGCGGCCGGCTGGTCGCCGATCTCATGGTGACCGCCGGAGCGAGCCGCGTGCTGGCGATGACCCTGCACTCGCCCCAGATGCACGGCTTCTTCTCCGTACCGGTCGACCACCTGCACGCGCTGCGGGAACTGGCCGCGCACTTCCACGACTACGACCTGTCGCGGACCACCGTCGTCTCGCCCGACCTCGGCAACGCCAAGGAGGCCGCGGCCTTCGCCCGGATGCTCGGCGCGCAGGTGGCGGCGGGCGCCAAGCAGCGTTTCGCGGACGACCGGGTCAGCATCAGCGCGGTCATCGGCGACGTCACCGACCGCGACGTCATCGTGCTGGACGACGAGATCGCCAAGGGCAGTACGGTCCTCGAACTCCTCGACCGGCTGCGGGAGATGAAGCCCCGCTCGATCCGGGTCGCCTGTACGCACGGGCTGTTCTCCGCCGGCGCCCTCAAGCGCCTCTCCGCGCAGCCGGACGTGCTGGAGATCGTCTGCACGAACACGGTGCCGATCCCGCTGGAGGAGCACACCGAGAAGCTGCGGGTCCTCTCGATCGCCCCGGCGCTCGCGGAGGCCGTACGGCGCATCCACAACGGGGAGTCGGTCAGCGCCCTGTTCGACGCCCACACCACCTGACCCGTCACCGCTGTCCCGGAGAGACCTTCCCCGCGATCGGACCGAGAGAGCCGGATGAGCGACGAGACTCCCGTACGGCTCGGCACCTGGCCCACCCCGCTGGAGCCGGCGCCGCGCCTCGCCCGGATCGTCGGGCTGGAACCGGACGACCTCTGGATCAAACGCGACGACCTCACCGGTCTCGCGGGCGGCGGCAACAAGGTGCGGAAGCTGGAGTGGACGGCGGGAGCGGCCCTCCGGCAGGGGGCCAGGACCCTGGTCACCAGCGGCGCGCCGCAGAGCAACCACGCCAGGCTCACGGCCGCCGCCGCGGCGCGCCTCGGCATGGACGCCGTCCTCGTGCTGAAGGGATCACCGCCCGGCGTACTGAAAGGCTCACCGCCCGGCGCGGTGAGCGGGAACATCGCGCTCGACGGCATCCTCGGCGCCCGGATCGTCTGGGCGGGCGACGTCGACCAGGCGGGTCTGGGCGCCGTCCTGGACGAGGTCGCGGAGGAGTTGCGCGCCCAGGGCGCCGGGCCCGCCGTGATCCCGTTCGGCGGATCTAGTGTCCTCGCCGCCCGGGGATACGCGGAAGCGGGGCACGAACTGCTGACCCAGGCACCCGACCTGGCGACGCTGGTGGTCGCGATGGGATCCGGCGGCACGATGGCGGGCCTGGTCCACGCGCTCGGCGCGGACCGGGTCCTCGGCGTGGACGTCGGAGCCGTCACCGACCCCGGTCAGGTCGTCTCGGACTTCGTCGCCGGCCTCGCGGGCCCCGGGGCGCCGGCCGCCCACGCGCTGCGTCTGCGCCGTGACCAGGTCGGCGCGGGGTACGCGGAACTCACCGACGCCGTGACGGACGCGCTCACGGTGACAGCCCGCGCGGAGGGCGTGGTGCTGGACCCGGTGTACACGGGCCGTGCCATGGCCGGTCTGATCGCGGCGGTTGCCGAGGGGGACGTACGGCCGGGACAGCGCACCGTCTTCCTGCACACGGGCGGCCTGCCCGGACTGTTCGGCCACACCGCCGCGATGGCGCGGGCGCAGGCCGCCGTCACCGACTCCTCGACGGTCCACAGCCGCCCGTAACACCCGCGGTCAGGGCAGCTCGGGCAGCCATGCCGCGAGGGCCGAGCCGATCCGGTCGGGGGAGTCCTCCTGGACGAAGTGGATTCCCGGAACAGTGAGTTCGCGCTGGTGGGGCCAGACGCGGCACCGCTCGCGGGGGGCGCCGGTGAGGAACTGGCCCGGCTCGGCGTTGACGAACAGCTTCGGCACCGGCGCGGTGCCGAGCCAGGCCGCGTTGGCCTCCACCACGGCCGTGACGTCGGCGGGCTCACCGTCGAGGGGCAGCTCGCGCGGCCAGACCAGCATCTGGCGGCGTGCTTCGCCGGGCTCGCGCCAAGGGCGGCGGTAGGCGTCCAGCTCCTCCGGGGTGAGTTCGCGAAGTACGCCACCGGGAAGGAAGCCCTCGATGAACACGTTGTCGTCGAGGACGAGCCTTTCCCCCTCGGGGCCGCGGACGCGTCCGATGAACTCGCCCCCGTCGGCGAAGTGCGCCGGCGTCAACGGCGCCACGATCGCTTCCATGTACGCGATGCCGCGCACGGCGTCGGGATGACGGCGCGCCCAGTCGAAGCCGAGCACCGAGCCCCAGTCGTGCACCACGAGCACGACGCGCTCCCGAACGCCCAGCCGGTCCAGCAGGCGCTCCAGGAAGGCGGCATGGTCGGCCAGTCGCATACCGCGCCCGGGCAGCGGGTCCGAGTCGCCCATCCCGGGCAGGTCGGGTGCCAGGCAGCGGCCGAGTCCGGTGACGTGGGGCATCACCTTGCGCCATACGTACGACGAGGTCGGGTTGCCGTGGAGGAAGACGATCGGGTCGCCCTGTCCCGCCTCGACGTACGCGATCCCGGTGCCATCCACATCGATGCGCCGCTTCTCGCCGGTCACAGGGCTCATCTCGACTCCATCCCGCCAGGTGTCAGTGGCGTTCGCTTCACGGTCACGGCAGTGGCAAGCGCCGGCCAGCACAACGAACGACCAGGCCAAAGGAAACGACGTGCGCGGAGGGCGGGAGGTGAGCGCAACCACACGCCGCGTCTTGACGAAGGGTCTATGTTTGTATTTTCCGTCCAACTGGTGTGACTGGTCCGACTGGTGGGACCCGTCCACCCCGTCCGCCCCGTCCGACCGCTCGAAGGGCAGCCGATCATGGAACGTCCGACACCACCCCGCTACCTCGACGAACGCTCGGGCAGGACCTACCCGCTGACCGGCAGGCGCTGGCGCGGCGACGACGGCGCGCCCCTGACCGTGACCCCCCTGCCGGGCATCGGCCGCGACGACCTGGACACCGGCACCCGCTCGCTCTGGCGCTACCGCGCCGCCCTGCCCGTCGCGGTGGACCACCCGGTCTCGCTCGGCGAGGGCGGCACGCCGCTCCTCGCCTCCTCCTGGGGCGCGGTCCAGGTCTCCTTCAAGCTGGAGTGGTTCAGCCCGACGGGCAGCTTCAAGGACCGCGGGACGAGCGTGATGATCTCCCACCTGGCGGGGCTGGGCGTCACGGACGTGATCGAGGACAGCTCGGGCAACGGAGGCGCCTCCGTCGCCGCCTACTGCGCGGCTGCCGGCCTGGGCGCCGAGATCCTCGTACCGGAGTCGACGTCGGAGGCGAAGATCCTCCAGAGCCGCGCGTACGGAGCACGGGTGCGCCTCGTACCGGGGGACCGGGACGCGACGGCGGCCGAGGCCGTCCGCCGCTCGGCCGACACCGCCTATGCCAGCCACAACTGGCACCCGTTCTTCCTCCAGGGCGTCAAGACCCTCGCGTACGAACTCTGGGAGGATCTCGGCTTCACCGCGCCTGACAACGTCGTCACGGTCGCCGGCGCGGGCAGTGTGGTCCTCGGCTGCGACCTGGGCTTCTCCGAACTGCTGGCGGCCGGCCGGATCAGCCGCCTGCCCCGGCTGCTCGTCGCCCAGCCCGCCAACTGCGCCCCCCTGCACGCCGGTTTCCAGGCCGGGGGCGAGAGTCCCGTACCGGTCGACCACGCGCCGACCATCGCGGAGGGCGCCTCCATCCGGCGGCCCGTACGGTTTCCCGAGGTGCTGCGGGCGATCAGGCGCTCCGAGGGCGACATGGCGGCGGTCCCCGAGGCCGACATCGTGTCCGCCGTCCACCGGCTCGCCGCCAAGGGGCTGTACGCGGAGCCGACCAGCGCGACCGCCGCCGCCGCGATCGACCTCTTCACGGCCCGGGGGGTCATCAGGCCGGGACAGACCACGGTGGTGGTGCTGACAGGGTCCGGGCTCAAGGCCCCCGCCGTGATGGGACGGCTGGTGGCCGGGCAGGACGACGGGAACGGGTCGCCAGGCCCGGGCGAGGGGACCGGGGGGACCGCGTGAGCGACGAGGACGAGCTGCTGCTGCGGGAGTCCGAGAAGATCGTCGTCGCACTCGGCCGGATGTTCCCGGGGCTGTGCGAGGTCGTCCTGCACGACCTGCGCGACCCGGAGCACGCCGTACGGGCGATCGAGGGCGGGCTGTCCGGCCGTCAGGTGGGCGACCCGGCCACCGAGCTGGGCTTCGCCCGCATCCAGGACCCCGGCTACCCCGACGTCCTCCAGAACTACCCCAACCGCTTCCCCGACGGCAGGGCCGCCAAGAGCACCTCGATCGGGATCAGGAACGGCGAGGGCCGGTTCGTCGCGGCCATCTGCCTCAACCTGGACGTCTCGCAGTTCGCCGGAGCCGCCAGGAGCATCGCCGAGCTGATCAGGACCGACGACCAGGACCGGCCGCTCGCGGAGACCCTGACCGCCCGGAGCGCCGACGAACTGCGCGCGGTGACCGACGCGTTCGCCGCGTCCCGGGGTCTCACCCCGCGCGCCCTGGGCCCCGCCGCCCGGAAGGAACTGGTCCGTTCGCTCCGGGCGCGGGGCTTCCTCCAGGTCAAGCACTCCGTACAGACCCTCGCCGAGCTCCTCGGGGTCTCACGTGCCACGGTCTACAACTACCTGCGCGGACAGCCGGACCGGGCACCGGGGGAGGCGGGGACCGGAGAGGGCGGCGACCGGGAGGGCGGGCAGAACAGCGGCGGACAGACGAGATCAGCGGTAGACGGGTGAGGGGAACGAGGCAGGGGCCGGGCTGAACAGGGCCGTGTAGGGGTCCTCCTCGTAGTGCCGGCGGTGGCGCCCCGCCTGGCCGTTGTCGACGGACGACGGGGACGGCGACGTGAGCAGCCCGTCGGCGGCGAGCGTCTGCACCCGCAGCAGGAGGGTCCGCAGGTCGAGCCCCAACTCCCCGGCCACGGTCTGGAGGTCGAGGCCGGACTGCCAGCTCCACAGCAGGACGGAGTCCATGCTCGACGACCAGACGACGTTCTCCTCGACCATGGGCACCGTCATCGGAGCGGCTTGGTGCGCCGAGGCCGGATCGTACGGCGCCGGGTCCGGGTGCTGCGGATTCATCTCCTCCCTGGGGTGCGGCAGATGGACCTCCATCTCCGTGGTGGCGTCGACCGGGGAGGTCGTGGAGACGGGGGAGTTCGACAGGAGCGGGGGCTCCTGCGGGCCCTCGGCGGCGCAGACCTGGAGGAGGCTCTTGGCGACGCTGCGCGCGTCCTCCCGCCCGACCGTGCGGCGGGCCACCCGTACCTCCCGCTCGTTCAGTCCCATCAGATCCGCCACCGAGCCGTCGTTGCCGACGGTGACGGCGAAGGCGGCGAGGGTTCTGTTCCGCTCGGCCTGTGCGTCGTCCAGCGTCGACTGCGCCTGCCGGACACGCTCGTCGCTGGCACAGAAAGCTTCCGCCAGGACGATGTTCCGCTCCCAGAGTTCACGTGGATTCACACACCGGACAACGCGCCGACCGGCAAAGAGGATGGACCATTCAATCAATTACACCCAAAAGAACCAAACGTGTGATCGGGGGAACTTGGGCAAATTGCACGCGAAAGGATACTGCGGTGCCTGCCCTGTACGTGCGTTCGGCCGCGCGGCCCGGTCGTCCCACCCTGTGGAGTGCCGCTTTACCCGGCCGGTCCGTGCGCGAGAGGGTGGGCGGGTGTCCCCCGCACCGCGCACCGTCGACAGCGCCCCTTCCTGGTACGTGAACGCGACCGCGAGGGACTGGACCTGTGAGCCGCCACCGGCCGACGTCCCCCTCTTCCACGCGGGCCTGCCCGCGCCCGGCCCGACCCCGCTGGTCGAACTGCCCGCGGTCGCCGCCGAACTGGGCGTCCGCCGTGCCTTCGTCAAGGACGAGTCGACCCGCCTCGGACTCCCGGCGTTCAAGGCGCTCGGCGTCTCGTACGCGGTCCACCGCATCCTCGCCGAGCGCGCGGGCGCACCCCCGGGACCGGCGACCGTCGAGGAGATGCGCGCACGCGCCGCCGCCCTGCCCCCGCTGGAGCTGATCGCCGCCAGCGACGGCAACCACGGCCACGCGCTGGCCCGTACGGGACGGCTGCTGGGCGTGCCGGTACGGATCTTCCTTCCCGAGGCGGTCGGTGCCCGTACGGCCGCGACCATCGCCGCCGAAGGCGCCCGGGTGGAGGTCAGGGCGGCCGACTACGACCGAACCGTCCGGTACGCGGCCGGGGTCGCGTCCGCGCGGGACTCCGCCGTGCTGGTGCAGGACACCGCGTGGGAGGGGTACGAACAGATCCCCCGGTGGATCGTGGACGGGTACTCCACGCTGTTCCACGAGATCGACGCGCAACTGCGGGTGGCCGGCGCCCCCGCGCCGTCCCTGGTGGCGGTGCCGATGGGGGTCGGTTCCCTGGCCCAGGCCGCCGTCGCGCACTACCGCAGCACCGCAGCCGGCCGCCGGACCGCCCTGCTGGGTGTCGAGCCGGACACCGCCGCGTGCGTACGGGCCGGCCTCGCCGCGGGCCGGCC
>NZ_WWJY01000584.1 GCF_009865405.1 Streptomyces sp. SID3212 | reverse complement strand
CCGGGGGGCGGCGGGGAGGGCGCCGGCCAGGAGCCGGGACGGCCGGTGGACTCTTCGGTGATGATCGGCAGTTCCTCGGTCATGGGGATGCGTTCGGCGAGCGGGACGTCGCCGGACGGGGGACCGGACAGCGGGCCGGACGGGGATCCTGGCGCCGCGCCGTAGGGCGGTGTGACCGGGAGAACGGTGGTGGGGTCCGTACCCAGGGAGACCGCGCGGTAGCCGGCCGAGAGGCCGGTTCCGGGTCCGGACACCGGATCGGGGGTGCGGCCCGAGAACGGGTCCGCGAAGGCGTCGGACAGCGCGTCGCCGCCCGAAGCGCCCGAGCCGCCCGCGTACAGGCCCATGGGGGCCCGCTCCGCCTCGTACAGCGGCGGGGACGGCGGGGCGAGCCGCGGTGGGGTCCGCGGCCGGCCGAGCGGGGCACCCAGCGGCTGTGCCGAGAAGGACGGCTCACGCCGCAGCTGCTCGTACTCGGGCCGCGGGGTGAGGCCCGTCGCTCCGGGCAGCGGGTCGGACGACAGGTCCCGGAGCGACTGCTCCGGCTCCGTCGTGCGGCGCTGCCCGCCGGTCAGTGCGATCAGCTGGTCGGCGATCCGGTTCTGGACCGGGCGGGGGAGGAGCCGCAGGGACACGGCCGCCGCCACTCCGACCAGCGAGACGCAGTACATCGTGGTGACCCAGGTCGCCGCAGGCCGGCCCGTGTAGAGGCCGTGCACCAGGGCGAAGCACCAGGCCGGATACGCGAGCATGTGCATCGCCCGCCAGCGGCCGGCGATGCGGCCGGGCGTGGCGAAGGCACTGCGCATCGCCCCGGTGGTGGCGGCGACGATCATCAGGAGTCCGGCGAGCGAACCGAAACCGATGAGACCGTTCGTACCGGTCATCCCCAGGCCGAACGGCACCACGGCGCCGATCAGCGAGACGTGCCCCAGCGACACCTTGACGGTGACGTGCAGCAGCAGGAAGCCGAGCGAGGCCACGGCCGTCGCCCGGTGGATGCCCTGCGCGAGCAACCGGTGCCGCGAGGAGAGCAGCAACCGGTCGGTGGCTATCAGCCCCCACGCGACGGCTGCCGTCAGTGACACGAGAGAAAGCACGCCGGCTGCGAAATCGAGCGCGGCGCGGAAGGCGTCGCCTGTCGCGACGGCGAGAAGGGGTACCAGTACCAGTGCGGCGACGGTCAGCCCGCCCTGGACCTGCCGGCTCATGCCGGGGTCCAGCGCGGGCGACGAACTGATCCTGCGATTGCTTGAAGGGTTCATGGGGGTCGACTCCGAATGGCTCGGGAAAGCGGTCCCGTTGCCGCATGCTAAGTGGAGCGATACCAGGCAGAGACCGATTCTCAGGTTTAACCAAGGGAAGGTGAGGTAACCGACTTTGAGCTTGCCCCGGATAGGGGCGATACGCGGAGTAAGGCCCTCCCCGGCGATCGCCGGTCGCCGTCCTCCGGGCGCGCCGCTCCTTCCGTTCCCGACACGCCGGTCCTCCCGATCACGTTCCCCGGCTCCGCCGACCCGCCCCGCCGGATCTCCGGTGCGGGCCGTCCGGGCCCTGCGGTACCCTGACGCCATGCGTGCCGTACGCCTTCTGCTCGGCGGGCCGCGCTGATCAGTCCCGACGGATGGAAGATCCGGTCGGAATCGGCGCGGCTGACCCCTCCTGTGCGAGGGGCTTTTTCATTCGCCGCAGGCAGAGACGATCGATGGAGCTTCGAAGGATCATGAGCGAGACGAATTCCGCTGCCGCCGAGACGGCCGCGCCGCACCGCTACACGGCTGCCATGGCCGCCGACATCGAGGCACGCTGGCAGGACCTCTGGGCCGCCGAGGGCACGTACGAGGCGCCGAACCCCACCGGTGACCTGGCCGGGGACCCCGCGTTGGTCGCGCGGCCCAAGAAGTTCATCATGGACATGTTCCCGTACCCCTCCGGCGCCGGACTGCACGTCGGGCACCCGCTCGGGTACATCGCCACGGACGTCTTCGCCCGCCACCAGCGCATGACCGGCCACAACGTCCTGCACACGCTGGGCTTCGACGCCTTCGGCCTGCCCGCCGAGCAGTACGCGGTGCAGACCGGTACGCACCCCCGGGCCTCCACCGAGGCCAACATGGAGAACATGAAGGTCCAGCTGCGCCGGCTGGGACTGGGTCACGACACGCGCCGCTCCTTCGCGACGATCGACCCGGACTACTACCGGTGGACCCAGTGGATCTTCGTCCAGATCTTCAACTCCTGGTACGACGACGAAGCGGACAGGGCACGCCCGATCGACGAGCTGGTGGCGCAGTTCGAGAGCGGACGGCGCGCGACGCCGGACGGGCGCCCCTGGAGTGCGCTGGACGCCGTCGAACGCGCCGACGTACTGGGCGAGTACCGGCTGGCGTACACCTCCGACGCCCCCGTCAACTGGTGTCCCGGCCTGGGCACGGTCCTGGCGAACGAGGAAGTCACCGCCGAGGGCCGCTCCGAGCGCGGCAACTTCCCGGTCTTCAAGCGGAAGCTGCGCCAGTGGAACATGCGCATCACCGCCTACGCCGACCGCCTGCTGGCCGACCTGGAGGCGCTGGACTGGCCGGACGCCATCAAGGCGCAGCAGCGCAACTGGATCGGCCGCAGCGAAGGCGCGCGGGTCGACTTCCCGGTCGGTGACGCCGGTGCGATCACGGTGTTCACGACCCGTCAGGACACCCTGTTCGGCGCCACGTACATGGTGCTGTCCCCGGAGCACGAGCTGGTCGAGCGGATCGTCCCCGCCGCCTGGCCCGCCGGCACGCACGCGGTGTGGACGGGCGGCCACGCGACCCCGGCCGAGGCCGTCGACGCGTACCGCAAGCAGGCCGCGTCGAAGTCCGACGTCGAGCGGCAGGCCGAGGCCAAGGACAAGACCGGTGTCTTCACCGGCGCGTACGCGACCAACCCGGTCAGCGGCGAGCCCGTGCCCGTTTTTATCGCCGACTACGTCCTGATGGGGTACGGCACCGGCGCGATCATGGCCGTCCCGGCGCACGACAGCCGTGACTTCGCGTTCGCGCGCGCCTTCGAGCTGCCGATGCGCTGTGTGGTCGAGCCGTCCGACGGCCGGCCGGCCGACCCGGCGGAGTGGGACGACGCGTTCGCCTCGTACGACGCGAAGATCGTCAACTCCGCGAACGACGAGATCGGCCTGGACGGACTGGGCGTGGCCGACGCCAAGGCGAAGATCACCGACTGGCTGGCGGCCCGGGGCATCGGCGAGGGCACGGTCAACTTCCGGCTGCGCGACTGGCTGTTCAGCCGCCAGCGCTACTGGGGCGAGCCGTTCCCGATCGTGTACGACGAGGACGGCACCGCCCACGCGCTGCCCGAGTCGATGCTGCCGCTGAAACTGCCCGAGGTTGACGACTACTCGCCACGGACGTTCGATCCGGACGACGCCGACACCCAGCCGGAGCCGCCGCTGTCGCGGAAGCAGGACTGGGTGGACGTGGAGCTGGACCTGGGCCGGGGCGAGGGGGTCAAGCGCTACCGGCGCGAGACCAACACCATGCCCAACTGGGCCGGTTCCTGCTGGTACGAGCTGCGCTACCTGGACCCGCACAACAGCGAGAAGCTGGTCGACCCGGCGATCGAGCAGTACTGGATGGGCCCCCGTGAGGGGCAGCCGCACGGCGGCGTCGACCTGTACGTGGGCGGCGCGGAACACGCCGTACTGCACCTGCTGTACGCGCGGTTCTGGTCCAAGGTGCTCTACGACCTGGGGCACATCTCGTCGGTCGAGCCGTTCCACAAGCTCTACAACCAGGGCATGATCCAGGCGTTCGTCTACCGGGACAGCCGGGGCATCGCGGTGCCGGCCGCGGAGGTCGAGGAGCGCGACGGCGGGTACTGGTACCAGGACGCCAAGGTCACGCGCGTGCTGGGCAAGATGGGCAAGTCCCTCAAGAACGCCGTCACTCCGGACGAGATCTGCGCGGAGTACGGCGCGGACACCCTGCGCCTGTACGAGATGGCGATGGGCCCCCTGGACGTCTCGCGTCCGTGGGACACGCGCGCGGTGGTCGGCCAGTACCGGCTGTTGCAGCGGCTGTGGCGCAACGTCGTCGACGAGACGACGGGCGAGGTCACCGTGGTCGACACGGAGCCCGGTGAGGAGACGCTGCGGGCGCTGCACAAGGCCGTCGACGGGGTCGCGCAGGACATGGCCGGGCTGCGGTTCAACACCGCCATCGCCAAGGTCACCGAGCTGAACAACCACCTGACGAAGGCGGGCGGTCCGGTGTCGCGCACGGTCGCCGAGCGGCTGGTGCTGCTGATCGCGCCGCTGGCCCCGCACATCGCCGAGGAACTGTGGCGCAGGCTGGGCCACGCCGACTCGGTGGTGCACCAGGACTTCCCGGTCGCCGACCCGGCGTACGTCGTGGACGAGACCGTGACGTGTGTGGTGCAGATCAAGGGCAAGGTCAAGGCGCGTCTGGAGGTGTCCGCGTCGATCTCGGACGCGGAGCTGGAGGCGCTGGTGCTGGGTGACGCGACCGTGGTCGCGGCGCTGGGCGGGGCGACGATCCGGAAGGTGATCGTCAGGGCGCCGAAGCTGGTGAACATCGTCGTGTGACGGCGGGGGGCCGGCGAGGCGGGGCGGCTCAGGTCCGCTCAGGGTCGTTCACGGCTGATGGGGCTGCTTAGGGCTTCCCCTTACGGGCAGGTTGAGGGTTCGTACGGAACCCTTTGCCTGCCCGTTCCGTTTACGGTGGAAGAACCACAGTGGAAGCCACGGCGGCCACGGTGGAAGGCGTGACGGACGAATGACAAGTTCCGACCCAACCCCCGAGGGGCGCTCATGGAAGCCGTGATCCTGATCCTGGCGCTACTCTTCGTCGCCTTCGTGGCGCTGGGGGTGTTCGCGAGCGTCAAGGCGGTCAAGGCGGCCAAGCGCGGGGTCGACCGTACGATCTCGCAGGCCCGCAGGACCGTGGAGGACACCACGCTGCGCGCGCGGAGCATGGGACAGATGGGCGTACCGGGCGAGCTGGCGCAGCTGCGGGTCCGGTTGCGTACGTCGATGAAGGCGACGCAGGACGCGCTGCACGCGGGCGCGGCCGAGGACGCCTCGCTGTCGGAGTCCGTCGCCCTGTTCGAGCGCCTGAGCGCGCACGGCAGGGAGCTGGACGACGACCTCAGGCAGATGGAGCGGGACCCGGACCGGGCGAGGGTCGCGGAGCGGCTGGCGGGTCTGCGGGAGCGTACGGAGCGGATCACGCGTTCGGCGGACTCGCTGCGGTGGGCGGCGCGGGACCGGGCGCGGAAGTTCGCGGAGGACGATCTGGCGTCGCTGAGCGAGCAGATCGACGTGGAGTCGGGGGCGCTGCGGCACTGGTCGACGGTGGACTCGGTGGACTCGCACGGGGAGGAACCGGCGGCGGACGGCAGGACGGACGCGGCGAGGGCGGAGGCGATCGAGCCTCCGGACCCCCGGCAGAACGTCTACCCGTGGCAGAAGCAGGCCAGGCAGGCCCGCCCGGAGACCACGAACTGACCGGGACCGGAATACGGGCGCCGGAAGTGACGGATTCGACCTCGGTCCGGACGGAAGCGATCATTGAGGTGGTCCCGGGCTGCCGACCGGAGGCAACGGCGGGTAACCTCCCGCTCATGTCCCGCCATGTCGCGATCGTCACCGATTCCACGGCCTACCTGCCGCCCCAGACGATGGAGCGGCACGGCATCACCGCGGTCCCGCTGACCGTCGTGCTGGGCGACAGGGCGTGGGAAGAGGGCACGGAGATCTCGGCCCGCTCGCTGGCGATCGCCCTCCAGAAGCGACGCTCCGTGACGACGTCCCGGCCGAGCCCCGACGTGTTCGCCGCCACGTACCGTACGGCCGCCGAGGCGGGCGCGAGCGGGATCGTTTCGCTCCATCTGTCCGCCGAGTTCTCGGGGACCTACGACGCCGCCGTGCTGGCCGCCAAGGAGGCTCCGGTGCCCGTGCGGGTCGTGGACACCGGGATGGTGGCGATGGCGCTCGGGTTCTGCGCGCTGGCGGCGGCCGAGGTGGCGGAGGCGGACGGCACGCTGGACGAGGCGGTGGCGGCGGCGGAGAAGCGGGCCGCCGGGACGTCCGCGTACTTCTACGTCGACACGCTCGACTACCTGCGCAGGGGCGGCCGGATCGGCGCGGCCCAGGCGCTGTTCGGCTCGGCCCTGGCGGTGAAGCCGCTGTTGCAGCTGGAGGGCGGGCGCATCGAGATGCTGGAGAAGGTACGGACGGCGTCGAAGGCGATCGCCCGGCTGGAGGAGATCGTGGCGGAGCGGGCCGGGGCCGGCCAGGTGGACATCGCGGTGCACCATCTCGCGGCGCCCGAGCGGGCGACGGCGCTGGCCGAGCGGCTGCGGGAGCGGATTCCTGGGCTGGTGGATCTGCACGTCAGCGAGGTGGGCGCGGTGATCGGGGCGCATACGGGGCCGGGGCTGCTGGGGGCTGTGATCTCGCCGCGCTGACACGTGTGCGTGGCTCCTGTGCATGACAGGTGCGCATGACTCGTGTGCGTGGCTCACGTGCGTGGCTCGTGTGCGTGACTCGTACGGGTGACGGAGTTATCCACAACGGGTTGGTTGTCCACCGGAATTGAGGGTGATCCGCGAGGTTCGGCGGATGTGCCTAACGTGTTGAGGCATGACCTTCCGAACACGTTCCGTGACCAGTTCTCCGACCAGTGGCCCGGGCCGGGCGCCGGGCTCCGACAGCCGCGCACGGCGCGGTCGCCGTCTCCGTTCGCGTTCTCGCGGGGGCGGATCCACGACGTCCACGACTCTGCGGCTGCGGGCGGACGCGCTGTTCGCCGACGGCCCGAGGGGTGGCGGACTGTCACCGCCGAGGCGTACGGGGGAGGGCGTGCGGGACTCGGCGCGACCGGGGCGTGTCCCGCCTCCTGCCGGGTCGTCGACCCCCGCCGAACTGCTGACGTCAGCGGGGCCTTCGGGGCCGTCGGTGCCGTCCGGGCCGGCGGCGCCGGATCCCGCGCTCCCGCCGACGGGGCGGAGGCGGGAGCGGGTGGCCCAGGCGGTGGGCGAGCGGCTGCCGTTGTGGCTTCAGCTCCGCTGTGGTCTGGAGCCCAGGATGCTCGCCGCCCTCGCCGTGGTCCTGGTCGTGGCGGGGGTCCTGGCGGCCCAGCATTTCTGGTCGGCGCGACCGAGGCCGGTCCGGGCTCCGCAGACGGTCCGGGCGGCGGCGGTGGTTCCGCCGTCGTCACCGCCCTCTGCGGCGGGCGCGGTGGCGGCGGGCCGTGTGGTGGTCGACGTGGGCGGCAAGGTCAGGCGGCCCGGGGTGCTGCGGCTGCCGGCGGGATCGCGGGTGGCCGACGCGCTGCGTGCGGCGGGGGGCGTCGAGCCGGGCGCGGACACGACCGCGCTGAACCGGGCGCGGGTGCTGATGGACGGCGAACAGGTGGTGGTGGGCGTACCGGCCCCACCCGGCGCCGTGGCGCCGACGGGGGGCCCGGCGCGCCCGGCGGAACCCATCGGCCTCAACACGGCCACGGCGGAGCAACTGGACACGCTGCCCGGGGTCGGCCCGGTGCTCGCCCGACACATCCTCGACTACCGCACCGAGCACGGCGGCTTCCGGTCCGTGGACGAACTGCGCGAGGTGAACGGTATCGGCGACCGCCGCTTCGCCGATCTGCGCCCCCTGGTCCGACCGTGACACGCCCGGGGCGCCCGACGCACCCGATCCCCCCGACGCGCCCGACGCGCCCGACGCGCCCGGCGGTCCACGCGGCCTCCGACAACCGCCTGGGGGCGGCGAACCCCCACCAGGAGGGTCCGGCGGACCTCCGCCTGCTGCCACCCGCCGTGGCGGCCTGGGCGGGCGCGGCCCTGGCGCTGGGCGCTCCGGGCCGCTGGACGGCTGTGGGCGTCCTGGGCTGCCTCGTGGCGGCCGGGCTGATCCTGATCCGGACGGCGATGCGGGGGACGGGCGGTGGTGGCCGCCGACAACGGGAGGCTGCGCGGAACAGAACCGGCCCGCTCCGGGGGATGGATGTGCGGCGGGGGCGATCTGACGGGGTGGCTCCGGCCGTGGGACGACGGGGGCGGCTCGGCGAGGTTGCTCCGGTGGAGGCGCGGTGGGGGTGGCTCGACGGGGTGACGCCGGCCGGGGCCCGGTGGGGGCGGGTCGACGGGGCTGCCTTGGCGGGCGGGCGTCGTCGGGGGCGACTTGACGGGGTGACTCCGACGGGTGGGCATCGGGGACGGCTCGATGGGGCGGCTCCGGCCGGTGGGCGTCGGGGGCCGCTCGGTGGGGCGGCTCCGGCGGAGGTGGGGCGACGGCTTGGTGGGGTTGCTCCGGGCGAGGTGCGGCGGGAGCAGTCGGGCGGGGTTGTTCCGGCTGGGGTGTGGTGGAGGCGGCGTCCCGGGGCTGCCTCGGGCCGGGGGCGGGGGGGGCGGGTCAACGGGGTGGCTCTG
>NZ_WWJY01000583.1 GCF_009865405.1 Streptomyces sp. SID3212 | reverse complement strand
TGTACGCGACCACCGTGCGGCCCTTCGACGGCGCGGCGGTACGGCGGGCGGTGGCGGCCGGGGACGCGGCGGACGTGGTGATCGTGGAGCCGTACCTCGCCGGGACGTCCACCGCCGCCGCCAACGACGCCCTCGCCGACACCGCGCACCGCGTGCTCGGGCTGGGAGTGGCGCGGCGTGAGCTGCGGCGGTACGGGCAGCTCCACGAGCATGTGGCCGCCCAGGGTCTCGACCCGGCGTCCCTGCGCGAGCGGATCGCGGCGTTCCTGAGGCACTGAGCCCGGGGCACGGAGGAGGAGCGCGGGGGTCCGTCGCCCGGGACGCCGGGGAGCGTCTTCCGGTCCGCCGGGGGAACCTGTACGGGAGCCGTGCCGCCGTCTCCGACGGGAGCACGCGTACGGGCACAGGAACACAGGCACAGGAACAGGCACAGGGACGGGCACAGGTAGGGAGTCAGCCATGAACGCCAGCGGTGACCTGCTCATCGACGCCTTCGGCCGTATCCGCGAGGTGGTGCACGACGTCGTCGCGGACCTCACGCCGGAGGAGCTGGCCACCCGACTGGACGACGGGGCGAACTCGATCGCCTGGCTCGTCTGGCACCTCACCCGGATCCAGGACGACCACGTCTCGGACGCGGCGGGGACCGGCCAGGTGTGGACGTCGGGGGGCTGGGCCGGGCAGTTCGAGCTGCCGTTCTCCCACGGGTCGACCGGTTACGGCCACTCCCCCAAGGACGTCGCCAAGGTCGCGGGCGTCACGGCGGAGCTGCTCACCGGCTATCACGACGACGTCCACGACCGGACGGTCGAGTACCTCGGCACCCTCAAGGTCGCCGACCTCGACCGGGTCGTGGACGACGCGTGGATCCCGCACGTCACCCTGGGGGTCCGGCTGGTCAGCGTCATCTCCGACGACCTCCAGCACGCCGGGCAGGCGGCCTTCATCCGGGGTGTGCTGGGGCGACGACGGTAGGAGGCGTACGGGGAGCGGGGACCGACGGAGCCGTACGGTCGGCGGAGACCGAGGGAGCCGTACGGGCAGCCGGGACCGCAGGGGCGGTGGAGCCCGTGGGCTCGCCCTCGCCCGCCTCGCCCAGCGGCGTGTCCGGCAGGTACGAGAGCAGCTCGCGCGCCGCCGGGCCCGTCCGCCGGTCCTCGGGAAGCGCCACCGAGACCTCCCAGAAGTGGTCCTCCGCGCCCGTCAGGGGGACGGTCCGCAGCGCGGCCGCCTCCTTCTTGCGGGCGATCGGCCGGGGAACCACCGCGATGCCGAGTCCGTGACCGACCAGCTCGATCAGGCTGTGCACGTCGTTGACCTCCAGGGCGACCCGCCGGGCCGTACCGGCGGCGGCGAAGGCGCGGTCGTTCAGGCCCCGGGCTCCCCAGTCCTCGTGGAAGTCGACAAAGACCTCGCCGCCGAGGTCCGCCCACCCGACCCCGGCCGCCCCCGCCAGGGGATGGCCTGGGTGGCAGAGCAGCACCATCGGTTCACTGGCCAGCGGTACGAGCCTCACCCCGTCGGGCGCGGGTCCCGACGGGGCGGCGAACGCCAGGTCGAGCCGCCCCTCCGCCACGTCCTCGACGAGCGCGGCCGAGCCCGCCTGCCGCAGCCGTACCTCCACGTCCGGGTGCTCGGACCGGAACCGGGCGAGCAGTCCCGGCACGTGCACGCCGGTGACGCACTGCTCGGTGCCGACGGCCAGCGTGCCCCGCAGGAGACCCTGGACCGCCGCGACCGCCTCCTTGCCCGCGCGTACGCTGGCGAGCGCGCGGTGGGCCTCCACCAGGAGGGCGCGCCCCTCGCCGGTGAGCTCGACGCGGCGGGTGCTGCGTACGAACAACGGGGCCCCCAGCTCGCGTTCCAGGGCCCTGACGGAGGCCGAGAGTCCCGACTGGGAGACCATGAGCCGGTGGGCCGCTCGCGTGAAGTGACGTTCCTCCGCGACGGCGACGAAGTATTCGAGATGCCTGAGTTCCACGATTCAGAAGCGTACGTGCTGAATGTGTTCGCTTTCTTCTGTTGGACGCCCCGGTGGAACGGTTGCCAAGGTGTGTACGTCCCGCCGGAACCGGCGGGACCCCGCAGCAGAAGGGCTCCCCCACCATGACGACTCGCCGCATCGGGACCGTCGACGTCAGCGCGATCGGTCTGGGCGGTATGCCCATGTCCATCGAGGGCCGGCCGGACGAGACCCGTTCGGTGGCCACGGTCCACGCGGCGCTGGACGCCGGTGTGACGCTGATCGACACCGCCGACGCCTACCACCTGTACGCCGACGAGGTCGGGCACAACGAGTCGCTGATCGCCAAGGCGCTCGCGTCCCACGACCGGGGCGGCGAGGTGCTCGTCGCCACCAAGGGCGGCCATCTGCGTCCGGGGGACGGTTCGTGGACGCTGAACGGCTCGCCCGAGTACCTCAAGGCGGCGTGCGACGCGTCGTTGCGCCGGCTGGGGGTGGAGACGATCGGGCTGTACCAGTTCCACCGCCCCGACCCGAAGGTGCCGTACGCGGAGTCGGTCGGCGCGATCCGCGATCTGCTGGACGCGGGCAAGATCCAGCAGGCGGGCATCTCCAACGCGGACCCGGAGATGATCCGGCAGGCCAACGACATCCTCGGCGGCCGGCTGGTCTCCGTGCAGAACCAGTTCTCGCCCGCCTTCCGTTCCAGCGAGCCGGAGTTGGAGCTGTGCGCGGAGCTGGGTATCGCGTTCCTGCCGTGGAGCCCGTTCGGCGGCATCTCGCGGGCCGGTGAACTGGGGTCGAAGTTCGCCCCGTTCGCCCGGGTGGCCGAGGCGCACGGGGTGAGCGCGCACCAGGTCTGTCTGGCCTGGCTGCTGGCCAAGTCCCCCACGGTGATCCCGATTCCGGGCTCCAGCCGGCCTGCGACGGTCCGCGACTCGGTCGAGGCGGCCGATCTGACCCTGACGGCCGCGGAGTTGGCGGAGCTCGACGCGGCGTAGCGCCGTACGGCGGGGTGGGGGTGAACGTGCGCCGGACGGGCTCGATCAACCCGTCCGGCGGGCGAACAGGCCGTGAAGACCGCGCCACACCCTGCCCCGTCCGACCCATTGACCCCTTGTGATACCGCCACCTACGCTGTGCGACGTACTCCAGAAAGCGCTTTCTAACCCGCCGGCCCCACCAGCACCCGGGAGCGCCCATGAGAACCTCGTCGCCCTTTCTTGTGATCACCGCGTTACTGGCACTCGTCCTCGGGCTCGGGATGGCCTCGCCGCCCGAGGCCGACGCGGCGCCGTTCCGCGTCCTGGTCTTCTCCAAGGTCACCAACTTCTCGCACGACTCGATCCCCGCCGGGGTCGAGGCCGTCAGGCAGCTGGGCACCGAGAACGGCTTCGAGGTCGAGGCCACCACCGACGCCACCGCCTTCACGACGGCCAACCTCGCCCGGTTCCAGGCGATCGTCTTCAACAACACCAACTCCACCCCGGAGAGCGGGGATCTGCTCGACGCCCCGCAGCGCGCGGCGCTCCAGGGCTTCGTCCGCGCCGGCGGTGGCTGGGTCGGCCTGCACGCCGCCTCCGCCAGTGAGCGCGACTGGGGGTGGTACGAGGGGCTGGTCGGCGCGATCTTCGACAAGCACCCCGCCGTCCAGACCGGCCGCGTCAAGGTGCTCGACCAGGCCCACCCCTCCACCAAGGGGCTTCCCGAGCTGTGGGAGCGCACGGAGGAGTGGTACAACTGGCGCACCAATCCGACCGGCAAGGTCCACACACTCGCCCAGATCAAGGTGAACGACGGCATCACCGGTCTGGACGAGGGCGTCGACCACCCCTGGTCCTGGTGCCAGAACTACGACGGCGGGCGCTCCTGGTTCACCGCGGGCGGCCACGACGCGTCCGCCTTCCAGGAGGACGCCTTCCGCAAGCACCTCCTCGGCGGCATCCAGTGGGCGGCGGGCAACAAGCCGGGCGACTGCACGGCCACGAAGACCAGTTCCTTCCAGCGGACCGCGCTGGCCACGGAGGATCTGGCCGACCCCTTCGAGCTGGCCGTCGCCCCGGACGGCCGATTGTTCTTCATCCAGCGCACCGGCAAGCTCAAGGTGATCGACCAGAAGACCCTGAAGGTCTCGACCGCCCTGGACTTCGCGTACACGCCGGAGATGACGAGCCAGTCCGACGGCCTCCTCGGCCTGGCGCTCGACCCGGACTTCGCGACGAACAACTGGCTCTATCTGCTGAACTCCGACAAGACCGAGAAACAGCTCAACCTGTCGCGCTTCACCGTGACGGGGAACACCGTCGAACCGGGCTCCGAGAAGCGGCTGTTGACCGTCCCGACCCAGCGCGACGAGGGCCGGGCCAACTCCCACATGGCCGGCTCGATCGCCTTCGACAAGAACGGTGACCTGTACATCGCGACCGGCGACAACACCGATCCGTTCGCCTCCGACGGCTTCACGCCGATCGACGAACGCGAGGGCCGCCGCGCCTGGGACGCCCAGCGCACCTCGGGCAACACGAACGACCTGCGCGGCAAGATCCTGCGGATCACGCCCGAGGACGACGGTACGTACACGGTCCCGGAGGGCAATCTCTTCGCTCCCGGTACGGAGCAGACGCGCCCCGAGGTGTACGCGATGGGCATGCGCAACCCGTTCCGGATCACCACCGACCCGCGCAGCGGGGCACTGATGGTGGCCGACTACGGCCCCGACGCGCGCGCCGCCGTCGCCGACCGGGGTCCGGAGGGGACCGTCGAGTACAGCAGGATCACCGAGCCGGGGAACTACGGGTGGCCGTACTGCACGGGCAACAACACCCCGTTCAACGACTACGACTTCGCCACCAGGACGTCGGGCGCCACGTTCGACTGCGGCAAGCTCGTGAACGACTCGCCGTACAACACCGGTCTGCGCGACCTGCCGCCGGCCAAGCCCGCGACGGTCTGGTACGCCTACTCCGCGTCGGCGCAGTTCCCCGAACTGGGCACGGGCGGCGCGGGGCCGATGAGCGGCCCCGTCTACGACTACGACCCCGCGAACCCCAACCCGGCCAAGTTCCCCGAGTACTTCGAGGGGAAGTGGTTCAACTACGAGCTGACCAGGACCTGGTTCAAGACCTTCTCCTTCCAGGAGAAGGACCAGACGTTCAAGGATCCGCGGTTCGCGCCGGTGAAGGCGGGTGATCTCCAGTCCATCAACGGCGTGTTCGCCGACATGAAGTGGAACCAGCCTTTCGACGCCGACTTCGGCCCCGACGGCGCGCTGTACGTCATCGACTTCGGGCTCGGCAGCGGTACGGGCCGGGGTGGCACCAACGAGGGCTCGGGCATCTACCGTATCGACCACGTCGGCGACAACCGGCTGCCCACGGCCAAGGCCACCGCGACCCCGGACAGCGGCGTCGCCCCTCTGAAGGTGACCTTCTCCAGCGCGGGTTCCGGTGTTCCCGGTGATCTGCCCGCCACGTACGCGTGGGACTTCGACGGGAACGGCACCACCGACTCCACACAGGCGAATCCCTCCCATGTCTACCGGACCGAGGGGCAGTTCACCGCGCGGCTGACGGTCACCGGACCCGGCGGCCTCACCGCGAACTCCGTCCAGGACATCACGGTCGGCAACACCCGGCCGGTGGTGACCGTCCAACAGCCGCCGGACGGCGGGATGTTCAGCTTCGGCGACACCATCCCGTTCACGGTGAAGGTGAAGGACCGCGAGGACGGGAAGACCGGCGAGGACGGAGCGATCGACTGCTCCCGCGTGGTCGTCCAGTCGCAGCTCGGGCACGACAGCCATCTGCATCCGCTGGACAACTACACGGGCTGCGCGGGCGAGATCGTGACGGACGCCGGGGACAGCCACGGCCCCGGCCAGAATCTCTACTACGGCATCACCGCCACGTACACGGACAGCGGGGCCGGCGACGTGCCCGCGCTGACCGGTTCGTCCGCGCTGACGCTGCGCACGACGTTCCGCGAGGCGGAGCACCGTACCGAGACCGGCGGCGCCAACGGCGGTGCGGTGACGGGTGACCGGGCGGACGCGTCGGGCGGCAAGCGGCTGACCGAGATCGAGGACGGCGACTGGATCGCGTTCTCGCCGGTCAACCTCAAGGGCGTCACGTCCGTCACGGTGGGCGCGGCCTCGGGCGGTATCGGCGGGAAGATCGAGTTCCGCAACGGCTCACCGACCGGGCCGCTGATGGGCACGGTGACCGTCCCGAACACCGGCGGCTGGGGCAACGTCGTGTCGCCCAGCGTCAACCTCCGGCCGGTGGGCACCACCGTGAAGATGTACGCGGTGTTCGTCAACCCCGAGTGGTCGGCGGAGAAGGCGGACCTCTTCGCCGTGGACTGGCTGCACTTCAACGGCCCGGGTGTGGAGGCCAAACCGGCGACGAAGGTCACCGTGACGGCGGCGCCCGTGAGCGCCACCGATCCGCTCACCCTCCAGCTCGGCAGCACGGTCGCCCCGGCGGCGGGACGCACGATCGCCTCCTACCACTGGGACTTCGGCGACAACACCAAGGCGACGGGCACGGAAGGCCCGACCGCACGCCACACGTACGCACGGCCGGGTCCGTACACGGCGCACCTGACCGTCACGGACGACAAGGGCGACACCACCACAGGCGCGGTCCGGATCGACGCAGGCGGAGAGGACAGTTGAGATGACCGGCACACGGCGCTCCTTCCTGGGCAGAGCGGTGGGTACGGCGGTGGGCCTGGCCACCCTGGGGGCCGGCACGGCGGCGGGTACGGGGACGGCCTCGGCGGCCCCGGCCGCCTCCCCCTCGTCCGCCTCCCGCCGGTGCGTCCGGCGCATCCCGCCGTCCGGGATCGGCATGCACCTCTACACGATGCGCACGCCCCTCGCGACGGACTTCAAGGGCACGCTGGAACGGCTGGCGCGGATCGGTTACGCGACGGTCGGGGTCAGCGGCAGGCACGGGTACAGCGCGGCCGACATCCGGCGGATGCTGGACGAGACCCGGCTCAAGGCGGTCCTCGAACACGTCGGGTACGGCACGGTCGCCGGCAGCGGTCTGCCGCAGGCGATCGAGGACGTCAGGACGCTCGGCGGGCGCTGGGTCGTGGTGCCCAGCCTGCCCGCCGAGCTGCACTCCCCGGCCGGATACCGGGAAGCGGCACGGCAGTTGAACAAGGCGGGGCTCCTCGCCAGGGAGTCCGGGCTCAAGGTGCTCTTCCACAACCACGACGCCGACCATGTGGTGGTCGACGGCGAGAACCTGTACGGCATCCTGCTCAGGGAGACCGATCCCGACCTGGTCGGGTTCGAGCTGGACCTGTACTGGGCGGCGAAGGGCGGGGACGATCCGGGCCGGCTGTTCGTGGAGCACCGGAACCGCTTCCCGGCACTCCACGTGAAGGACATGGCGCCCAACGGCGGCTTCGAGGACGTCGGTTCCGGCGTGCTGGACTTCCCGGCCATGTTCGACACGGCGCGCAGCGGGGGTGTGAAGCAGTGGCTCGTGGAGCACGACTCCCCGCCGGACCCGTTCGTCAGCGCGCGGAACAGCTACCGGTACCTGTCCCGGCTGCGGTACTGAGCTCGGCGCCAAGTCCCTTGTAGAAGAAGGTGGTCGGGCGGAGCGTCCCGCCCGGGTCCTCGGCGTGGCCGGGGACCACACCGAGCACGGTCCACCCCGCCGAGCGGTACAGCGTCTCGGCGGGGCTGTCCGTCTCGGTGTCGAGCAGCAGCAGGGTGATCCCGGCCTCGGCCGCCGCCGTCTCGGCGTCGGCCAGGAGGGCGCGCCCGAGACCGCGCCCGCGCGCGTCGCGGTGGACCATGAGTTTGCGGATCTCGGCGCGGTGGCGGGCGTTGGGCTTGTCGGCGTACGCCACGGCGACCGTGCCGAGGACACGTTCACCGTCCCGGCGGATCCGTACGGACAGCTCCCCCGCCCGGACGGCACCGGCCTGTGCCCGCCACCAGGCGAGGGCGGCGGTACGGTCCAGCGGGTGCAGGAAGCCGACGGAGGCGCCGCCCGCGACGGTGTCGACGAGGAGATCGGCGAGGGTGTCGAGGCGGTCGAGCAGTTCGTCGGCGCCGAGGGTTTCGCTGACCGTGCCGGGGCCGGTGGTCATGGCAGGACCACCACCACGGCGTACCTGACCGGTTCCGGCCCGAGGCAGCGGAAGCGTGTCGGGCCCCAGAGCCGCGTCCGGAGGCAGTCGCCCGCGCGCAGGGTGTGCGCCGTACCGTCCACCGTCATCTCGACGGATCCGTCGAGCACCCAGATGTGCTGCTCCATGCCGGGTACGGGCGGCCGGTCGTACGAGAGGTCCGCGCCCGGCCGCAGCGTGCCCTCGACCACTTCGGCCCGCAGCCCTGCCTGCGGCGGCGACACCGACCGGCGTACGAAGCCGGAGGCCTCGTCGGTCCACACGGTCTGGACGCCGGCCCTCACCAGGTGCGCGGGCTCGGTCTCCACCTCGCTGAGGAGCTGCGACAGAGTACGTCCGTACACCGCGCAGAGCCGCCCGAGCAGCGAGGCCGTAGGACTGATCTCGCGCCGCTCGGCCCGCGACAGGGTGGAGCGACTGACACCACTGCGCCGCGCCAACTCCTCCAGCGACCAGCCCCGTTCGTTCCGCAGCTCCGCCAGGCGCGCGGCGAGCAACACATCGACCCGGTCGGTCCCGGGTCCGGCATCCTCTTCTCTCACATCCGGGAGGATATCCCAGATCCGGGATTCCGACGCCTGGGAGGCGCGCGCCGGACGGCGTCCCCGCTCAGTCCGCCGCGGAGGCCGCGCCCAGCAACGCCCTGATCCTGGACGCCGCTTCGCGGAACTCGGCGCGGCCCAGCGTCTCCGTGTAGTCGCGTTCCGCCGGGAGCCCCACGTCGATGATCTCGGTGACCGTGCCGGGCCGTGGACTCATCACCACCACCCGGTCCGCGAGATAGACCGCCTCCGAGATGGAGTGGGTCACCAGCAGCACGGTGGTACCCGTCTCGTGCCAGATCCGGTGCAGTTCGCGGTTCATCTGCTCCCGGGTGAGCGCGTCGAGCGCGCCGAACGGCTCGTCCATCAGCAGGACCGGCGGTTTGTGCAGCAACGCCCGGCACAGCGCCACCCGTTGCTGCATCCCGCCCGACAACTCGTGCGGATACGCGTCCTCGAAGCCGGTCAGCCCGGTCATCTCGATGAGTTCGTCCGCCCGTCGGCGCGCCGCCGCCGCCGGCATCCGGCGCATCTCCGCCTGGAGCAGGATGTTGCGCCGGGCGCTGCGCCACTCCAGCAGCGCCGCCCGCTGGAAGACGTACCCGATGTCGGGGCGCGGACCGCGGACCTCCTCGCCGTGCAGCCGTACGGACCCGGCGGACGGGTCGAGGAGGCCCGCGACCAGCTTGAGCAGTGTCGACTTGCCGCAGCCCGAGGGGCCGACCAGGGCGACGAACTCCCCCGCCGCCACGTCGAGCGAGACGTCGCGCAGGGCGGTGACGTCGCGGTTCTTCGTACGGAAGCGGACGGAGACGCCGGACAGTCCCACCGCCGGAGCCGTACCGGCCGAGCCCGCGCCCGCGCCCGCACCCGTGCCCGCCGCCGCCCGCGTCCCGTCCGTCGCGCCCGCTTTCCGGAGCGTCGCATCCGAGGCCATCGTCATCCCTTCAGCGCCGTGCCGCTGTCCCAGTACTCCGAAACCGCCTTCGGGCTCTTCACCAGCCCGGCCTCGGCGAAGACGTCGATTGTCTGCTGCCAGTCGGCATCGGTGTTCACCCCGGGCGCCTTGCCGTCGGTCGCGTCGGTGTGGAGCAGGGTGAGAGTCGTCTTGAACTGCTCGGACAGGACGGTGTGCGGGGGCAGTTGCTCCGACGCGCCGTGCATCGCGGCGATCGCGGGCTCGGGCGCCTTCTCCGCCGCCGCCCACGCCTCACTGACCGCCTGGGCCATCCGCCCGGCGAGTTCGCTCCTCCCCGAGAGGATCTTCTGGCCCGTGATGAGGCCGTTGGAGTAGAAGTTCAGGCCGTGTTCGGAGAAGCGGAGGTAGGACACCGGCTTCTTCGCCTTGTCCTGCATGGTCGGGCCCTGGTCGCTCGCGTACCCGAGGAGGGCGTCCGTCTTCCCCGAGATCACGGCGGCGATCTTGCCCGCCGGATCGGTGTTCTGGATCTTGACGTCCGACTCGTCCAGACCGTTCTTCTCCAGGAAGATCGGGAAGGTCTTGCTGAGCGCGTCCCCCGCCGTGCCCGCGATCGTCTTGCCCTTGAGGTCGGCCGGCGCGCTCACCTTCTGGTCCGCGAAGTACTGCACGGACGACGGCGTGGTCTGGAGGAACACCCCGAGGCTCTTCACCCTGACGCCCTGGTCGACCCCGCTGAGCAGCGCCGGCGTGTCGGCCCAGCCGAAGTCCGTCTGACCCGCGCCGGTCGCCTGGACCGTCTTCTGCGAGCCCTGGCCGGCCCGGATGGTGAGATCGATGCCGTGCTTCTCGAAGATCTTCTGCTGCTTGCCGTAGTAGAACGGCGCGTGTTCGCCGTACGGGTACCAGTTGAGCGTCAGCGTCACCTTGTCGAGCTTCTTGCCGGAGTCACTGGTCGTGGTCGCCGGTCCGTCGTCACCGCAGGCGGTGACGGTCGCCACCAGGAGCAGCGGTACGAGGCCGGTCATGAGTCTGCGCGCGTGCATGGCGAGGCCCTTCACTGGACGGAGTCGGGCGGATCGGTACGCGGTGGGGGAAGCAGCGGTGAGGAAGCGGTGGCGAGGGAGGCAACGGTGGGCGTGCGGGACCGGGGCGGTACGCCGTACGAATCAGAACGCCGTGGTCGCGCCCACGTCCCGGCGGCTGGCGTGCCAGGGCAGCAACAGCTTCTCGGCGATCTCGACCAGGACGAAGAGCACCACGCCGATCAGTGACATGACCAGCAACCCCGCGAAGAGCATCGGCGTGTCGAGGTTCCCGTTCGCCTGGAGGATCACATAGCCGAGCCCCTCGTTGGCCCCGACGAACTCACCCACGACCGCCCCCGTCACGGCCAGGGTCACGGCGACCTTGAGCCCGGAGAACAGGTGCGGCAGCGAGGCCGGGAACCGTATCTTCACGAAGGTCTGCCACGGCTTCGCCCCCATGGTCGCGGAGAGTTGGAGCATCTCCGGGTCAACCGCCTTGAGCCCGGTGACCATCGAGATCACCACGGGGAAGAACGCGATGAGCACGGCGATGAGGATCTTCGGTGTGATGCCGAAGCCGAGCCACACCACGAACAGCGGGGCGACGGCGATCTTCGGCACGACCTGGGCGAAGAGCAGGATCGGGTAGAGCGTCTTCTCGACGGTCGACGAGTAGACCATCACCACCGCCGCCAGCACACCCACCGCGACGGCGATCACAAAGCCGAGCAGGGTCTCGTAGGTCGTCACCCACGTGTGCTGCCAGAGGTAACTCGTCTTGCCGGTGAGGACGTCCAGGGTGGCGCCCGGCGACGGGACGAGGTACGGCTCCACCAGCTCGGCCGCCGCGACGATCCACCAGGCGGCGAAACAGGCGACCAGCAGGACGGCGGGCCGCCAGCCCGCGTCCACCACCCGGGCCAGCCGCTCACCCGCCCCCGGCCGGTCGCGCGCCGACACACCGGACACGCCGGACGCACCGGATCCGCTCTTCCCGAACCGACCCGGGCCGTCGCTCTGCACCTGACTCGGACTCGCGCTGGGAGACTGGCTCTGGCTCACAGTGAACTCCTCGGGTGATCCGGGCAGTTACAAGAGCTAAGCGCTTTCAGAAAGCGCTTTCTGGTACGGTGATCGCCACGCTAATGACTCTCCGTCCATACGGTCAATAGGTCGTCCCTAAATTCCGGGGGTCGAGTTGAGTGAACGGGAAGCACGCAGACCGGAACCGCTCGCCGCGCACGCCCATGTCACCCTCGATGCCGTCGCCCGCCGCGCCGGGGTCTCCCTGGCGACCGCCTCCCGGGCCCTGAACGGCACCACCCGCGTCCGCGAGGAACTGCGCCTGCGGGTACGGGCCGCCGCCGATCTCCTCGGCTACATCCCCAACGCCCATGCCCAGGCGCTGGCCGGCGCGGCGGGCAACACCGTCGGCGTGATCTGCCACGACGTGGGCGACCCCTACTTCGCCGCGATCGCCGGCGGCGTGATGCGGGCCGCCGCCGAGCAGGACGTGCTGGTGATGCTCGCCAGCACCTTCCGGGAACCGGCCAGGGAGATCGCGTACGTCTCCATGCTCCGCGCCCAACGGGCCCGCGCCATCCTGCTGATCGGCTCGGGCTTCGAGGACCGCGCCTGGGAACGCACCCTGGACGCCGAACTCGCCCCGTACGTCCGCGCGGGCGGCCGGGTCGCGGTCGTCAGCCGGCACCGGAGCCTGCGCGCCGACGCCGTACTGCCGGAGAACAGGGGCGGCGCGGCGGCGCTGGCCCGCGCGCTACTGGCCCTGGGCCA
>NZ_WWJY01000582.1 GCF_009865405.1 Streptomyces sp. SID3212 | reverse complement strand
GACCCCCGCCCCCCGCCCCGAAAACCGCTGGGAGCGCGCCCGCCGACCGCGTATCGTCTCGGCGGACTTCCGGGCCAGGGGCGCGGCGGCGGACATGAGGGCTCGGCGATGAACAGGGTGACGCGATGACGGACTTCGGCCTGGTGCACGACCCTTCCCGCTGGCAGGAGGGCTTCGAGCGGCGGCTGCGCGCGGCGTACGACTCCGCCGGGCATCCGGCCGCCGCCGCGGAGCGCCGTATCGAGGAGGTCCGGGCCGACGAGGCCCGGCGCACGGTCGCCGAACTGACCTCGGACGGCGGCGGGACGGTGGGCTGGGTCGCCGTGTCCCTCGACGAGGACGAGCCGGGCTCCGCCCTCACCGGCCGGATCGTGGACCTCTGGATCGATCCCGCGCACCGGGGGCGGGGACACGGCGAGGCCGCCCGTACGTGGGCCGAGGACCGATGCGCGGCGGCGGGGGCCACCCGGCTGACCGTACAACTCACCGAGGCGGACCCGCTGTTCGCGCACTACTCCGTCCGGGGCCAGACGCGCCTGCGCCACCTCGCCGGGCCGGCCCGGGACGTCACGCCACCTCCCGAGGCAACCCCGGCCCGTGAAGCCACGCCGGGCCGCGCGGCCGGGCCCGCCCTCACCTCCCGCCCGATGACGGCGGACGAGTACGGCCCCTGGCTGGTGGCGGGCAAGGACGAGTACGTCGCCGACATCGTCCGCTCCGGGTCCCTCACCCCCGACGAGGCGCGGGCCAAGTCCGACCGCGACTTCGCGGACCTCCTGCCCGCCGGACCGGCCACCCCCGACCACAACATCGTCGTCCTGGAGGCGGCGGGCGCCCCGGTCGGCACCCTCTGGCTCAAGCACCACCACCTCCCGGGGGTGACCTTCGGCTTCTCGCTGGAGATCGACGAGAACCGGCGGGGCGAGGGGTTCGGCCACGCGTCGATGGCGGTCGCCGAGAACGAGACCCTTGGCGCGGGCGACTCGGTGCTGATGTTCAACGTGTTCGGCGGGAACACCGTCGCGATGGGCCTGTACGACGTGTCGGGCTACCGCGTGGTCCTGGAGCACCGCTACACCGCGCTGCCCCGCGAGGCTCCTGACGCCGGGTTGTGAGCCGGCCGCCCCCGTGCCGCACAATCGAGCCTCGGTCGTCGTGATCAACACAGCAGGGGGAGACGCATGGTCGGGGCAGAGAAACGCGGCGGGCGCGGGCGGGGACCGGTCCGCGACCGCCTGGCGGCGGCCTTGCTCGCCGTGAGCGTCCTGGCCGGCGTCGCCGGATGCACCGGCGGCGGTACGGCCGACAACAAGCCGTCCCCCGCCGCCTCCCCGGCGGGCCCGCCGCCCCGCACCGAACGCCAACTGACCGCCGCCGCCCTCTCCGACGGCGAACGGGCAGGCGTCTACACCGTGTCCACGTACCCCCTCGGCGGGCCCCTCGACACGGACTACACCGCCGCCCCCGCCGTCTGCCAGCCCCTCGTCAGCCTCGCCCCCGGCGTCAGCGGATTCCGCCCCGCCGCCGAGGTCGGCCGCCGGGCCGAGGACCCCCGCGAGACGCTGGGCGTCACCGTGGACGTCCGGCTGCGCTCGTACGCGGGACAGGGCGCCGCCCGCGTGATGAAGGCCCTCACCACCGCGGCCCGCGCCTGCGCCGGCGGGTTCACCGAGGACCGGCTCTCCCTCGTGCGGGCGACATACCTCGCCGTGGAAACCGTCAAGCCGCCGCATCTGGGGGACGACTCCGTCGCGTACCGCTTCACGATCCGCGACGTCCGGGGCGAGAAGAGCGGGGAAAGCGGGAAGAGCGAGAAGAGCAAGAAGAAGCTGTACGAATACCTGACCGTCGTACGATCCGGCCCCACCACGCTCTCCTTCCGCGCCGAGGTCACCGGCACGAAGGCCACCGGCACGAAGGACATCGGGACGAAGGACGCCGGCGCGGTGCCCGTCGACGTGATCCGCGCCCAGTGGGCCAAGTTCGACGCCTCCTGACCGGCGTCCGCGGGTCCTGATTCGGTCGTGTGGAGGGGCGCGCTGTCCTGACACGGCGTCGATGGGGCAAGAATGGGGCCCATGAGCGACAGCCCAGCCCCTCTCGCGGACCCGCACATCGCCTTCGACACGGCAGAAGGCCGCCGGGACATCGTCGTCCTCGGCTCGACAGGCTCCGTCGGCACCCAGGCCATCGACCTGGTCCTGCGCAACCCCGACCGCTTCCGCGTCACCGCGCTGTCCGCCGCGGGCGGCCGGGTGGCGCTGCTCGCCGGACAGGCGCGGCGGCTCGGAGTGCGTACGGTCGCCGTCGCGCGCGAGGACACCGTGCCCGCGCTCAGAGAGGCCCTGCGGGCGGAGTACGGACCGGGCGAGCCCCTCCCCGAGATCCTCGCGGGACCGGAGGCCGCCACCGAGCTCGCCGCGTCCGACTGCCACACCGTGCTCAACGGCATCACCGGCTCCATCGGCCTCGCCCCCACCCTGGCCGCCCTCGAAGCCGGCCGCACCCTCGCCCTCGCCAACAAGGAATCGCTGATCGTCGGCGGCCCCCTGGTCAAGGCGGTGGCGAGACCCGGCCAGATCATCCCCGTCGACTCCGAGCACGCCGCGCTCTTCCAGGCCCTGGCCGCCGGCACCCGCGCCGACGTCCGCAAGCTGGTCGTGACGGCCTCCGGCGGACCCTTCCGGGGCCGTACGAGAGCGGAGCTGGCGGACGTCACCCCCAAGGACGCGCTCGCCCACCCCACCTGGGCCATGGGGCCGGTGATCACGATCAACTCGGCGACCCTCGTCAACAAGGGTCTTGAGGTCATCGAGGCACATCTGCTGTACGACATCCCGTTCGAACGGATCGAGGTCGTCGTCCACCCGCAGTCGTACGTCCACTCGATGGTGGAGTTCACCGACGGCTCCACCCTCGCCCAGGCCACCCCGCCCGACATGGGCGGACCGATCGCCGTGGGACTCGGCTGGCCCCGGCGCGTCCCGGACGCGGCCCCCGCCTTCGACTGGACCAAGGCGTCGGCCTGGGAGTTCTTCCCGCTCGACACCGAGGCCTTCCCCTCGGTCGGGCTGGCCCGGCACGTCGGTACGCTCGGGGGTACGGCTCCCGCGGTGTTCAACGCCGCGAACGAGGAGTGCGTGGACGCTTTCCTGGGGGGCCGGCTCCCGTTCAACGGCATCATGGACACGGTCACCGAGGTCGTCGCGGAGCACGGGAATCCCCTCACGGGAACCTCGCTCACCGTGCCGGACGTCCTTGAAGCGGAGACCTGGGCCCGTGCCCGGGCCCGGGAACTCGCGGTAAAGGCGACAGCGGAGGCTCGCGCATGACGATCCTGTTGACGATTCTCGGCATCGCCGTGTTCGCCGTGGGACTGCTGATCTCCATCGCGTGGCACGAACTCGGCCACCTCTCCACGGCCAAGCTCTTCGGCATCCGCGTGCCCCAGTACATGGTCGGCTTCGGGCCGACGGTGTGGTCACGCAAGAAGGGCGACACCGAGTACGGCCTCAAGGCGATCCCGCTCGGCGGGTACATCCGCATGATCGGCATGTTCCCGCCCGACGCCCAGGGCCGTATCGAGGCCAGGTCCACCTCGCCGTGGCGGGGGATGATAGAGGACGCGCGCTCCGCGGCCTTCGAGGAGCTGGAGCCGGGCGACGAGACGCGCCTCTTCTACACACGCAAGCCGTGGAAACGCGTCATCGTGATGTTCGCGGGCCCGTTCATGAACCTGATCCTCGCGGTCGCGATCTTCCTCGGCGTGTCCATGAGCTTCGGCTTCGCGACCCAGACCACCAAGGTCGCCGGTGTCCCGAAGTGCGTCATCGAACAGAGCGAGAACCGCGAGGCGTGCGCCAAGGGCGACCCCGTGTCACCCGGGTACGCCGCCGGACTCCGTACCGACGACCGGATCGTGGCGTTCAACGGGCAGCCCGTCAAGGACTGGTCGGCGCTCTCCGACCTGATCCGGAAGACCACCGGACCCGCCACCGTCACCGTCGACCGCGACGGTACGGAGAAGGTCCTGCACGCCACCCTCGTCTCCAACCAGGTCCTCGCGAAGGACTCCGACGGCCAGGCCATAGAGGGCGACTACGTCACGGCCGGCTACCTCGGCTTCATCTCCGCCACGGAGATCGTCCCGCTCTCCTTCACCGACTCCGTCGACCGGATGGGGACGATGCTGGAGGACGGGGTCGACTCGATCGTCGCCCTCCCGTCCAAGATCCCCGATCTGTGGAACGCGGCCTTCGACGGCGGCGAGCGCAAGGCCGACTCCCCGGTCGGCGTGGTCGGCGCGGCCCGCATCAGCGGCGAGGTGATGAACCTCGACCAGCCGACGCCGAACCTGATCGCGACCCTGCTCTTCGTGGTCGCGAGCTTCAACCTCTCGCTGTTCCTCTTCAACATGCTGCCGCTGCTGCCCCTCGACGGCGGGCACATCGCGGGGGCGCTGTGGGAGGCGGCCAGGCGCAACCTCGCCCGGCTCTTCAAGCGGCCCGACCCCGGCCCGTTCGACGTGGCGAAACTGATGCCCGTGGCCTATGTCGTCGCCGGCATCTTCATCTGCTTCACCGTGCTGGTCCTGATCGCCGACGTGGTCAACCCCGTCAAGATCAGCTGATTCTCCCGCTTCGCCACGGCCGGACACCTTTCGTGTCCGGCCGTTGGCCTTTGGGTGGACTTTTCGCGGCGATGTGCCCCGGCGTGGCGGCGTGGCGTAATCTCGGGGTTCCGGAGCCCGCCGGTCCCGCCCGGCCGGGCCGCCCGGCCGGTCAGTCCGACCAGCCGGTCCGACCACCCAGTCCGATCCGCATCTGAACCACACCTTGGGGTTGCACACCAGATGACTGCAATTTCTCTCGGAATGCCCGCCGTTCCGACGAAGCTCGCCGAACGAAGGGTCAGCCGCAAGATCCAGGTCGGATCGGTCGCGGTCGGCGGGGACGCGCCGGTGTCGGTGCAGTCGATGACGACCACCCGTACGTCGGACATCGGCGCGACGCTCCAGCAGATCGCGGAGCTGACCGCCTCCGGCTGCCAGATCGTCCGGGTGGCGTGCCCGACGCAGGACGACGCGGACGCGCTGGCGACCATCGCCCGCAAGTCGCAGATCCCGGTGATCGCCGACATCCACTTCCAGCCGAAGTACGTCTTCGCGGCGATCGACGCAGGCTGCGCGGCGGTACGGGTGAACCCGGGCAACATCAAGCAGTTCGACGACAAGGTCAAGGAGATCGCGAAGGCGGCCCGGGAGACCCGGACGCCCATCCGGATCGGCGTGAACGCCGGATCCCTGGACGCGCGCCTCCTCAAGAAGTACGGCAAGGCCACCCCCGAGGCCCTCGTCGAGTCGGCGCTGTGGGAAGCCTCGTTGTTCGAGGAGCACGGCTTCCAGGACATCAAGATCTCGGTCAAGCACAACGACCCGGTCGTGATGGTCAACGCGTACCGCCAGCTCGCCGCCCAGTGCGACTACCCGCTGCACCTCGGCGTCACCGAGGCCGGGCCGGCGTTCCAGGGCACGATCAAGTCCGCCGTCGCGTTCGGCGCGCTGCTCAGCGAGGGCATCGGCGACACCATCCGCGTCTCCCTGTCGGCCCCGCCGGCCGAGGAGGTCAAGGTCGGCATCCAGATCCTGGAGTCGCTCAACCTCAAGCAGCGCCGCCTGGAGATCGTCTCCTGCCCGTCCTGCGGCCGCGCCCAGGTCGACGTCTACAAGCTCGCGGACGAGGTGACGGCGGGCCTCGACGGCATGGAGGTGCCGCTGCGCGTCGCCGTCATGGGCTGCGTCGTCAACGGACCGGGCGAGGCGCGCGAGGCCGACCTCGGCGTCGCCTCCGGCAACGGCAAGGGCCAGATCTTCGTCAAGGGCGAGATCATCAAGACCGTCCCCGAGTCGAAGATCGTGGAGACGCTCATCGAAGAGGCGATGAAGATCGCCGAGCAGATGGAGCGCGACGGCATCCCCTCCGGCGAGCCCGAGGTCTCCGTCTCCGGCTGACCGGCCGGCCGCCCGCCCCGACCCGGCCGGCACCCTCCCCTCACCGGACCCCCTCCGGACTCCACCGCGAACTCCCACCGGATCCCGCGTCCCCGCACCACCGGGGCCGCGGGATCCGCTGTACGGGGGGCGGCGCTCCGCCCGGCCGCCAGGTACAGTGCGGAGATCAGCAGACCGTTCGGTGAGGCCCTCGTGTTGACGCACACCACCACCCGGGTCCTCGAACCCAGCGAACTCGGCGCGGCGCTCGCCATCCTGGAGAGCGATCCCGTCACGAACGCCTTCGTGACCTCGCGCGTGCAGGTCGCCGGGCTCGACCCCTGGCGCCTCGGCGGCGAGATGTGGGGCTGGTACGCGGACGGGCGCCTGCGCTCGCTCTGCTACTCCGGCGCCAACCTCGTCCCCATCTGCGCCACCCCCGAGGCCGTACGCGGCTTCGCCGACCGTGCCCGCAGGACCGGCCGCCGCTGCTCCTCCATCGTCGGGCCCGTCGAGGCCACCACCCAGCTCTGGCGCCTGCTCGAACCCAACTGGGGCCCGGCCCGCGAGGTCCGAGCCAACCAGCCGCTGATGGTCACCGAACACCTCCCCGCGACCGTGCCGCCCGACCCGCTCGTCCGCCGGATCCGCAAGGACGAGCTGGACGTGATCATGCCGGCGTGTGTCGCCATGTTCACCGAGGAGGTCGGCGTCTCCCCGCTGGCCGGCGACGGCGGGCTGCTCTACCAGGCGCGGGTCGCCGAACTCGTGGGCGCGGGACGGTCGTTCGCCCGGATCGAGGACGGCAAGGTCGTCTTCAAGGCCGAGATCGGCGCCGCCACCCCGCGCGCCTGCCAGATCCAGGGCGTCTGGGTCGACCCCGCCCACCGCGGCCGGGGCCTGTCCGAGACCGGCATGGCCGCCGTCGTACGGTACGCGCTCACCGACGTCGCACCGGTCGTGAGCCTGTACGTCAACGACTACAACACCCCCGCCAGGGCCGCCTACCGGCGCGTCGGGTTCCGTGAGGTCGGCGCGTTCATGAGCGTGCTGTTCTGAGCGTGCCCCGCGGTCAGTAGGGTTCGGCCCATGCTGAGCATCCCCGGGGACAACCCCCGGACCCCCGACGTACAGGTGGGCCCGGTCGACCTCGCCGCCCGCGTCGACGAGGCACTCGCTGTGCAGGCGCTCGCCTTCGGGCTCAGCGACGACGAGATCGAGGTACGCCGCCACATCGTGCTGCGGCACCTGATGTACCCCGGCTGCCGCGCGCTCGGCGCGACCACGGACGACGGGCGCCTCGTCGGGTTCGTGTACGGGCTGCCGAACGACCGCGCGCACTGGTGGTCCTCGGTGGTCGAGCCGTACCTCCGCTCGGCGGGCACCGACAGCTGGCTGGACGACACGTTCGTGATCACCGAACTCCACGTCCACCCCGGCTTCCAGGCCCGGGGCATCGGCCGCGCCCTGATCACCACCCTCACCGACGGCGCGGCCCAGCCCCGGTCGATCCTGTCGGCGATCGACATCGAGAGCCCGGCCCGGCGGCTGTACCGCATGCTGGGGTACGAGGATCTCGCGCGGCGGGTGCTGTTCCCGAGCGCTCCGAAGCCGTACGCGGTGATGGGCGCGCACCTGCCACTGCGCAGGCCCTAGGGCGCTTCCCGGCCCTGTCCTGGCGGGAGAGCCCGCTCTTACTGATTTCCGCCCGCCGGTACCGCCCGGCTAACCTCCAGGCATCAGCCGAGAGAACGCAGGAGTGCTCCCCATGTCCCAGGTCCAGCGCATGTCCCGATTGATGGCCAAGACATTGCGCGACGACCCGGCGGACGCCGAGACCCTCAGCCACAAGCTGCTCGTCCGCGCCGGTTACGTACGCCGCACCTCCGCCGGCATCTGGAGCTGGCTGCCGCTGGGCAAGAAGGTGCTCGACAACATCTCGCGCGTCGTCCGCGAGGAGATGGACGCGATCGGCGCCCAGGAGGTGCTGCTGCCCGCGCTGCTGCCCAAGGAGCCGTACGATGCGAGCGGGCGCTGGGACGAGTACGGTGACCTGCTGTTCCGCCTCAAGGACCGCAAGGGCGGGGACTACCTGCTCGGCCCGACGCACGAGGAGATCTTCACCCAGCTGGTCAAGGACCAGTGCTCGTCCTACAAGGACCTGCCGGTGATGCTCTACCAGATCCAGACCAAGTACCGCGACGAGGCCAGGCCCCGCTCGGGTGTGCTGCGCGGGCGCGAGTTCCAGATGAAGGACTCGTACTCCTTCGACACCACGGACGAGGGCCTAGCCGAGTCGTACGCGCTGCACCGCGCCGCGTACCAGAAGATCTTCGCCCGCATCGGCCTCGACTTCCGGATCGTCTCGGCGGTGTCCGGTGCGATGGGCGGGTCCGCGTCGGAGGAGTTCCTGGCGCCGGCGGCTGCGGGCGAGGACACGTTCGTGGACTGCCCGAACTGCGACTACGCGGCCAACACGGAAGCCGTCACCTTCGCCTTCACCCCGCCCGCCGAGGCCGTCGAGCACGGGCCCCTGGAGGAGCTGGACACCCCCGACACCCCGACCATCGAGACGCTGGCCGCGCACCTGGGCGTGCCCGCCTCCGCGACGCTCAAGAACCTGCTCGTCAAGATCGACGGCGAGATCACGGCGGTGGGCGTGCCCGGCGACCGCGAGGTCGACCTCGGCAAGCTCGGCGAGCACCTCGCGCCGGCGGTCGTGGAGGTCGTCACGGCCGAGGACTTCGAGGAGCGGCCCGACCTGGTACGCGGGTACGTCGGCCCGCAGGGCCTCAAGATCCGCTACATCGCCGACCCCCGGATCGCGGCGGGCACGGCGTGGGTGACGGGCGCGAACAAGCCCGACACGCACGCGCGCAACGTGGTGGCCGGGCGGGACTTCGAGGTGGACGAGTACCTGGACGTCGTCGTGGTCGAGGAGGGCGATCCCTGCCCCGCGTGCGGTACGGGCCTCAAGCTCGACCGCGCGATCGAGATCGGTCACATCTTCCAGCTCGGCCGCAAGTACGCCGACACCTTCCAGCTCGACGTGCTGGGCCAGCAGGGCAAGCCCGTGCGCGTGACGATGGGCTCGTACGGCATCGGCGTCTCCCGCGCGGTCGCGGCGCTGGCGGAGCAGTCCGCCGACGACAAGGGCCTGTGCTGGCCCCAGGAGATCGCACCGGCGGACGTACACGTGGTCGCGGCGGGCAAGGCGCTCCAGACGGAACTGGCGCTGGACGTCGCGGAGCAGTTGGCGGCGGCGGGGCTGCGGGTGCTGGTGGACGAGCGGGCCGGGGTCTCGCCCGGCGTGAAGTTCACGGACGCGGAGCTGATCGGCGTACCGCACATCCTGGTGGCGGGGCGGCGTTCGGCGGAGGGCGTGGTGGAACTGAAGGACCGCCGCACGGGGGAGAAGGAGGAGCTGTCGGTGGCGGACGCGGTTTCGCGCCTGAGCGCCTAGCGCGTGCGGGGGCCTCTCCCGATGTCCCTGGGGCCCCGACCAGGGCCTCCGCCCTGGCCCCCTCCGACACAACGCCGCCTGCCGTACCGACTTAGGGGGCTCCGCCCCCGGCCCCCGGCGCCTCAATCGCCGGCGGGGCTGAATGTGCCCTCCGGGCATGGGCCCCGCCGGCGCTGCCGAGCACCGCTTCGGGAATCGGCCGACGCACCTACTTCGGGGGCTCTGCCCCCGGACCCCCGCGCCTCAATCGCCGGCGGGGCTTGATATGCCCTCCGGGCATGAGCCTCGCGGGTGGTGTCGAGCAGCTTCGGGGATCGGCCGGCGTACCTGCTTCGGGGGCTCTGCCCCCGGCCCCCGCGCCTCAATCGCCGGCGGGGCTTGAGGTGCCCCCGGGCTCAGCCGTGCCGGTGGTGCCCGGAGGGCAACTTCGATCTCGCAGGGCCCACAGGGAAGATTGGGGCTCAGCAACCACTCAAGCCCGTCCGGCGTTTGAGGACATACGCGCGCAGCGCGTGCGGGACAGGGCAGGCCGGGGTGGATCAAGCCCGTCCGGCGTTTGAGGACAAACGCGCGCAGCGCGTGCGGGACGCGGCGGGTCGTGCCGTGCCTGGGCAGCAGGGCAACCCCAGCCCGTCCGGCGATTGAGGACACCCTCGCGCGGCGCGGTCGCCGGGGGACCGCTACAGCCAGCTCGCGTACTCCAGCAAGACCTCCGCGTCCTGGCGACGCCCCACCGCCACCGCCCGCGCACCCGACTCCACCGCCCGGAACAGCGCCCACCCCCGCAGCCGCTCCTGGTCCATGTCCAGGGACTCCGCCAGCCGGCGGACCCGGCGGCGCGTAGACGACGCGCCGGGGGCCGCCGCCACCAGGTCCTCCACCCGGTCCCGCGCCAACCGCGCCAAGTCGTATGCGCGCTCCCCGACCACCGGCTCCGGACCCACCGCCAGCCACGGCGACCGGTCGCCCGCCAGCACCTTGCCCTGCCGGAACGCCCCGTGCAGCAGCAGCGCCTCGGGCGCCGACGCGCACAGCTCGTCGCGGGC